>JBDNHJ010000133.1:0-93708 GCA_041688835.1 Fuerstiella sp.
GGTGTCGACGAAACAGCAAAGACAACGAACGACGCACCGATTCAGCGGAAGCCATGATCAAGCTCAGCCATATTGGAGTCATGATGCGACGCTGCGCGCCACCTGCAAAGGACCCCGATTTCCGCGATCGGAAAAATCTGCTCCCGAGCCCTGATGCCAGCAATTCCACTGACTGCATTTCCGGATAGACTCTCACAGCAAACGTCGAAGAGCTGGAAGTTCGTCTCAACGGCGTTCATAAAAGAACGGACTCTGAGATGGTCTCCAGAATTTCCAGCAGCTTGCTGAGATCGCCCGGTTTGACCAAATGGTAATCGAATCCGGCTGCCTTGGATGCCTGGCGATCACTCTCCTTTCCGTAACCGGTCATGGCGATGAGGACCGTGTTCTTGAGTGTTGGTTGCTGACGAATCTGCTGCGCTACCTCGAATCCATTCATTCCGGGCAGTCCGATGTCCAGCAACACCACGGCGGGTCGGTAATCGAGTGCGGTTTCTAGGACTTTCAAGCCATCGTATGCCGTCCGCACGTCATAGCCGGATTCTCGCACCAGCATCGCCAATGTCGTCACAATGTCCACGTTGTCATCCACGACCAACACTCGGAGGGATTTTCGATTTTCGATTGCCGATTTTGGATTGGTATCATCTGCCTTCGCTTCACTCGGCAATCGGCAATTTGACGACGAACTCGCTCCCGTGTCCCACAGTGCTGGTCGCTTCAACAGTTCCTCCGTGCAATTCCAAAAACCTTTGCACTAAAGCCAGACCGATGCCCAGCCCACCTTGTGAGCGGTCCAGGGATGGTTTCGCCTGCGCGAACAGGTCGAACATATGTGGCAGAATGTGGTGAGCGATTCCAACACCGTTATCCTTCACACTCAATACGGCTTCATCGTCTTCTTTTCGAAGAGTCACCCACACGTGACCACCGGGATCGGTATATTTGGCGGCATTGGTCAGCAGATTGACAATCACTTGTTCGATGCGGGCTGCGTCAGCGTGGAGCCAGATATTCTGCGTCGGCAGGGATACCGTGAGTTCATGCTTCTTCCGTTCGATTAGCGAACGGACTGAGGCGACGGAATGTTCCACGACGGCATTCAAGGAAATCGTTTCAGGATGAAGCTGAATCTTTCCGGTCGTTATACGAGAGACTTCGAGCAACTCATCAACAAGGCGTGACAATTGGCCCGTCTGACGCTCAATGATTCCGGTCGATTGGGCCAAAACAGGATTATCGATTCCATTGTGACGATCCTTGTTGATGTGCAAACGAAGCAGTAGAGCGGCATTGACAATGGGGGCGAGCGGGTTGCGAAGTTCATGGCCGAGCATCGCCAGAAATTCGTCTTTACGGTGGTTCAGATCGGCTAACGCTGTCGCCTGCTGCTGAGTCTTTCGCTGCAAGTGGTGGCGTTCCGTGATGTCACGGATGTTGCATTGAATGACCTTGTGATGATCTTCCGCATAGACGTTGCTGACGAACTCAACTTCGACCGTCCGTCCACTGTGAGTTTCGAGCGGCATATCCTCGTAGCGAACGTAGCCTGTCTCTTGCAGTTGCCGATAAACCGCCCTGCTTTCCTCAATATCTCGAAACAGACCGATCTCCCACAACTCCTTGCCCAAAAACTCTTCATGCGAGTAGCCCAACAAGGCCGTCATGAATGGATTGGCGTCAATCACCTTACCCGTCCGGGCGTCGAGAATCAGGATGCCATCCTTGGCACTTTCAAAGAGCCGCCGATAGCGAATTTCGGAGTCCCGCATTGCCACTTCGGTTAGCTTGATGTCATGAATGTCGGTGTTCGAGCCGACCCACATTAAGATACTGCCCGCCCCATCCCGCATCGGCAAAGCCCGGCTGACGTGCCAGCGGTACTCACCATCGGCATGTCGGAAGCGATGTTCTTGAACAAATGACTCGCCGGTGGCGACGGAGTGCTCCCAATTTCGGACGGTTTCCTCAACGTCATCGTGATGGATGAATTGTTTCCAGCCCCAACCTTTGATTTCCTCGAAGGACATGCCGGTGAATTCCGTCCACTGAGGATTAAAGTAGTCCACGTCACCATTCGGCGTGGCTGTAAAGATTTTCTGGGGCATCAGGTCCAAAACAATCCGCTGGCGTTGCTCGGTCTTCCTCAGCTTTTCTTCCGCCCGCCTGTGGTCGGTATTGTCCTCAATGGCCAGCAGGACCAATTGTGGGACGTCGCTCTCGGGAGGGAACCTGCGCGCATTCAATAACATGTGCCGTTGACCGATGGTCGGGAACTCGTGTTCAACCTCGAAGCCTTCAACGGCGGGAGTGTTGTTCAGGACTTCGTTAAGCAACGTTTTGAGTTGAGGGATATTCCATTGTCCGTTGCCTAGGTCATACACGAAATGCCCTTCGGTCTCCTCTTTTGAGACGTGGAAGCCCCGATAGAAGGCGGTGTTCGCCGTGCGGACTCGCAGGCTCTGATCGAGCACCACAAAGGGCTCTCGCAAGGTTGCAATGATGTTTTCCGCGTAAGCCAAAGCGTCGTTTGGGTTTGGCATGAGTGCGCTTCTTTTTGCAGGCATTTCAACTTCCGTGTCGTGGTGTCCGTTGGCGAGGCGACGCCCAAAAAATGCGGGATCAAATGTAAAAAGCCGACCGAGAGACACACATTGCCTGTGTTTCTCTCGGTCAGCTTACTCTTCAACCAGCCCCCGCCAGATCGCAGTTGCCGTTCATTTAGTCTTCCGCCACTACTGAGGTAAGGTAAAGAGTCTTCGTCCTAAACGCCAGCGAGTTACCCGCAGCTCGATGGTCGTGAAATCGAGGATGCAACAAGGACAAAAGCATTTCAGGCAATCGCAATATTGTGACTTTGCCAACCAATTAGCAGGCGGATAGCCTGATTCAGGTCGAACGCGGTGAGGCACTGCGCTCGACTCTTTCGGAGAACTCGATTAAGCGTAGCTCAATGCAAATTGAGAGACGAGTTAGTCAGTAAGCCGATGCCGTTGCAAACCGACAGGTCTGCCGCAGCATCGGCTTTTTTCGTTTGGCAAACGAAAAGCGGCGATGGACCAGAGAAATTTCTCAAGGCACAGCGTGGAAACGATGAATCACCTACCGATAGCGA
The DNA here is from genome assembly GCA_041688835.1 of Fuerstiella sp. Taxonomy (GTDB): domain Bacteria; phylum Planctomycetota; class Planctomycetia; order Planctomycetales; family Planctomycetaceae; genus Fuerstiella. The sequence goes on from JBDNHJ010000133.1 coordinate 3,116, forward strand.
CGGAAGCAGCGAGCCTATCGATAACAATCTGTTTGAAGCTCCAGTGACAAGTGCCGGTCTTCCACCAAGCAATCAGGGACATGCTGGCCTGTTTACATTGCCAAGCTTACTTGCCATCGGCGTTGTTCAGGCCAATTCATCTCAAGCGGATCAATCACCCGAACGGGTTGCCGCCATTCAAGGAGGTGCGGTCAAGCTGAAAGTTGCTGATTGGCCACACATTGGTCCCAGCAATGCGAAGTATGTCATGGTGGAAATGTTCGACTATTGTTGCCCGCCGTGCCGTGAGACGTGCAGGGCAATACGTGGTGCGCAGAAACAACTCGGGGACGACTTAGCGATTGTTCTGTTGCCGGTTCCGCTCAATTCCGACAGCAACCCGACGATCCAAGTCACCGGCCCGCACTACCAAGAGTCCTGCGCCTTGTCGAAGCTTGCCGTGGCGATGTGGCGAGTCGACCCCAAGGCATTCGCGCCGCTGCACATGTGGATGCTGGACGAGGATGAAGCGCCCACTTATGCCGAAACAATTGCGAAAGCCAGAAGTCTGACGGATCCTGAAAAATTGGATGTTGAATTGGCTTCAGGCGTTCCTGATCAATTCATTGCGCGACATGTGGCTCTCGACAAACGAGTGGGCGGAGGTTCGATCCCTAAATTGATGTTTCCTCAAACCAGTGTCGTTGGCAAATTCACATCTGTCGACGGGTTGGTTAATCTAATCCGACGCGAAGCGATGTAATGCTTCGTGAGACCTTCGTTTTAGAGTCGTCTCAACCAAAAGTTGATCGCCAGTGCATTTGCGTTTGATGACCTACAACATCCACAAAGGGATTGGCGGGATTGACCGTCGATATGATCTTGGACGCATCGTTGAGGTGATTGCTCACTATCACCCCGACATCGTTTTCCTTCAGGAGGTCGATGAAGGTGTTCCAAGGTCAAAGCGGGATCGGCAGGCGGAGCAATTGGCACAGCGATTAGAATTTCCCCATTTCCTCTTTCAGGGAAATGTTGCAGTCAAAAACGGGCGGTACGGCAACGCGATCCTGAGTCGTTTCCCGTTGGGAGTTCAGTTGGACCTAGATCTGAAAGTGTCCATTAAAAAACCTCGCCGCGCGCTGGTCACCCGAGTTGAGGTTGATGCAAACGCGACGTCGCAAACGCTGATGTTGTGCAACACGCATTTGGGGCTTTCTGGTTTCGAGCGAAGTGTGCAGATCAAACGGATTCTCTTACTGGAAGAAGTCAGCCAAACCTCGATACCGTTCATCGTGGGCGGCGACTTCAACGACGTGTGGGCCGAGCATGGTCGAAAGTTGATGTTCCCGCTAGGGTTCCAGTGTGCGGTGGCTCGCGCGAACACCTTTCCGGCGGCGCTGCCGATCCGCAGCCTCGACGCGATCTATTATCGCGGCGGTCTTCGATTGCTGGACAGTTTTGCCGGACGGATCGGTTTGGCTCGCCAGGCATCGGATCATTTGCCCGTGATCGCTGACTTTGAACTTGTGATGTAGTCGTCGGCCAATGGCGGAAAGGCACGAGATGTGCGGTTGACATTGTTTGGCCAGAGAGAACATACGCTTCGACTTGAAGCCTGAAGCGCCAGCAAAGCCGAACAAAACATCGCTTCGCTGGCGTTTCAGGCTTCAAGTGGAAAGATCTTACCTGCCGATCACCTAATCGGGCATGTTTACCCCGCTTTGGAATCGAGACGATATGCAAGACTTTCTCTATTTCGTCGAACCCTGGTCGTCGTTTCACGCGGTATCGGCGATCGCGATTGTTGTCGAGTTGATCGCGATTGTGTCCGCGTTTCATGCGCTCAATCATGTTCGCACGTCACAGGCCACGGTCGCCTGGGTCGTTGGATTGATCGCCATGCCCTGGTTGGCGTTGCCGCTGTATTGGGTTTTCGCTCGGCATCGGTTCGCGGGTTATCGTGAAGCCATTCGTGATGTCGAAAATTCTCACCGAGCGTCCGTCACCGCCGTGCATCAGGAATTGATGACGCCAACAAATTCCAGAGCCACTCGGCAAGCGACGCCGCTGGAGCAGATTGCGGATGTTCTGGATACGCCCCTGTGCGGCGGTAACGAATTTGAATTGTTGATCAATGGGCCGGCGTTTTTCGATCGGCTGATCGACGAGATTGATGCCGCCAGAAGCTATGTCTACGTGGCGTTCTACATCATCCGCGATGATGTCGTCGGCAATCGTTTTGCCAATGCACTGATGCGTCGAGCCTCCGAAGGTGTCTGCGTGCGACTGCTGTACGACGAAATCGGTTGCTTGCGCCTGAGCGCCCGCTATCTGGAACGTCTGCGTGACGGCGGAGTAGATGTTCGTGCGTTTTATACTCGTCAGGGCTGGGCCAATCGTTTCCAAATCAACTTTCGCAACCATCGCAAATTGGCCGTCATCGATGGACGGACCACGCTGGTTGGCGGATTGAACATTGGCGACGAATACCGAGGAACACCCGACTTGAATTGGCGCGATACGGCCATCCTTGCACGAGGGCCGATTACCAGAAAAGTTCAGGCTGTGTTTGCGGGCGACTACTACTGGGCCGCCCGCACCAACATGCCCGAAGCGAACTGGGATCACGACGCTTTCGCAACGGACACAGTCACCGGCCAAGCGGCCGTATGTGCGACCGGCCCGGCCGATCAGCGGCCTCGAGCAACGATGATGTTCGTTGCCGCGATCGCTTCGGCCACGCAACGAGTCTGGATCAGCACGCCGTACTTGGTTCCCGATGATGCGTTGTTGGTGGCCCTGTCGATGGCAAAGGCCCGAGGCGTTGGGGTGCGATTTCTGATTCCTTCGATGGGCGACGAGTGGGCGGTTTACCTAGCAGGGTTCTATTACGAACGAGAACTGGCTGAACGTGATATTCCGGTTTTCCGTTATCAAGATGCGTTCCTGCATCAAAAGTGCGTGTTGGTCGATGACGCGTTGGTACTGCTTGGTTCAACGAATTTTGACAATCGTTCCTTACATCTGAATTTTGAGTTGATGCTTGCCATCAGTGATCCACAATTGATCGCGGACACCGCCACGATGTTGGAAAAGGACTTCGCACAATCGACGCAATTCGGTGCGATCCGGCATCGGCTGCAACCGATGCTCTCACGAGCGGGAACCGCCATCGCGAGGCTGTTCAGTCCCGTGTTGTGACCGGTGCGATTCAGTCCCGGTAGGAACGTGCGAATTATAAGTTTGCGGATGTTCTGTGAGCGGCACGGCGCTAGCCGCCGGCAACGCACGGGAAGAGCCGGCGGCTAGCGCCGTGCCGCTCACAAAACAGAATCATCCAACACCAAAATTATTTACCGCACGCCCTTCGGGACTCACCAATCAGCAAAGTGCTGTCCCCCAAAATCCGCGATACAGACGCGAGGTTTCTCTGTGTTCAGCAACCGCTGCAGGCTCGACAACTGTTTGGAATCCCCATCATTGGTGAACTCCTGAAACTGAGCGATTCATGGCAGTGACGGACTGGATGCAGGATGCATTCTGCGGAAAAAGCAGCATTCAGGACTGGTTCATGGCTGCGTTTTTCGTAGTCTGCACTGGACAACCTCACCCGTTGATCGATAGGTTGGTGCGAACGGAATGGACAGAATCCGTTCTAAGTCTGTACAGACGATCGTTGATGCAGCAGCTGTGCCGGCTGATTATGTCAGACATCACGGCTGCACCTGTAGACACCGGGGTCCGCTTGGATCACAATGTTTCTGAGTTCAGTCGCAGGCTGTTGAGCCAAATTTTGTGAGCTGTCGGGCGATCTCTCAATGGTGGGTGGTTGACTTGGGCCGCTTTGCTGCGAGAACGGCGAGCGTCGAAAGTATGCTATGAAGATGCATGTATCAGGCTTCTTATCGCTGGTGTGTTGCGGCACGATTCTGACAGCAGTTTCCGGTGCCATCGGCGCGGAAGAGTCCCTTTACCAGAGTCATATTCAGCCTGTGCTGAAAGAACGATGTTATGCGTGTCATGGAGGATTGAAGCAGGAAGCGGGGTTGCGAGTTGACACGGGAGCGCTCTTGCGAAAAGGCGGTGCCAGTGGTCCCGTGATTGATCTGGTGGGTGTCGACGATTCGCAGCTGCTGGACCGGCTGACGTCAACCGAAGACGGCTATCGCATGCCACCGGACGGCAAGCCGTTGACGGCCGCAGAAGTCGACGCATTCAGACGCTGGATTTCTGTCGGAGCAGTATCGCCGGACAATGAGAAACCCGAAGCCGACCCTTCTCAGCACTGGGCCTTTCAAAAGCCCGAACGTCCGTCGGTGCCGGATATCGGTGACGACAACTGGTCACGGAATGCGCTGGATCAGCTGATCCGGCAGCATCATCAGGCTCATGGGTTGCAACAGGCTGCGGATGCGTCACCTGAACATCGCTTGCGACGTGTGTTTCTGGATCTGACGGGCCTGCCGCCCACGATTCCGCAATTGGAAAAGTTTGTGGCGGATCCTTCGCCTGCACACTATTCGCAGATTGTGGAAGATCTGCTGGCGTCACCGCAATATGGCGAACGCTGGGCTCGGCATTGGATGGATATCTGGCGCTATTCCGACTGGTATGGACGGCGACAGCAAAATGATGTGCGCAACAGTGCTCCTCAAATCTGGCGGTGGCGCGAATGGATTGTGGATTCTCTGAATGCGGATAAAAGTTACGCGCGCATGATTCAGGAAATGCTGGCGGCTGATGAAGTGGCGGCCGCTGATGATTCTGCATGGCCGGCGACTGGTTATCTGATTCGCAATTACTATTCGCTGAATCCCAACGAGTGGATGCGGCACAACGTGGAATACACGGGCAAGGCTTTTCTGGGGCTGACCTTCAATTGTGCTCATTGCCACGACCACAAATATGATCCTGTTTCGCATGACGATTATTTTCGCATGCGAGCTTTTTTCGAACCGATCGGCATTCGGCAGGATCGAGTGGTGGGTGGCCCCGAGCCGCCGCCGTTTGAAGTTTATAAATATGGGGGATCGCGGAAGGTTGTTCGCGAAGGCATGGTGCGTGTGTTTGATGAATCACTGGAGGCCCCGACGTGGTTTTACGCGGGTGGTGACGAACGCAATCGAGTGGAAGGGCGCGGCAGCATTCCGCCGGGTGTGCCTGAGTTTCTGAAGGTACCGTTTCCTGAAATCACAACCGTTGAGCTGTCTCGTGAAGGCTGGTATCCAGGTTCCCGACCCAATTTGCAGAAAGCACTCATCGCTGAACAAACGGCGGAAGTTGACGCGGCGACTGCGGCACTGGAAGCCGCACAGCAGCCGACTCAGGAAACGCTTGAACTGGCCGCACAGGTCGAGGCGGCGGAATCAGAATTTCAGGCCGCGTTGCAGAAGGCAATCGCATCCGGTGAACGGGGTGCTCTGGAAGGGCAGCAGTCACTGCTGCTGGACGGTGGTTCGGGACGTCGCATCGTCCAGCATGAGCTGTTGCCATTGAGCGAAGTTTCCGAGGGGGCCGGGCTGCAGTTCACGCTGTCCATTCTGAATGACGGACACTTCAACTTTCAACTTGCGAGAGACAATTCGAAGCATCTGACGGCGCTTTATGTGGGTTTCCGAAATGGTCAGATTCGAGCTTATCAGCCGGGCGGCTTTTTGGAATTTGTTGCCGGCACTTATTCCGTTGGCCAGCCTCAGGTGATGCATGTCACGCTGGTGCTGAAGCCAGCAGACGATGTCGCTCGACTAAGAATAGCGACCGTTTCGGATGCGGCAGATCAGCCGTTACTTGCAGATGTGGACATCGCTCTGAATGGCTGGAATCCTGCCGAGCATCCACGCCAGCCGTTGACCCTCGACTGTCAGACCGGAACCCGGGTGCTGGTGGACGACGTGAAGGCGAATTTCGGCAGTCAGCGCTGGAACTGGAACTTTGAGGCTCCGGACTTCAGTGACGGTCGAGATGTGGCTGGAGTTCAGGGATGGACTGCGCATCCGCTGTGTTCGGGGACATCTGTGTCGATGGTTTCGTCGGTTGGCGGATGTCAGTCGGCCACTCAGGCGCATGCTCAGTTCTTGGCAGCAAAAGCAGCCGTACGAGCGGGCAGTGAAGCGTTGCAGACAGCGCAGCTCAGACATGCAGCGGCCGTTCAAAACGCCTCCCGTCTGCAGGCCACTATTCATGCGGACAATGCCGTTCGCGATGGTGCACCGGCTGAGACCATTCAGCAGTTGTCACAACAAGCGGTGGTTGCTCAGCGAAAGGCTCGATATCTGGAGGCGGAATGGCAGGTGGCAAACAGCCGGCAGCAACTGGCCCGGGCGCGCGGTCTGCCCGAATCGGACAAGAAGCGTGCTGAACAGATTCAGGCCGTCGAAAAACAACTAACGGTCGCCGAGCAACAGCAAAAGACCGTTCAGGACCAACTGGCCGCAGCAACCGAATCGACCCAGTATCAGCGGCTGAGCCCGTTGACTTCGGGTCAGAGTACGGGGCGGCGTCGGGCTCTCGCAGAATGGATCACTCATCCGGACCATCCGCTCACGCCTCGAGTTGCCATCAATCACATCTGGATGCGACACTTCCGGGAGCCGCTGGTTGCCAGTGTGTTTGACTTTGGACGCAACGGCAAACAACCCACTCATCCTGAGCTGCTGGACTGGCTGGCGGTCGAACTGGTGGAACGCGAATGGAGCATGAAGCACATTCATCGCCTGATTGTCACCAGTCGAGCGTATCAGATGACATCTTCTGCTCAGGCATTGGAAGCGAATCTGGCGATTGACGATCAGAATCGGTATCTGTGGCGAATGAATTCACAGCGCATGGAAGCAGAAGCCGTGCGCGACAGCCTGCTGGCGATTGCGGGTCTGCTGGACAGCAGGGTCGGCGGGGAAGTGCGTCCGAATACTGAGGCCATGACCAGTTATCGTCGCAGTCTTTATTACGAAGTGTATCCGGACGGCGGCGGCAACAATGCACTGGCAGAAGTCTTTGACGCTCCGGATCCGGGAGATTGCTTTCGGCGCACCAGCACAGTGGTTCCGCAACAGGCTTTGGCGCTCAGCAACAGTCAGCTGGTACATACTGCGGCCAAAGCGACCAGCGGCCTGATCATGGAAATCACCAAAGACGACAGCACTCAGTTTGTGCAGCAGGCTTTTCAGCGAGTGCTGGCAAGGCAGCCGGAACCTCGCGAGCAGGCTGCGGCGGAACGCTTTCTTCAGCAACAGGTGCAGCACATTTCAGGTGAGGCAGCTCGCGAAAGTCTGGTTCGCGTGCTGTTCAATCACAACGACTTTGTCACCGTTCGCTAATGAACGATGGGAAACTGGGTGCGGTGTTTTCTGCACCGAACACTTTTTTCCGGCCGAATCCAAAGGAGCGTCAAAGATGCAGCGTCGCAAATTTATGGCTGATTCCGGCATGGGTTTTTCGGGTCTGGCCGCCGCCGCCATGCTGGCTCAGGATGGCATTGTGCGTGGCGCGATACCAACCGGGCAGCACCACTTTCCGCCGCGTGCCAAGTCTGTGATTTGGGTATTTCTGTCGGGTGGCTACAGTCACATGGAAACTTTTGATCCTAAACCCGCGTTGAATAAATATTCCGGGAAAACGTATTCGGAAACGCCTTATTCCAACCCTGTTGAATCGGAACTGCACAATAAGCGATTTCGAAGTGTGGCTGCAGAAGAGATCAACGTGCGCGACGTTTATCCCACCATCTATCCTCTGCAGGTCGGCTTCCGTCAGCACGGGCAAAGCGGAATCGCCATCAGTGACTGGTGGCCGCACTTGGCAGGCTGTGTCGATGACATCAGCTTTGTGCGCAACATGTGGACGACCGACAATGATCACGCGGCTGAGAATCAGATTCACACCGGACGTCATCGTCTGGATGAACCGGAACCCAGCATCGGTGCCTGGGCGCATTACGGGCTGAGTTCCCTGAATGAAAACCTGCCTCGATTTGTGGTGCTGGGAGGACCCACCAGAACGGACACTCGACTGTCCATCGATTCGTATTACCTGGGCCCGGAACATTCAGGCGTTCCGCTGCAACTGGACCCACAGAACCCGCTGGCTTTTGGTGCTCGACAGGCCGGCCACACGGCGGCTCAGCAGACCAGTGAGTTTCAGCTGGTGGAAGAATTGAATCAGATTTCTGCCGAGAAATTTCCCGGTGACGAACAACTGCAGGCACGCATCAAATCCTATGAACTGGCGTTTCGAATGCAGGCCGCCGTTCCGGATGCCGTGGATCTGAGCGCCGAAGACGCGTCGATCGCCAGCCTGTATGGCCTCGACAACGCAGCCACAAAAGTTGCCGGAGAACGTCTGCTGGCGGCTCGTCGGATGGTCGAACGCGGAGTCCGATTTGTGCAGGTCTTTCCTTCCGCGTACGGCACCTGGGATTCGCATCAAAAGCTGCGCGAGAATCATTCCAAAATGTGTCTGTCCATCGACAAACCGATAGCGGGATTGTTGACGGATTTGAAACAGCGGGGCTTGATGGAAGACGTAACGGTCGTGTTCTGTACCGAATTCGGTCGGACGCCGGGACTGGAAGAACGATCGGGCGGAACCACGGGCCGCGATCATCATCCCAACGGATTCACGATCTGGCTGGCAGGTGCGGGCATCAAGCGCGGTCACGTCCACGGTGCCACGGACGAACTGGGCTATCATGCTCTGGGAGAAGGTCATTACGTGACCGACCTGCACGCGACCGTCCTGCATCTGCTGGGCTTGGACAACACACAACTGGAAGTCCCCGGCCGCAAACGCCTAGACATCGATCGAGGAAAAGTCATCGCCGACATACTGACGTAGTGCTCCCATCGTCTCGTCATCCATTTCGCTGTCAGCACCGAACGACGCTGCCATCCATGCTGCGACGACGGCGAGTGTGACGGCAAAATGAAACGTCAGAGGCAGCCTTATCCAAGCGTGATTTCGACTTCGTGATTCGCGGTGTCGTCGGTCAGTGGGACAATGTGTTCTGGTTGAGCGACACCGTCCAGCAGCAGTCCTTTCACTTCGTTGCCGGGGCCGGTGTTGATGATGTTGATGTGGTAGAAAGTTCCGTGGTGGCGGTAATGGACTTTGAACGAAGGCCACGCTTTGGGTGGACGCGGGTTGAAGCGAAGTTTGTCGACGTCCAGCGTCAGGCCGAGCAGAGATTCGGTGATCAGCCGGTACATCCAGCCGGCCGAACCGGTGTACCACGTCCAGCCACCGCGACCGATATGCGGTTTCACTCCGTAAACGTCGGCGGCCACGACGTAAGGTTCCACTCGGTAAGTGGCAATCGCTTCTGCGGTCGATCCGTGGTTGACCGGGTTGATCATATTGAACAGCTCCCACGCCTTTTCGGTCTCACCCATTTCAGCGAACGCCATGATGGTCCAGATGGCGGCGTGAGTGTACTGGCCGCCGTTTTCTCGCACGCCCGGCACGTAGCCTTTGATATAGCCGGGGTTCAGATCCGATTGATCGAACGGTGGATCCAGCAGTTGAATCAGTTGATCGTCGCGACGCACCAGTTGCTGATCCACGCTGGCCATCGCCTGTTCGGCTCGTTCGTGCTTGCCGGCCCCTGACAGCACTGACCACGCCTGAGCAATCGCGTCGATCTGGCATTCTTCGTTCTGGGCAGAACCCAGCGGAGTGCCGTCGTCAAAGTAGGCTCGGCGGTACCACTGACCATCCCATGCGTGCTGTTCGATGTTGCCTCGCAGTTGCACGGCTTCCAATTCCAGACGATCGGCAGAGACTTCGTCGCCGTGCTGCCGCGCCAGTTCGCTGAACTGATTCAGCACTTCAAACTGAAAGAACGCCAGCCATACGCTTTCGCCTTTGCCGTGCTGGCCGATCAGATTCATGCCGTCGTTCCAGTCACCGCAGCCGATCAGTGGCAGACCGTGAACACCAAACCGCAGCCCGTTTTCGACCGCTCGCAGAGCATGTTGATAAACGGTGCCGATGTCGTCGGACACTTCGGGAAGATCGTAGTTGGCTTCTTCGTCGTCTCGCAGAGGCCGCGAACTGAGAAACGGAATGATTTCTTCCAGCACGCCGGTGTCTCCGGTCATACGAACGTAGCGACACAGCGTTAAAGGCAGCCACAGGAAGTCGTCGGAAAAGTGAGTTCTGACGCCGCGACCGACCGGCGGATGCCACCAGTGCTGCACATCACCTTCGCGAAACTGGCGTGAGCAGGCTCGCAGCAGATGTTCGCGAGCCAGCCCCGGTTCGGCATGAACCAACGCCATGCTGTCCTGCAACTGATCGCGGAATCCGTATGCTCCGCCGGATTGATAGAAGCCTGATCGAGCCCACATGCGGCAGGCCAGAGTCTGATAAATCAACCAGCCGTTCGTTAGAAAATTGACGGACTGATCGGGCGTTTCGACGTAGACCTTGCCCAGCGTCTGGCTCCAGTAATGCCACACGCCTTCCAGCGTTTGCTGAGCGTTTCCTTCGCCGCGATTTTGTTGCACAAGATCTCGCGCGGCAGTGTCGCCAGTGGCCGCACCAATCGTGAAGACGACGATCTTTTCCTGATGATCGCCCAGCGCGAAGTGAGTCTGAATGGCCGCGCAGGCATCCAGTCCCGCTCCGCTGCGGTTGGACAACCGAGTGCGTTGCAGAGCGGCGGGGCTGGCGGCTGAACCGTTGCGTCCCAGAAATTCTGTGCGATCACAGGTGAAGGTGCGATTGGTTTCGCTGCAGTCTGCGAAGGCCACTCGATCTGCAAATTCCGGGCTGTAGGGGTTTCTGGCAAAGATCGCGCCAGTGACCTGATCAACTTCGGTTGTGATATGCATGCCGGACTTGCTGCGGACATCGGCCAGCACCCATTCCCAGAATCCCGTTAGCGAAAGTTGCCGCGTTCGACCGCTGGTGTTGGTGACTTTAATGCGCGCGAACTTCACGGCGGCATCAGTGGACACGTACAAACACAATTCAGTGACGATGCCGTCTTCAGAATAATCGAAGATGCTGTACCCGAATCCGTGTCGCACGGTATAAGTGTGGTTGCCTTTTGTCGGCAGCGGCGACGGCGACCAGTAGCGGCCCGATTCTTCATCACGCAGATAGACGGCTTCTCCGCAGGTGTCGGAAACGGCGTCGTTGTTCCACGGGGTCAGCCGAAATTCGTGGCTGTTTTCCGTCCACGTATATGCGCTGCCGCTTTCAGAAACCACGGTGCCGATTTGTGCATTGGCAATCACGTTGACCCACGGAGCCGGCGTGGCTGTATCGGGCGGAAGAATGATGACGTATTCGCGACCGTCCTGACTAAAGCCGCCCAGTCCGTTAAAGCACGCGAGATCTCGCGCGGCTGGATCTTTCGTTGGTACGATCGGAGCTAAACGACGGATCGGAGTAAACACCGGAGGCATCACGTCGCTGCGACCTCGACGATCAACCTGTTCGGCCAGCGTTCCGGCATCGTCCACCAGCACGACTCGAGCGACGGTTTGAAACAGACTACGGTCTTCATCTGAAATCTGATCGCTGCGACGAATGAACACACCGCCCGGTCGATCGATCATCGCGGCTTCCGGACTGGCGGCCAGCAGATCCATGATGGATTCCTGCAGGTCCTGACGATAGACAGATTCATCTTCGTTCCAAACGACCAAGTCAACGCTTAGCCCTTTCATGCGCCAGTAGATCTGAGCCTGGCAGGCCTGCCGCACCAGATCGATGCGATCGGAATCACGGATGCGCACCAGCATGATGGGCAGATCGCCGGAAATCCCGTAGCCCCACAAACCCGACTGGCCGTGCCGATTGCGCATCAGCAGGCTGCTGTTAGCGCGGCGGCGAGCAGAAGCGAAGACGATGGAACTGGCCAGCCGACCGTAAACCTGAGCATCCGCTTCGGAAATGTTGAACTGCTGCAACAGAATCGGGCTGCTGGACCAGGCCAGTTCGAACACTCGCGCCGCCAGCGCGGGGTCGCCGTATTTTTCGGCCATCGCCTGAATGCCGGCTCGTTCTTCCGCAACGCCGGTGATGACGTCGATGGTCGCGGATTCGTTGGGTTCCAGAATCACCGTGCAGCGAATGCTGACGACGGGATCCAGAGTGGCTCCGGCGGTGTTTGACAGGTTGCCGCTGTGATCAAACGCTGCCGGATTGGCCACCGTGCGACCGCGACCAATGAACTTCATGCGATCCGTTTCGAAGGACGTCTCACCGGCCACTTTGCCGGATACGGACATCATGTGAATCATCCACGGTGGTCGTTCTTCCTGAGATCTCGGCCGCCGCGTGCAGAAGATGGCGGACTGCTCAGGAATGATTTCCGTCTGCACAAATAGGTTGCTGAACGCGGGATGCGCTTCGTCCTGAGCCTGAGTTGCCAGCACGACTTCGGCATAGCTGGTGACTTCAATCAGTCGACGTCGTCCCGAACGATTGGTCAGAGTGACGCGCCGCAGTTCGACATCGTCTTCAGAAGACACGCTGATTTGCGTGTGCGTTTCGATCTGTTCGTCGGCTCGGCGATATTCGGCGCGAGCTTGCGTGAAGATGGCTTCGTATTTTTTGCCCGGTGTCTGCGTGGGATGCCAGGCGGTGGACCACAGGTGATTCGATTCCGCATCCCGCAGATAGCAAAACGTGCCCCAGCAGTCGCGAGTCACGTCTTCTCGCCAACGTGTGATCGCCAGACCTCGCCAGCGACTGTAGCCGCCGCCCGCGTGAGTCATCACCACATGGTAATGACCGTTCGACAGCAGATGCACTTCCGGCATTGCACCGTTGGGATCGGTGAACACGCGCATCATGCCGGCTTCTTCGGCAGATGCAATTCGCGTCGCGCTGGCTTCGACGGCATGAGGGAACACGGGAACCGTGGCTTTGGGAATGCGTTCGTGCAGCAGCAAATCGACCGCTCGGAACTCGGGGTCGGCAGCAAAGCGGCGCTGCATCGGCTTGTCCAGCAGCACGTATTCCAGCGCCAGCAGACTCATGCCCGCATGGTGCGCCATCACTTGTCGCACGGTGGTGCTGCTGGTATCGGGAGCCAGCCGTGACGGTGTGTAGTCGATTGCTTCGAAGAAACCATATGCGCCTTCGCGGCCATCTTTGGACATCCGCTGTAGATTCGCACAGGCTGCGGCCGGTTCCACCATCAATGCCAACGCGGTCGCGTACGGAGCGATCACCAGGTCTTCTGCGAGCCCACGTTTCAGGCCCAGGCCGGGAACTCCGAACGCTCGATACTGGTAGTTGGCATTGCGATCGACGGCATTGTAGCCGGATTCGGAAATGCCCCACGGCACGCCGCGCTGACGGCCGTATTGTATCTGTCGACGCACGATGGCTCGGCACGTTTGGTCCAGCAGAGTGTGCTCGTAGGTCGGCATCACCAGCAGCGGCATCAGGTATTCGAACATCGAACCGCTCCAGCTTAGCAGCGCGGTCGCTCCGCCGGTGTTGGTCAGCAATCGTCCCAGTGCAAACCAATGTTCCTGTCCATAATGCCCCTTCGAGATCAACAGATAACTGGCCAGCCGCGCTTCCGATGCCAGCAGGTCGTAGCAGCCTGCGTCCAGTCGGTTTTCGCTGACATTGAAGCCGATGGAAAATAGATCTCGATCTGTGTTGTGCAGGAAGTCGAAATCCATTTCGGCGAATTCATCACATTCACTGGCCAAGTGCTGCAGGTCTTTGATTTGTGCGACGGCAAACTGTGACGACGCGGCAGTTGCTTCCTGAAGACTGGTCACCCAGGTTCGAATCGCCGCATGGCCGTCACATTGCGTTTGCGTGTCGTCATTCAGAGCGTTACCGGTCGCCGTTGCCTCACAGTTTCCACAGCACGCTTCGAGGTCTTCCAGAACACCAGCCATCAGCGGATTGAGCAGCACGGGCAGAGCCGCCACGGCAGCAAGTGTGGGCGATGATGTCTGTTCGTGAAGCGTGTTCTGAAGCGTCTGAAGCTTGTCGGTGAGTTCTTTGCTGCATGACAGATTGTTCCCGTCGGGTGGAGTTTTGATCTGCGACCATGCCGCCAGTTGCTGCAAATCATGCAGATGATCCGCACACGTTGTTTCCAACGCTGTGGCCCACCAGTGGAGTTCGGTGTGGTCGGCGGTTAGAAGCTGCAGTTCCCCAGCCAGTGTTTGCACGGACTGCAACGTGGCGGCCGTCATATCAACGCTGTGTTCGCTGTGCTTCAGTTGCTGAATCTGACGCTGGATCTTTAGTTTTGTATTGGGATCGATCGGCCCGTGGTCGCTAAAGCTGCTGGGTTTGCCAGACTGACGAGCTTCGAGCAGAAAGATTTCCAGCGTGTCCTGCAGTCCGGAAAATAGTTCCGGCGGCACGACTTTAGCGTCTACAGCTTCACGAAATCCACCGCTCAGAATCCGCAACTGAGCCGCCAGGTTGCCGCTGTCGACCGTGGATACATAACGCGGAATCAGTGGTTCCAGCGTGCGCGTGTCGTACCAATTCAGCAAATGGCCGTGATAGAGCTCCAGTCGCGACAAGGTGCCCAGCGTCTTTTGAGTTCGGTCGATCATGCGACTGGCGGAACAATAGCCCAGATCATATGCCGTCAGATTTGCCAGCAGCGCCATGCCGATGTTGGTCGGGCTGGTTCGCGATGCGATGGCTTGGTGCGGATTGAAGTGAACATTGTCGGGCGGCAACCAGTTGTCATCGGCGGCCACAAAGGTTTCAAAGTAACGCCAGGTTCGGCGAGCCAATTGACGCAGATACAGTCGTTGCGTTTGAGTCAGTTGAACGACGGTCGTCACGATCGGACGACTGATAAACCAGGCAATGCCCGGCGCCGCGGCCCACAGGACAAGCCACGGACCTAACCACAACAAACGATCCGTCCTGAACAGTAGCAGACCGACTGCGACAGCCAGAGCCATGGCAGGTGCGACCCACATTGTGCGGAAGAATCCCGACAACGTGGAACTGGTGGAACTGTCGCCTTCGCTGGCGGTTTTCCATTCCAGTAATCGACGATGCGTCCAGTGGACTCGAACCAGAGTTCGAATCACCGCATCCAGACTCATCGCGGCTTCGTACGGCAACAGAATGAACGTCAGCAAACACTGAGCGAGCTGCGGTCCCAGTGTTACGGCGCACGTTCTGGCGTGAATCGTAACGGGCAGATCCAGCGGTTTGCGGATCAAGTCGACGGCAGCCATCAGCAATGTTGGCAGCGCCAACACGGCGATCAGAAACAGCGTGGCTGCCACAGTAAATGCATTCGAGGGCTGCAGCCACGCGATCAGCAAAAACACCAGCATGGCCACGGGAGTCAGACTGCGCCGCAGATTGTCGGCGATCTTCCAGCGCGACAGCATGGTGATGGGATTGGCGGTTGAAACTCCCTTGCGATCGCGCACCTTCGGAAGCAGCCATCCCGCGATTTGCCAGTCACCGCGCACCCAACGATGTCGTCGACCAGCGTCGGCCGCGTAGCTGGACGGAAAGTCTTCGTACAAAATCACGTCGCTCAGCAGGCCCGATCGGCAGTAGCAGCTTTCCAGCAAATCGTGACTCAGGACGGTGTTTTCCGGAAAGTTCGAACACTGCTGTTCGAATGCATCGACATCGTAAATGCCCTTGCCGATGAACGAACCTTCGTGGAACAAATCCTGATACAGGTCCGAGATGACTCGCGTGTACGGATCAACGCCCGGATCGCCGGCGTACAGACGCACAAACCAGGACCGCGTGGCACTCGGCAGCGAAATGCCAACTCGCGGTTGCAGAATGGTGTAGCCGTCGGTGACGCGACCGCTGGCGGGATCAATCACAGGGCGATTCAGCGGATGAGCCATCGCTCCGGCCAGTTCGCGTGCGGTATCGCGAGGCAGTTGAGTATCTGTGTCCAGTGTGATGACGTACTTCACGCCGGACAGTATCGACTGATTGCCGACGATTACAGCGAAGCGGTCGGTGGCTCCGCGCAGAGTGGCATTCAGATCGGCCAGCTTTCCGCGTTTGCGTTCGTAGCCCATCCAAATCTGTTCCTGTTCGTTCCAGCGTCGATTGCGATGCATTAGAAAGAACAGATCGTCACGTTCGGTTTGGTACTTTTCATTGAGGGCGGTAATTCCGTCAGAGATCTTTTGAACCAGCGCAGCATCACCGGGCAGAGTTTCCTGGTCGGCGTCCGGAAAGTCCGTCAGCAAAGCAAAGTGCAGACAGGTATCGCGATTGGCCAAAAAGCGGATTTCGATGCCTTCCAGCAGATGATCGATGCCGTCACTGCTGCCCAGCATCGTTGGTACGGCCACCAGAGTTCGGTGTTCCGGCGGCAGCCCCTCCTGAAAATCGATGCGGGGCAACGGCTGCGGCTGCATGGTGATGTGCGTCAGCCAGTTGATGATTTCCATCGCAAAGTGAGCCGCACACAGCACCATTGGCACAATCAACAACCACATCGCGAACGTTGAAAGTTCATGCCAGCGGCCGTAACGCAGCATGGCCGCGATTGCGGCTGTTGCCACAACGGTGATGAAGGTCAGATAGATGGCCAGTGGGAAATGTCGGCGTGATTTATCGATCAGCACACCAGGCGTCAGCCGCATGTTGACCAGATGTTCCAAAGCCGGGCGACCTCGATCCAGCAGGAAGAAACCCACGTGGTTCGATCGTTGATTCGTGTAATTGACGTCATCCACCGCTTCAGTCTGAGACAACTGAATGGCTCGACTGGCGACTTCATGTTCTGAATACTGCGATCGTCTGGCGATGGCTTCCACCGCGTGTCGGTAGCGATCGCGCGTGGCGAAGTCCATGTTTGCATAAACGCCTGCGGGATCCTGCAGCAGGATGTGTTCAACCACGCTTTGCTGCGTCACAAAGTCACGCCAGTCGTGAACGCTTAGAAAACGCAGACTGGTGATACTGTTACCAAACGACACATGGTCGGCCGCCTGTTCGCGACCTTCCTGAGCGACAAGATGGTCAATGGTCTGTCCCTGTTCGGACAGACGATGTTCCAGCCAGGTGTGAGCCAGCGAAAAATTGCTGTTCTGTAACTGCAGATGCCGCGTCAGTTCGGCAACAAACGCGCCGCATAATGCCAACCCTTCGCGAGCCATATCGGCCAGCACGATCACCAGATCTGTCGGGCTGCGTTCAACCGTCTGCATCATTCGGGAGGCCCAGCTATTGGCCTGGTCGCGAGCACAACGGCCTCGCGCGATCCGCACGGCCACGCCGCGCAGAATCTCAATCAACGCCAACCGCATCATCAGCGGCAACGCCCACAATTCGCCCAATGTCAGCGGCGTGACCGACTGATAGGCCGCGATAAAGGCGTCCACACCTTCGGCATCGACGCGCCCATCGGTGTGGGCAATCAGTTCCAGAGCGATCGCGTAAATTCGAGGCCGACTCGCATTCGGTCCGTCGGCAAGTTGAGGCAGGTTGTTGCTGTACGCTGGCGGCAGCAGCCTTCGAGTCGCTCGGATCTGTTCTTCGATCAGATAGAAATTGTCCAGCAGCCATTCTGCGGCAGGAGCGATGCGATCATTGCGAGCGGATGCGGCGGTGACCAGATCATAAGTCGACAACAGCACCTGTTCGTTTTCATTCAACCGTAGCAACAGACTGGTGGAAACCTGCTTCTGTTTCAGTCGATGTCGAGACGCAATGGCTTTGGCATGAACCTGCAGTTGATCGATGTTGAAGAGTTCAGCACGAACCGGTTTTTCTTCTGCCTGAAGAGCCGACGAACCTGTTTTGCAGGATCCTGTTTTCCATGCGGTGAATTTGGCGATTGGTTTTTGAAGCCATGTGAACTGCATAGGTTGGTTGCTTCGTTTAACAAGTGTTTAGACGTTTCACTCCCAATCAGCCGCGCGGGAATCCGCGACTCAGGCCGGAGGCCGACACATCCCTTGCCGGTGGCGTCAGCCACCGGAGCGAATGCCGAACACCCAGCCCGGAGGGCGACACAACCGCGCTGGCGATCGCAGACTTGTGTCGGCCTCCGGCCTTTGAATTTCTGTTTTTTGGTTCCGGTGGCTCACGCCACCGGCAAGAGCTGAGTCGCCCTCCGGGCTAAACACCCCTCAGCCGGGTTGAAATTTTGGAGCTTCCTCCAGAGTAAAGATCACCACTTCTTCTCCGGTGTTGGTGCTGATGTCATGGTGCATGCTGCTGACTTTGACTCCGGCCACTTCGTGAATCAGCGATTCCAGCATCGGGCGCGCCAGTTCCAGTAACTGTTTGCGAGTTTGCTTAATCAGGTCGCGACCTTTTTCCGGCACGTCCGATTTGCCCAGTTGCTGTTCGGCCCGAGTCAGCACTCCGGTGATTCGCACCAGCAACATATCTTTGATTAAATGCGTGCGAACCTGATCGGCGCGCCAGCCCAGATATTCATCCTGAAAGCGGATGATGCCGTCACAGATCGACGCTTCAATTTCTTCCTGAGTCAGCGACTTTGACGAGCGTTCATTTCTTAACCGGCGTGCTTCACCGATAGGCAGCCGCGTTTTATCGACAGCTTGCGTTGGCAGACGCGGTGTCGATGCCGAAGGCGCTTTGCCGGTACCCGGTAGCAGACTTTCCAGAATCATCCGAACAGCGGCCAGAGTCACCGGCTTATACAACACCAGATCACAACCGGCCTCCATCGCGCGAGTTCTGTATTCCTCCATCTTCTGTCCGGTGATCGCGACGATCTTTGCCGCGCTGAAGGCTGGCAGTTGACGAAACCTGGAAACCAGCGTGCAACCGTCCATGCCGGGCATCAGCAGATCCACTAAAATCAGATCCGGACGAAACGCTTTGGCCACATCCAGCGCCTGAACTCCGCCGTAGGTCACATGCACCTGGTTATCGAGTTCTTCCAGCAACAGGCCCAGAGCATCCGCGCCGTCGCGATTGTCGTCGACGATCAGGACTCGAAGGGTTTTTTCCGATGTTGTGATGACGGCTGTGTTCATCGATTTGCTTTCGCAGCGGTGGCCAGAATGGTCCGCAATTGGTTGAAGTTCGCGGGCTTGACCAGGTGATGGTTGAAGCCTGCTTCGTCAGACTTGAGCCTGTCTGAATCCTGTCCGTAACCGGTCAGAGCAATTAAAATAACCTTGTCGCCTGCGGGTTGTTGACGAATGCGTTTCGCCACTTCGTAACCGTCCAGACCGGGCAGGCCAATATCCAGCACAACGGCTTCCGGGGCGAACTTTGCTGCGATTTCCACGGCAGCAAGGCCATCAAAAGCCGTCTTCACGTCGTGGCCATACGCAGTCAGCAGCATCGAAAACGCCTCGGCAGTATCCACCGTGTCGTCGACCACAAGAATGCGAAGTGGATGAGTGGTCGTACGTGGCCGTTTTTTGGCGGGTCGACCATCGTCCGAACTCTCAGCCGACAATGGCAGATGGACAATGAACTCGCTGCCTTCGCCCGGTGTGCTGTGAGCTTCGATGGTTCCGTGATGAAGTTCCGTCAGTCGCAGCGCCAGTGCCAAACCAATTCCTAGGCCGCCCTGCGATCGATCCAGTGATCGTTCGGCCTGAGTAAACAGGTCAAAAACATGGGGCAACAATGTGTCGGCAATTCCCACTCCGTTATCCCGCACGCTGATCACGCATTTATTCGCGTCTTGTGAAACGGTGAGCCAGATTTGCCCGCCTTCTTCGGTGTACTTGGCAGCATTCCCCAGCAGATTCGCCAGCACCTGTTCCAGCCGAGCTGAGTCGCCGTGTAGCCAGAGCGGTTCGTCGGGCAGAACCACTTTCAGTGTGTGTCGTTTTTGTTCGATGAATGATCGGACGGTTTCGACGGCTCCATTAACGATGCTTTTGGCTGTCGCCCAATCCTGTCTCAGTTGCACTCGGCCCGATGTAATGCGAGACACCTCCAACAGGTCGTCGACCAGATGTTGCAGATTGCCCAGTTGTCGTTCGATAATGTTTCGCGCCTGCTGTTGCACGCGGGATTCCGAACCTTCCTGCAGGCTAAGTAGTTGCACAGCATTGGCGATCGGAGCCAACGGACTGCGCAGTTCGTGGCTTAGCATCGCCAGAAACTCGTCTTTGCGGCGATGCTCATCTCGCAGTTCAGCCGCCTGAGTCTGCAGACGCTTTTCCATATTGCTGCGTTCGGTGATATCGCGAATGTTACACTGAATCACCTGATGATCGCCTTCATCATACGCATTCGCCACGATTTCGACTTCCACGCGGCGTCCATCATTGGATTCCAGAGGCAGATGTTCGTAGCGCAGATAACCGACGTCTTGCACTGTTCGCACCGCCCGTTCATTGGCCGACTTGTCACCGAAAAGACCAATTTCCCAGAGTTCACGGTTACGAAAATCTTCGTAAGAATAGCCCAGCAGCCCGCTCATGAAGGGATTCGCGTCGACGATTCTTCCACTGGTAAAGTCCAGAATCAGAATGCCGTCTTTGGCTGCTTCAAACAGCCGTCGAAAGCGGGTTTCCGAGACCCCCTTTTGCAATTGCGAGTGCCGCCGGTCGGTAACGTCCTCGATGGCGAGCAGGATCAACTCGGATTTATCGCCCGGCTTACGAATGCGCCGGGCGTTGAGCAGCATCGTCTTCTGGCCGATAGTCGGGAAATCGTGTTCCAACTCGAAGTCCTGGAAGGCGTGGTTTTGAGGTAGCACGTCCTCTAACAACGTCCGCAGTCTAGGGATGTCCCACTGACGATTCCCCAAGTCGTAAATGAAGCGGTCTTGCGACTCTTCCGGCGTGACGTGAAAGTTATGATAGAAGGAGTGATTGGCCGTCACGACCCGCAAGTCGCTATCCAGCACAAGGAACGGCTCGCGCAGTGTCGAAATGATGTTGTCGGCGTAAGCCAAGGCGTCCTGTACCAGCTTCTTTTGCTGCTTGCGGTCGGTGACGTCCTCGATGGCGAGCAGGATCAATTCGGAACTATTGCCCGGCTCACGAATGCGGCGGGCGTTGAGTAGCATGAACTTTTGCCCGATAGTCGAAAAATCGTGGTCCACTTCGAAATCCTGGAAGGCCTGGTTTTCCGGGAGCAATTCTTCCAGCAGCGTTCGCAGCCTAGGGATATCCCACTGGCGATTCCCTAAGTCGTAGACGAAGCGGCCTTGCGTTTCTCCCTTTGCCACTTGGAAGTTCTCGTAGAACGCGTGGTTGGCGGTCACGACCCGCAGGTTCTTGTCGAGGACTAAGAACGGGTCGCGCAAAGTTGCCAGGATGTTGTCGGTGTATTCCTGAGCCTCTTGCACCTGTCGCTCGAGCTGTTTGCGCTGGGTCACGTCTCGGAAGATGATCGCCACCCCAGTGACTTTGCCTGCCGCATTGAGCGTCGGGGTGGCACTGTCATCGATGGGCAGTTCCGTGCCGTCTTTGGCGACGACCAGCGTATGATTCGCCAGCTCGATCACGACCCCGTCGCGCAAAGCCCGCGTGGCCGGGTTCTCGGCGGCGAGGCGAGTCTCTTCATTGAGGACTTTGAAAACGGCTTCGACTGGTCGACCGAAAGCGGCTGCTTGAGTCCATCCAGTCATGTCCTGAGCCATCGCGTTCAGGAAGTTGACGTCGCCGTTGGCGTCGGTAGTGATGACCGCATCACCAACGCTGGAGAGCGTGATGCGCAGCCAGTCCCACTGCTCGTGCAGCAATTCATCCGGCTGCGGATCGAGGTTCGTCGTCTGGCTGATTTCATTTTCACTCATGGCATGACTTTCATGTGGGTGTTTCGGTTGCTGTCGGTTCGATGTAGTGACTGGAACGTGATCAGTGGTGTGATCATTCCATCCTCTGTGGTCTGCATCATGTGGAATGCTCTCCCGATCTCCGGATTCTGAATGATCTCCAGTCCAGCCTGCCCCATGTCAACTTTGATGACCTGGCAGTGTTTCAACGCATCGTCCTCAAAAAGTCGCTGAAGTCGCGAACGTTCTTCGGCATTGTCGCTGATAGTCAGAACGCTCTTGACCTGCTTGCTCATCATGACCTTTCGAAGTTCCGAATGGGACATCGGAAATTCAACTTCGCTCGTTTGGAAGGCGAAATCTGCACAACCGCACGAGCAAAAAAAAGGCCGACGTGCTCGAACCCTGAGTCTCAGGATTCCACCACGTCGGCCTACTCGACAACTAGCCTTCCGCAAACGGGCTGCCTGTTTTCCAGTCGTCCAACCGCAAGTCATCCGCCAAAGATGCACATGCCGCATTGAGTATAACAATCTGTAGCAATAAAAAGTAGTCGAGACGCAAAACCGTCCAATATGTCATCACAGGATGTGTTTTGATCGAAGGAACCGAGCCAAGAAAATAATCGCACTATTCGAGCTGATTCTGCCCGCTCGACGCATGCAAGCCGGTTGGTATCGGCAGTTGGCGACCGGTGTCAGGTTTATCCGAAGTCGACGCGGATCTCCGTGGCAGCGTTGAGGTTTCGGCACGGTGATCATGCGCCGACGATCTGCAGCACGAGTCCTGACAAAACTGGTAGTCCTTTGGAACAACCACCACACCGTTCTCGGAGATCGTCAGATTTCCATCACAGGCTTTCGGCTCCAGCCCAATGCGAGTGCCCGGAGGAATACGAACTCCCTTGTCGACAATACATCTCTGCAACACCGCGCCTTCACCGACTTTGACATCATCAAACAGGATGGAGTCGGTGACAACGGCATCACTGTCAATGAATGTGCCGCATGAAAGAATGGAGTTAATCACGTGCCCGCCTGCGACAACCGTTCCTCGACCCAGAATCGAATCCCGCACTTCGCCGCAGCTACCGTGGCGGTCGCGTCGGATTAATGCAGGCGGCCCCGGTGGATCACACTTTCGAATCGGCCAGTCTTTGTCGTACAGACTTAGCGGCGTAGGATACGACAGCAGATCCATGCTGGCCTGATAGTAGGCATCGATGCTGCCAACGTCTCGCCAGTATCGATCCGCAGTATTTTGTCCGTCGCAACCAAACACGTATCCATGCACGCTGTTCGAATGTATCAAGTGTGGAAGGATATCTTTCCCAAAATCATGACTCGAAGTAGAATCCTCCTGATCAGCGATTAACGCCTGACAAAGGACGTCGATATTGAAAACATAGATCCCCATTGATGCCATCACACGATCGGCACTGCCCGGTACTGGACAGGGATCTGACGGCTTTTCCTGAAAATCGGTGATTCGACGATCGGCGTCGAGCGTGACCACTCCAAATGACCGCGCCTCCTGCACGTCGACCTCCATGCAGGCAACCGTCACATCGGCGTCTGATTTCTGGTGCTGATGAAGAATGTCTGAATAATCCATGCGATAGACATGATCTCCGGAAAGAATCAGCACATGCTTCGCTCCACTGCGCTGCAGCAAATAGGCGTTTTGATAGACGGCGTTGGCCGTGCCGCAGTACCACGAATCCCCGGTTCTCATTTGAGGCGGCACTGCTGTGATGTAGTCGCCGCAGTGAGAATTCAGGAACGCCCACGAATCTCGCAGATGCGCCAGTAAAGACTGCGACTTGTACTGAGTCAGCACCAGAACCTTGCGCAGTCCGGTATTCACGCAGTTGGCCAGAGTGAAATCGATGATTCGATACTGTCCTCCAAACGGGACCGCCGGCTTGGCTCGATCAGCCGTCAGCGGAGCCAGTCGCGCCCCAACTCCTCCGGCCAAGATAATGGTGATCGTGTCTGTTAAAGACCTCATGTCGTCGCCCGTAGAAATGAAGCGGGACGAATGCCCGTCTGAATGGAAAAGTTGCCCGTGGAACCAGATTGGCTCAACTATGTCGCCACAGGAATTCGTCGCGATGTCGAATGACTCAAGTGTACGGCAGGTGCAAACAGTGGTTCGGCAGGATTGCAAAGCATGCAGGGTTCCATTCGAGTGGCCTGCTGATCCTGCAAGACAAACAACAGTGCCTGAATGCGTTGTATGTTGTCCGCTTCCTGTTGTCGGATGTTGCTCCAGAAGTCGATCGCACCGACGTTGCCATTGGCGTTCATGATGTACCGATGGCAGCGGCATACCGTAACAAGTCGTTTGCTGAGCTCATGAAGCAGGTCCCGACGGCAGTCATCATCGGTTTGACTGCTGCAGAGACATTTCGAAGCGTGCCCGTTGTTGATGGTCATCATTGGACTTTCCGGCTTAGCGACTGATTGAAGGCAGTGTCGGTTGAATCATGTCCGCTTCCAGCCGATGGCGCTTCAGAAGGCGCGCGAAAGCAGATGCGATCGTTCCAGTCCTTACGTGTGGTGTGGCATCTTCCGGGTAGATGTAGCCTTCGGGCAGCGATTGTTCCATCACAGCCAGTTCGCGGTTAAGAGCTGCTGCCCGCCGTTGTCCGTGGACATCGGCGGTATTGGCAGAGTGTTCCAGACAATCCAACTGTCTGTTCCATTCGACACGCAATCGTCGGTACTTGCCGATCATGGCCGTTTCGTGAGCATTAAACGTCCTGTGTTCGACCTGGCGGTGACCTTCATCCGGTCGTGAGGGAAATAGAAAGCGATTGTGGTGATGCAGTTGAGTCATTTTGTTACTCCAGACCAAGGATGGTCCGTCGTCAGAGGGGTTAACCGAGCCAGCCTGAGCCAGCTTCGGACGAACAATGTCAGGCACAGCAATTACCAGGCCAGGCGTCTCTGAATCAGAAAGAACTCCGGTTCGCTCGCAGCATGGCGTTCAAACGAATTCCGGATCCACGGCATGAACGGTGAGTTCGTCCTCTTTCAGACTTCCGCGAGCTCGTTCGATTTCTGCGGTGCTACCATGCACAACCAGCAAGAATTCGCCAGCCTTCAACTTGGATTCGTAGCTCACGATGGAGTCCTCCGGAACGCCGATACTGGCCAGTGCGGCCCCGAGTGCGCTCAGACCTCCCACCACAACCGCCCCTTCCAAACCTGCGATGATCATGGCAACCAGAGGGCCTGCGATCAGCAATGGACCGATGCCGGGAATGAAGAAGAACGCATTGCCGAAAAGAATCCCCCAGAGTCCGCCCCAGAACGCTCCGGTCTTGCCCCAAACCTGCATACGATCGCCCGCGTTGTAGTAGCCGACAACGTTCTCTTCTGTCTGATAGTCTTTGCCGATAATCGACAGCTTCTTCATATCAAAGCCGCTCTCCTGAAGAGTGTGAATGGCTGCTTCCGCACGATCATGCGATGGAAACATCGCCACGGCTGTACCACGCGGTGTTGTTGTGTCTGACATAACTGACTTTCTGTTTGTGTGAAGGTTCCGAAAAGACAAGAGTCGTGGGATAGGCTTCCAGCCCGTCAAAAACACAGGAGAGACGACAGGCTGGAAGCCTATCCCACGACGACGGGCACTCCTGCCCGTCGTTCAGCGCACAAAAAAAACCGACGTGGCAGAGAATTCAAAAAATTCTCTGCCACGTCGGTTTACTAATTAACGCGCCTCTCAGAAAATCCTGAGCTGCGGTGTATTCAGTCATCCGAATGTGATTCTGCTGCGAATGCGAGTCAGCAACAGGTCACACCCATGATGCTATCCGAGTCGAACAAAATAGATAGGGCGTTGTCGAAGATTCGTCACGAAATTGTTAAGCTGCAACTACGATCGCATCGGGCAACCTGCTGATCAATACGATGGTGTGACGCAGCAGCACACATCGTGCGACGTTGGCATTTGAAATCAGACAGGCAAGTTGATGAAATCCCGTGGTGAGATTGAAGCTGCCATCTGCAAAGGCATCAACCGATTCGAACAGGACTACATGGGCCGTGGTCCGAAGCACATCCACACTTATCTGATCGACGATTTGCTGGTTGTGCGTTTGCAGGGCGTGCTGACGATGGCTGAACAACACCTGGCTCAGTCACTGCCCGCCGAAAAAGGTCGCGACTTGCTAAAGCAGGTCCGAACGCAACTGATCGAAACCGCCCGGCCTGTTTTGGTAGCTGTCATTCTTGAAGCCACGGGCGTTGAGGTGATCAGTCTGCACCACGACATCAGCGTGGTCACCGGTGAAGAAGTCCTGATCTTCTCGCTGACAGAATCTCCGGCAACGCGAGAAATCCGGAAGCGCTCTTAAGTGGCGGCATCGAGGGACTCAATGCCAAAGCCAAGCTCGCAATGAAAAAGGCGAACGTCTGCCCAATATGGTGTTTCTGCTGGCGGATGATTTGGGATGGGCCGATTTCGGCTTTCACGAATCCGACACGATGAGTCCGAACATCAAGCAGCTCGCAGCCGGTGGAGTTCGACTCGAACAACACTAAATAACTCTTGGTCGTTTCCGTCTAACCGCAGAGTCCGCCGCACTACGACGCACTCCGCCGACAAAGGCATTTAACGCGATTTTCCGGTTTTCCGGACGCTTGTATCCTCAACGATGAGGTGAATTGTTGTGCGTTCACGATGCACGGGTATAATTGTGCATTCAAAGAGCTGCGGGGCTTTCGTTTGTGTGCTGCTGTCCCCGCTCCTAAAGCAGGGCTGGCAGGCCTCTTCCCGCAGCAAACAGCGATCTAAGAGTGACTTAAAAGGCAATCTTCGGTGATGTTTCTGAATTCCACCACATTTTGGCAGAGTGCAAACATGTCAGCTGAGCCGCGCTTACCGATCTTAATGGCGCAAGTGCTGCTTGTTTTGCTGGCAGCGCCCAACACTGTGTTCGCCGATGCTAAGTTGCCTCCGGGCGGCCAATCGTCGGGACCAGGTTCGCTGTTGTCGAAAGGCGAAGCGATTTGGAAAACGTCTTGCGCGAGCTGCCACGGTGCGAAAGGCGAGGGCGTCGAAGGTGTTTACGATGACCCGCTGATCGGCGATGAACCGGTCAATCGGCTGGCCGACCTCATTGGCAAAACGATGCCGGAGGGCGAGCCCGAAAAATGCCAGGGAGACGATGCGGCTGCCGTCGCTGCGTGGGCTCATCACGAGTTCTACAGCGAAGCGGCTCGCGTGCGAAACCGATCTGCTAGGATCATGCTGACTCATCTAACCGGAAGCCAACTCCGCCAAAGCCTTGCCGATCTGTATGGCCGATACCGAGGCAGCATGTGGCGAGAAAGCAAGCGGGGAGTTAACGCCACGTACTTTGATGGTGCTCGCTGGAAGAAGGAGAACCTGAAGATCGAACGTGTCGATCCGGTCATCAATTTCGACTGGGGCAAAGAAAGCCCCGGCGAAGAGATCAAGGCGGAAGCTTTCTACGTCCACTGGCGTACTGGGTTAAAAGTCGATGAAACCGGTCGCTACGAAATTGTCGTGAGATCTTCTGCGGCCTTCAAAATGGAGTTCGGTCGGTTCGGCCGAATGTTTCTGGATAACCACGTGCAATCGGGCGACAAGACCGAGTTCCGCAAATCGGTGACTCTGCTGGCAGGACGCGTCTATCCATTGCAGATTGAGATGTATCAACGAGAGCGGAAAACGGAACAGCCGCCGGTGAAGGTCAGCCTTTCGTGGGTGCGACCGCACGGTGTCGAGGAAATCATCCCCAGCCGAAACCTGATTGCGGCATCGCCACCTTCGACATTTGCGCTGCAGACCAGACTGCCTCCAGATGATCGCAGTTACGGTTTCGAACGAGGACTTGCCGTCGACAGTTCATGGGATGAATCGACAACTCTGGCGGCGGCGGAATTTTCTTCGATTGCGGTCAGTGAACTGTGGCCGGACTATCTGAAAAGTCACAAGAAGGACGAAGACGAAAACCGCGCGAAGCTGAGAGGATTCCTCGCGGACACGGCTGAAGTCGCGTTTCGTGGTCCGCTTCACGAAAACGAAAGAACGTTCTACGTCGATGATCAGGTTGATGCGACGGAAGACGATGCGCTGGCCATCAAACGCTGCCTGTTGACCATTCTGAAGTCGCCGCGTTTTCTGTATCCGGAACTGGATCGAGATCGATCGGGAAGCCAGCGAGCCGCCAATCGACTGGCGTTGACTTTGTTTGATTCGTTGGCGACAGACAAATCTCTTCTTGAAGCTGTCGGTAAGAATGAGCTGGAGACGGAAGACCAGATCCGCCGAATGGCGCAGCGAATGGTTTCGGACTATCGCTGTGAAGGCAAGGCTCGCGAGATGCTGTTCGAATGGCTGAACCTGAGTCATATTGGCGACATCACCAAAAACAGTGAACAATACCCGCAATTTGATCCTGCGCTTGCCGCGGACCTGCGAGCCTCGCTGAATGCGATGCTGGACGATGCAATCATCGATTCTGATGGCGACTTTCGGCAACTGTTTCAGGCCGACTGGGTTTACACGAATGCTCGCTTGGCCGATTTTTACGGCGGTGCTTGGGCTGTGCCGGACATCAACGCAGCAAAGCCTGCTGAGCAGGACGTTTTATCCGAAAATCAAGACAAGGCAGACGGTGAAACGCGGGCCGAAATAGCGGACTCGTCAGACAAAACGGAGCCCTTACAGAACTACGTCGGCCTGCGACCGGTCAGCGAACTCGTGAAGACCCGAACGGAGGCACCTTACAATCGCGGCATTCTGTCTCATCCCTACCTCATGAGTGGCTTGGCTTACTCCAACACGACGTCACCGATTCATCGGGGCGTGTTTTTAATCCGCTACATGCTGGGACGCACGCTGCGTCCGCCGAACGAAGCCTTCACGCCGCTGAGCCCTGAACAACACAAGGACCTGACAACTCGCCAACGAGTGGAACTGCAGACCGGTGACGTTGCGTGTCAGGTTTGCCATTCAAAAATCAATCCGCTCGGCTTCACGCTGGAGAACTTCGATGCAGTTGGCCGATTTCGAGATATGGAGGGGCAGAAGTCGATTGACGTGTCAGGCAGCTACATTGACCGAAAAGGCGAAACAAAGACTTTCGGCGGCGCGGACGAATTGGCAGAATACCTAGCTTCAAGCGACGAAGCTCATCGAGCGTTCGTGAATCGAACGTTTCAACACTTTGTGAAGCAGCCGATTGCTGCCTACGGCCCCGAAAAATTGGACAAACTGACAGAAAAGTTCAGAGCTGGAAATTATAACCTTCGGAATCTGTTGGTAGAAATTGCGGTGGTTGCCGCCACACCTCCTCCCTCCTCAACACCTCCTCCCTCAACTTAGCCAACCTCGATAAGGCTCCTACCATGTCTCAGTACAGATCACGACGAAATTTCCTGAAGAACGCCGGACTTAGCGCGATGGGAATCCATCTCGCTATGGGGCTGCCCAGCCTTGCTTCGGCCACCACGGCAGCAACTCGCAAACAGCGACTGATTTTCGTCTTCAGTCCCAACGGAGTCATCCCGAAGCATTTCTGGCCGGAGACTCTCGGCAGCGAATTCGAGCTAAAGCGAATCCTGAAGCCGCTGGAACCATTCCGCGACCAGACGGTCACAATGCACGGCGTCTGCAATCAAATCAAGGGTGATGGCGACGGTCACATGCGCGGCATTGGCTGCCTGCTGACGGGCATCGAACTGTTCCCGGGGGATATTCAGGGCGGATCAGACACACCGGCCGGCTGGTCAATGGGCGTCTCTGTCGATCAGTATCTGAAGAACAAATTTCAGGCGTCGCCCGAAACTCAAACGCGATTCGGCTCGTTGGAATTCGGCGTCATGGTTCCCGATCGAGCCGACACGTGGACTCGTTTGTCCTACGGTGGCGCAAATCAGCCGATGGCCCCCATCGATGATCCGTACCAGATGTTCGACAAGCTATACGGCCAGCAGAAAAATCGACAGGTACTGGCAAGCGTGCTGGACGGGCTTCAGGACGATTATCGCCGACTGTCACAGATGGTCAGCACCGAAGATCGTCGACTGCTGGAAGAGCATCTTGAGATGACGCGCCGACTCGAAAAGGATCTGAAGACGGAATTGAAGGCTGGAAAAACAGAGCACTCAGCGTCTTCGAAAACTGTTGACCATGCCGTGCCCATCCTTCCGGCAAACATTGAAGAACAAAACGACAACATGCCACTGCTGACGAAGATGCAGATCGATCTATTGGTCAACGGGTTCGCCGCCGACTTTGCTCGACTGGCCACCTTCCAAATCACAAACAGTGTCGGCCAGCCTCGCATGAAATGGCTGGGCATCGATGAGGGACACCACTCCTTGTCTCACGAAGGCGACGACAACGAAGATGCTTATGAAAAGTTGATCAAGATCAACACTTGGTACTGTGAGCAGGTCGCTTACCTTGCCAAACGGCTGTCCGAAACACCGGAACCGGGAGCTGACGGTTCGATGCTGGACAACACGACGATTGTCTGGACTAACGAACTGGGCAAAGGCAATTCCCACACTCGCAACAACATCCCGTTCGTGATGGTGGGTGGCGGCCTAGGCTGGAAGACAGGGTTGGCTCACGACTTCAAGAGCGTCCCGCACAATCGCCTGCTGATGAGCTTCTGCGAAGCCATGGGGCACCCAGTCGATTCCTTCGGCAATGCCGACTATTGCAAAGATGGCGTGCTGAGCGGCTTGGTTTAGACTGTTGCTTTCGACTGTCTCAAAAGGCGTGGCTGGACGGGCTGTTATTCGCCGCTTGCTAGTCGTTCGAGTTTTTTGACCGGACGGGCAAGTGTTCATGCGAGGCTTCCATTCTGGTTAGGCGACTTGCTTTTGATGTGACTACCAACCGACCGAATGCTTGCAAGTTTCTGAAGTCTTGATTGAACCGCCTTGTGGCATTTTTGTGCACTTCGTGCTTCGGACACATGGCAAATTGCAGACATACCCAGTTGACGTAATCCGATTTCGCACGACTATTTCAGCGTCTGCCGCACACGATACACCGCATTAAGTGGCCGGTCAGAGAATTCTCCTCTCTCCGCATGACAAATTGACGTCCTCGTAAGCACTGACTGTGTCGGGACTTTCGAGGACGTTTTTTTGGGCCCGTCGATCGGCGACACATGAACGGAGTCTGCTGCTATTCGATAGACAGCAGGTAAGCCACAACGTCCGAAAGTTGTTCGGGCGAGACCGCTTTGTGTAGGTCTTCTGGCATTAGTGAGACTCCCGTGCTTGTCAGTTCCTCAATGTCTGAACGTAGGATCGTGTCGGCTTTGTTTTCGGCTCGGACCAGCGTCACGTTCGTAGCAGTCTCGTTTTGGATCAGGCCCGAAAACGTTCGTCCGCTGGTTGTGAGAATTGCGTAGGTCACATACTGCGGATTCACTTCGCGATTTGGATCCAACACATTCAGCAGAATCGATTCGGCACCTCGATTTTTAATGGTCGCAAGGTTGGGACCCAACTCGTAGCCGTGGTTTTCTAAGCGATGACATGTCGCACACGATTTCCGAAAGACGTTTCGTCCGTCAGAAATACGGCCCGGCTGCTCCAAAGCTGTGCGGTACTTTTGCATCAACGCCACGTCAACTTTGGATGTGGTTTGTTGCAACAGGCTTACCGCTCGCTGTTTCAGTTGAGTGTCTTTGGACTTGGCGACGACATTCAACTGGGCTGAGCTGATTTGTGAAGCTTGTATCCGCTTGTCTTCCAACCAATCGAACAACGCAGCAATCGACTGCGGTCTTGAAAACAGAATGCTCTCGGCCTGCAGCCGCAAGCTGGGGCTGAACGAATTCCAATGTTCCAAAATCAACGGCGCTGCTTCTGAACTGAATCCTCCCAGCACACCCAGCGCTGCTGACTGAATCTGCGCGGGCTGTTGTTGGTTGATCAACTGACCAAGGATGGCCTGTTCCGAATCAAAATTGCCCATGCCAAGTGATTCAATGGCAGAAAGTCGCTGAGCAACAGTCTGCTCCGTAGACAGAGCGGTCGTACGAGATCTGTCCAAGATTTCCGTGACCACATCCGCAAGTTTGGGACTGAGTTCAGAGCGTTCGGCCAACAGTGACTTCACCAGCACGGCCGCCTGATCCGGCCTAGTCTGATTCACGTTGCCAAGTTCTTCGACAACGATTGCGATGTCGTTCGCCTGGTTTTGTCGAGCAATGAGTTGCACTAAGCTGGTGATCGCGGCAGCGTCTGTTTTCGGGTTGCTGGCCAGCTGCGAAAAGACATGCCCCGCACCGGTTGGCAACGATGACAACGCTGCAGTACGAATCCAGCGATCGCGACTGAGATCGGAATCCTGAAGAATCTTGGTCACGGTCTCGAGACGCTGTGGTTCCGGCAGGAACGCCGCGCTGAATGCCAACTGCAGGGCCACGCGGGGCTGCTGCACCAGTTCGGCCGTGACGGGAAAACCATCGGGATATTGGCTGGCGAATGGTTGAGATAGCTTTAAAGCATGTTCCACGACATCGGCCGAAGAATCACGGATTGCGCCGAGTGCGATTTCGTTGGTCAATAGATTCAAACTGCCCAACAAATATAACGCGTGTACACGCCCTTGAGGCAGTTGGCCGTTAGCGGCGTGTTGGCTGAGCAGGCTTTGCAGATCGTTGAATTCAGCGGACTGTTCGTAGATGAGCCGGGCCGCTGTTTCTCGGTGCCAACTGTTGGGATGGTCAAGCAGTGCAATAAGCTCCGCCGCCGTTTTGTTGCGGAGGTCGACATTGGTGCGCACAGTGTGCCCTTGTTTCGAAACACGATACAGACGACCTCGATCACGGCCGCTGGTCAAGTCGAGGTGTTGTTTAATTTCCGGTGGCAGACTTTGGGGATGTTCGATAACTTCGCGGTACATGTCGAGGATATGAAGGCAGCCATCGGGTGCATTCGCGAACTGAACCGGTCGGAACCAAGTGTCATCGGAGCGGACGAATTCCGACTGTGCATCAATGCGGCTGGCAACGTAGCTGACTCCATTGGGAATCAGCTGTTTGCGGTGTACGATGTTGCTGCCAACATCGCCGATGAATGCTGTGCCTTGTTCATCTGCTCCCCAACCATCGCCACGGAAAATTGTGATGCCGGTCGCTCCCGTAAAGTATCCGGCGGGCTTGCCACCACCTTCGACAAGCCCTTTGACCGTTCCGGAAACACGTAACCGAGTGCGCACGATTCGCCAAGGTTCGATGGGACTGTTGCGAAAGACGGGAGCTTGGCCACCATCGTCCGCAATACTGACGCGTGACGGTGGAGCGACCAGATTCGGCGTGTTGGTCAGATACTTGTCGTCGTAAATCACATACTGAGCATGATCGCTGTTCGAGCACACGAACTTTCGGCCAAAGTCTGCAAAGCTTAGCCCATGCTGCGCTCCGCCGGCTTCTGCACGCAGATCCAGCTTCAAGGGGTCGAACGAAAAATCGCGGCCACGCAGGTTGACCGCTGCGGAATCCGCAGCATTCGGCCGCTTCACACGACCACCGGAACTACTTGTCGCCCCGTGAATACGATTGTCCAGACCCCAGCGAAAACTGTTCAGTAAACCTTGAATGTTGCTGCGTTCAAATCCTGTGAACACAACATCGCGTTGATCGGCTTTTAGATCGCCGTCGGTGTCGCGTAAAAACAAAATCTCCGGAGCCGCACCGACGAAGACGCCGCCTTGGGAACAGATGATGGCCGTGGGCCAGGACAGGCCGTCCGCAAAGACGGTTGCTTTGTCGAAGGTGCCATCGTGGTTGGTGTCTTCCAGCAGACGAACTTGGCCAAGTTGATCGTGTTCCTGTTCGGAATAGTCTTTCATTTCGACAACGTACAGTCGTCCCTGTTCGTCAAACGACATCGCGACGGGATCGGTGATCAGTGGTTCGGCTGCAGTCTGTTGAATTTCAAAGCCTTCGGCGACTTCGAATGCTTTCAGAGCTGCATCGGGTTCGAGCGGCTGGAAACGTGGTAGTTCCGCTGCGAAGTTCAACGTGGTCGAAGGCTGATGCTGCAACGCTTGGTCGATGAATTCATAGGCGCGTTCGCGGGTTTCTGTGGGAAAGTCATGTTCGCTGTGCGGATAGACCACCTTCAGATTTTGCCCGGCTTCAAACAGGTCGTAGACTTCTTTCGCTTTAGGAATCGCCTTCCGCACGCCTGCGACCGCGAAGTTGCTGTCATCAAGCGGTGAGCTGGAGAAGAAGTTCCTAGGCGCCAGCGCGGCGACAACTTCGTAAAAATCGAAGGGGACTTTGTCGGGTTTCAGTTCGAACTTTGTCTTCAGCAACGGCATGTAGCGGTCGCTGGTCCAGCCTGTGATGTTGCCATCGTAGTAATCATGAAACGGAGTCCAACCGCAGCTCGACACAATCACCTTCACACGCTGGTCGAACACACCCAGAAACATCGCGTTGTGGCCGCCGAGTGAATGGCCAATCACGCCGATTCGATCTGGGTCGACACTGTTGACTTCGGACGTCAGCAGGTCGACACAACGCATGTGGTTGACAATGCCCTTCATCGTGCCGGAAACGTATCCGTCGTTTTTAAAGTCGTAGGCTGAATAGTCGCCAAACGACGGATAGTCCGGAGCAATCACAACATAACCGCGCTGGGCAAGTTCGACCGCATATTGCCGGTTTGCCAGCGGTCCTTCGCCCGCCACGATTCGTTTGCCCAGCGCTCCGGTCGGATGCAACGCCACAACGGCTGGCCGTAATTGAGCGACCCCGTCAGCGGAATTGGGAATGTAAAGATCGGCCGGAATTCGGTCCGTTCCTTCAGCCACAAAACTGATTGTGAGCCGTCGATAACCGTCGCCTTGGCTTTCACTGACGGTCTGCATATCAAAAGCTGGGGGATCGTCGCGGTCGGGAAGTCGCCCCATGGCTTCCTGCATCCCATCCAAGATCTGAGCCCTGCGTTTCGCCCAGTCGGATTTGGTCTGCACGGCCAGTGGTTGGCCGTCGTCGGCGTACCACATTAACTGCTGGTGATTGGCTGTCGGAGCGGTTTGCGCATTCACATGTGCAACCGGAGTTAGAAACGTCAGGAGAATAACGACGGGGGCGATGGGTCTCATCATGCTTGTCCGTTCAGTGCGGCTATTGAGTTGTTGTCGAAAAGTCTGCGAGAACGCGAATCGAACTGACGCATCGGGTGGTTCAGGTTCAGGGCGAGTTTGAACTGTTACAAATTGGTTTTGACGGACGAATTCGATTCTACAGTTTGATTCCGCAGAGAAAGCTGGATGTTCACTGTGTTTCTTAGCCCGGAAGGTTAGTCGCGGAACAACGGCACATGCCACGATCGACCGAAAAGCTTCTGTCGATACCGAATTCTAAATTCCCGCGCCAAGCGTCACACGGTCGGATTTTGTCCCATCACCATGCAAAGTACAACCGATTTGACTGCAATGTCTTTCAGCGATGTTCGACTGACCAACGTGCCACAATCTGACCTGCAATGTGAACCTAAATTCCCCAATCCAAAGACTGACCGCCCACCAAACGCTGGAAAACGCTTCGAGCCCGTCGCTGAGCTTGCATTGGGGGCTTGCTGCGTTAGGATTCCGCCCAGCAGACGCCGCTTGCGTTGATGTTGCGCGCGGAGAATGGGTGTTGAATCTTAAACCTCCGTGGTGTCTGAGTCTGTTTCATATTGCTGATGGCGTGAACGTTTCGGTTCACACCAGCCCGAAGCATCAGCAAGGTTCACAACGAATGCATCTGTGGGTGCTGATCCGCATGCGAATGTGATTCGGAACCTTGTTGATGCCTCGGGTTGGGGTCAAACCTGACGAAAAAGGCAATGTTACACAATAGGCGAGCCCTGTCTGGACCTCAATCAACTGTGTTGAATGAGGTTCTTCTTACCTCAGTTTTCAGTGTCGGAGTTTAATAGTATGTCAGTTAAGGTTGGTATTAACGGCTTTGGTCGTATTGGTCGAATCACGTTTCGTGCTCTGGCAACTCGCCCAGACGAATTTGAAGTTGTGGCCATCAACGACCTCGGCAATCCCCAGGACCTCGCCATGCTGTTGAAGTACGACAGTGTTCATGGTCGTTTTAATGGAACAGTCGAATCAGACGGCAGCAATCTGATCGTCAACGGCAAGACAATCAAGGTTTGTGCGGAGCGAGACCCTAGCAACCTGCCATGGGCCGAACTGGGAGTCGATGTTGCTCTGGAATCCACTGGCTTCTTCACAAAGCGAGCTGCTGACGGGAAGCCCGGCTTCGATTCGCATCTGACAGCCGGCGCTAAGAAAGTTGTCATTTCTGCTCCAGCCACAGATCCAGACCTGACAGTCGTCTTGGGTGTGAATGACAACCAGCTAACCGCAGATCACCACTGTATTTCTAACGCCAGTTGCACAACCAACTGTCTCGCTCCGATGGTGAAAGTGCTGAACGACAAGTTCGGTCTGGAGCACGCTTTGATGACAACTTGCCACGCCTACACCAACGACCAAAAGGTTACTGACCAGCTGCACAGCGATCCTCGCCGTGCTCGTGCTGCCGCCATCAACATCATTCCAACTTCCACGGGTGCTGCCAAAGCCGTTGGCTTGGTTTTGCCAGAAGTTGCTGGCAAGCTGACTGGCTATGCTCTGCGAGTTCCCGTTCCGACCGGAAGCATCACGGACCTGACAGCCGTGTTGAGCAAAAACGTGACTGTGGAAGAGATCAACGCTGCCATGAAGGCTGCCTCAGAAGGCGAATTCAAAGGCATTATGGCCTACACAACAGATCCAATCGTGTCCAGCGACATCATTGGCGACGCTCACAGCTGTATCTTCGACGGTTCATTCACCAGCGTCGTGGGTGGCACAATGGTCAAAGTCATCGGTTGGTACGATAACGAGTATGGTTACTCCAACCGGACTGTCGACCTGATCAAAAAGATTGCTTCTCTGTAAGCATTCGATCGACTGAATCTAGGAGGCTCGCGGATGTCAATTTCCGCGAGCTTTTTTCACGCGCAGTGTTTTGACGTCTCCTTGCCAACGATTGCCGTGCCAAAACGGACCAATTTTGGCACTTCATCAGCAAATTTGCAGGAACTGTCACCAGGCATTCTCTGGAAACCCGAACACATGGCTCGTTCGGCTGGACTTGCGGTGGTGAGATCACGAAAATGCGTCATTCGATTTGAGGACTGTTGGGGCGAGTTTGTTTCGCTTTGATCAAGCCGGTTCCGGCGTCTGTTCCTCTGCCTTGTTCAATGGCAAATTCAATGTTATCACGCGAAGCGATGCTCACGCATTTACGGAAACACCGCCCGGTGATTGCTCCGTCGATGCTGAAGTGCGACTTTGGCAACCTGCAGAAAGAAGTCGACCAGATCGACGCTGCGGCACTTCCTCTTTATCACCTCGATGTCATGGACGGCAACTTTGTGCCGAACCTGTCGTACGGCCCCATGGTGATTGAGCGATTGCGAAAATTGACCAGCACGCCATTTGATGCTCATCTGATGATTTCGAATCCGGCGAAGTATTTGGACGAGTATGTCAAAGCGGGCTGCGAAGCGATCACCTTTCATCTGGAAGCCGTACCGAATCCCACGGAATTGCTGCAGGCCATTCGTGAGCAGAACGTGGTCAGCGGACTCGCCATCAATCCCGGCACGTCCATCGAAGCGGCCGAACCGTTTTTGGAATTCTGCGATGTGCTGCTCATCATGAGCGTGAATCCTGGTTTCGGCGGACAGAAGTTTATGCCCGAGGTTCTGCCGAAAATGCAGCGGGCTCGAGCCGTGGCTGGCGAACGGTTGTTGATCTCCGTCGATGGCGGAGTCGCCGCTGGCACGATTGGTGAGTGTGCGGCTGCCGGTGCCGAGATTTTTGTGGCCGGGAGTTCAATTTTCGATCACGCGGACTACGGCCAAGCGGCTGAAGTTCTGAGTTCTGAGGCCCGGCGCTGCGGATCTGCAGCCTAATTTTCCCAATCAGAAAGGGGCTCACGAATGTCCACAATTGTATTGATTCGTCCCGGCGAAACAGACTACCACGAACAATCACGCCTCTTGGGCACACTGGAAATGCCGCTGAATATGGCCGGTGTGGAACAGGTGAATCACATCGTTCGGCATCTTCAGCAGGAGAACATTCAGCTGGAGTGTATTTTCACCAGTCCCGTCGATCCGGCCTGCAGTACAGCTCGCGCGATCGCCGAAGCGCTGAAAGGTCCAAAGGTCAAGGAGCTGGACGAACTGCAGAACGTGGATCAGGGCTTGTGGCAGGGATTGCCGGAAGCTGACATTCGGAAGCGTTACCCGCAGTTTTTCCGCAAAGGTAAAGAGAAACCTCAAACCATCTGCCCGCCAGAAGGTGAGACGTTGGGGGATGCGTGTGAACGAATTCACAAAGTGATCAACAAAGCGATTCGGAAATTCAAGGTGCTGGCGATTGTCGTGCCAGACCCAATTGCGTCGGTGATTCGCTGTACATTGCAGGAGCGGGGCATCGCGGTGGCGTCTTGTTTGAGCGGGGAGGGTGACCGCGAAGCGGTGGAATTCTTCGAAACGGAGGGTTTTGATCCCGCTTTCTTTGTGAATTGCGAAAGTCGCGAGACACCAAAACTTTCCTCTGACACTGTCTCACGGCAATCGGTAAAGTAACGGATTCCAACGAACCAGTAGAAAAGACGGCAGGCAGCTGAGTGGCTGTTTGCGGAGTGTGGAATATGACAGCAACAAATCAAACCGGACAACGGTCCTGGCTGCAGGATATGAAACGACCCAAACGAGGAGTTCCGGAAGGTCTTTGGCTGCGCTGCGATGGTTGCGGCGGGACGGTCTTCCGAAATCAGGTGGAAGAAAACCTGAACATCTGCCCCGAATGTGACCACCACTTCTACGTTCCGACCTCTGCCAGAATTCGACAGCTGATGGACCCGGATAGTTTCGAAGAATGGTACGGCGATATGCGTCCCGTAGATCCGCTGGGATTCGCTGACCGTAAGCCGTATGCCGAGCGGCTTGTTGATGAGCAAAAGCGAACGGGCATGATCGACGCCTGTACCGTGGGCCGCGGTTATATGCGAGGCCGTCCGTTGGTGTTCGGGATGACGGATTCCGCGTTCATCATGGGGAGCATGGGGTCCGTGGTCGGCGAGAAACTGTGTCGCGCTGTCGAGCAGGCGACTGAACTGTCGTTGCCGTTGGTGATCGTCAGCGGTTCGGGCGGTGGTGCTCGCATGCACGAAGGTATTATCTCACTGATGCAGATGGGTAAAGTCTCTGCGGCTTTGGCACGTTTTCGTCGAGCACGCGGTTTGTTCATTTCTGTGCTGACCAACCCCACGATGGGCGGCGTCGCGGCCAGCTTTGCATCACTGGGCGATGTTGTGGTCGCAGAACCGAACGCCTTGGTGGGCTTCGCCGGTCCTCGTGTGGTGCAGGCCACATGCAAGATCGACTTGCCCGACGATTTCCAAACCAGCGAGTTTTTGCTGAAGCATGGGTTCGTCGATCGCATCATTCATCGAGCTCAACTGCGTTCGGAACTTGCCCGCATCATCGACTATTGCTCACATTAGTCGAACGGGCAGATTGTGTTACGGCGTCCAGATTGTGTCGGAACGCATACTGCGAGCCTCGGCTGTTCTCGGCAGACGCCTCGCTTTCATCCGAACATAGGGCGGCACAAACCGGCCTCGGTAACCATAGTGAGTCACAGCCGCTTTGTAGTCGGCGCGAACAGGTTCCCGCAGATCTTCCAACACCATCCGGCTGCGACACAATCCGCCGATCAATTCGTCCAGCCGGTGTAGATATTCTGTGGCACCAGCCTCGCGGTAGGCGTCGTCGATTTGCTTCGGCAGCGGCCCGGTATGGTAATACTCCACACCAATCACAAACTGATGGCGTTCGTTGCGATGGCTGATTTGCGCACTGGTCGGCTGCTTATGCTGACTGATGTACGTTCCGCCGTCTTTTAGCACACGCGCAATTTCGGCATACATGGGCACCAAATCCGGGATATAGCAACTGCTGACCGGTTGATGCACGATATCGAAGGCTTCATCAGACAGCTCGCGCAGGTCGTCCATGGACGCTTGCTGCGTACGGATATTCAAACCACGGCGTTGCGATTCCTGTTGATCCAAAGCCAGCATCGATTCACTGAGGTCCACAACCGTGACATTGGCACCAGCCACGGCATACAGCACAGACTGCCAGCCACCGCCCGATGCAAGGCACAAGACATCGAGGCCAGCCACGGATGCCGGCAACCATCCACGACCATCCAGCACACGCAACGGGTTTTGGCACTCTTCGTCCGTAGCGACTCGCGCGAACAAACTGCCACTGTCTGCCAGTTGATTCCATGTCTGACGGTTGATGTTCTTGTAATCCACGGCTCGACTGCAACACCTAAAAGACCAGACGGGCGAAATTTCGATCGCCCAAAAGCATACGCCGAAAAAGCAGTACCGTAACCGATGGCAGTCGTTTTTGTTGAGGAAAGGGCGATGCGTTGAGTTGTCGCCCCAGAGGCGACATGTTTTCCGCGTCCCGCTACAGTCTGGTCGTGTCTGGTGGTAGGATATCCTCCCTCCGAAACTCTCCCTCCCCCTCAAATGCTGCCCAGTGCAATGAATCAAGCCACGCTTCTTGTCGTCAGTGGTCCCAATGGAGGGACGCGTTTCGACCTTCGTCCAGAAGACTGCCCATTGACGATTGGACGCAGTGTGGGATCTCAAATTCGGGTTGACGACACGGAAGCATCGCGGAAACACGTTCGAATTGAACACGACGGCACGTCTTTTAAGATTCAGGATCTGGGCAGCGCCAATGGAGCCTACGTCAACGGGGTGCGGATTACACAAGCCGTGCTGTGTAGTGGAGATTCGATTCGACTGGGGGTCACGCTGCTCGCATTTCAGATGATCGAAACCGAGTCCGTGGGCACGTCAGATCTGGTCCAGATTGTCGACGACGATCAACTGCAGCATTCGGCGATTGTGCAGCAAGTCAAAGCCGATGCGGGATCGACTATCGGCGTCTGGCCAGCACAGAAACGTGGACTGGAACTGCTGTATCAAGTGGCGGAAGAATTGGTTCGGCCGGCGCAAACACAGGAATCCTTGCTGCGACGAATACTGCATCTGACAGTTGTGGCGGTCGGAGCCGATCGTGGGGCGGTGTTGCTGCGAGAACCCGTTGGAAACGAATTGACGCCGATCGTGGTCAGCTATCGAGACCATGGGCCGGAATCGACTTCAGAGCCACTGCAGCAAATGTGCATTTCACGATCAATCACGGGACACGTTCTACAACACGGGCAAGCCGTAAGAACGTCCGATGCTCGAGGCGATTCACGGTTTAGCGGACACAGCATCGTGCA
The DNA here is from genome assembly GCA_041688835.1 of Fuerstiella sp. GTDB lineage: Bacteria > Planctomycetota > Planctomycetia > Planctomycetales > Planctomycetaceae > Fuerstiella. The sequence continues at coordinate 44,160 of JBDNHJ010000133.1, forward strand.
GTCGGGAATCCGAGAAGCCATTTGCGCGCCGATGAAGGGGCAAGAACAGTTGCTGGGAGTCTTCTACCTCGACATCGCCACCAACGATTTGCCGACGGAAGACATGCCGACCGTTGGCCGACTCACCGATGATCATCTGAAATCCGTGCTGGCGGTGGCTCGACAAACAGCACTGGCGGTCGAATCCCGCCAATTCCACAATGCGTTGTTAAAGGCCGAACGTTTTGCCGCGATGGGCCAGACGGTGGCAGTGCTTAGCCATCACATCAAAAACATTCTGCAAGGCATCAAAGGTGGCGGGTATCTGATCGAAATGGGCCTGAATCAATCGCAGGACGACTTGATTCGGCAAGGCTGGGGAATCGTCGAACGCAATCAAAACAGAATTTCGGATCTGGTGATGGACATGCTGTCCTTCAGCAAAGATCGCGTCCCCAAGCTGCAGACTGGTAACTTGAATCAGGTCTGCTGTGAAGTGGCTGAGCTGGCCCAATCATCATCTGCTGAAAACGGCGTGCAGTTTGAATTTCGCCCCGGTCGGGCGTTGCCGCTGGCCGAATTTGATCATGAGGCGATTCATCGGTCGGTGCTGAATATCGTCGCCAACGCGATTGATGCGGTCAGTGAACGCGACGACGGGCATGTGATTTTGCAGACCAGTTACGACAATCAAAACGATGTCATGTTAGTGGCCGTCACGGACAACGGTCCGGGCATCCCGGAAGAACAAAGAGCCAGCGTGTTTCAGGTATTCGAATCATCCAAGGGCGAACGGGGCACCGGAATCGGTCTGCCCGTCGCCAGAAAGATCATTCGAGAACACGGTGGCAGAATTCGCATTGAAAGCGAACCAGGTGAAGGCACACGTTTTGTGCTGTCTTGGCCTCGCGGAAATCCAAATTCAGAAACCGTCCGCCTAGACCACGCCACGCAAGTGCCAGATCAGTAGCCTGCACTGCGTCGTGTGTAGCTCGGCGGACTCCGCCGAGAAATCACGGTGGAGACCCACGAGCTACATTCTGCCAACCCCCAAACTCAGACTTGACAGACCACCACGCTCTGGGACTCAGGGCGGAGGCCGACATGACCATTGCCAATGGCGTCAGCCACCGGAAAGATGACCGAGCTTTTGAGCCTACGGCGTTTCGCTGCTGGCGGCGGGCTCAGGCTCAACGTGCTGTTCGTCGTGCTTGACATGGGCCTCCTTGTACTCAGCAAATTCATCGCCCCATTGGTGGATCTGCGGCGCTGTCGGAGTGTAATAAGCGATGCCGACGTCTGGGTACAGTGCCAACGGCAGGCCGATGGCCAAGATTGTCGTGGGTGCCAATAGCACGTACTTCCAGTTGCCTTCGAACTTCAGGTGCATGAAGAACATCATGACACTCAGAGCTTTGGCGATCGCAACTGCCAACACAAGGACGATCACGACTCCGTGAGGCACGCTACCGCCCAACATGTCGAACGCGACAGATAAGACCGTGAACCCGCACAGTGCGAAGAACACATACAGATAGTTGACGTGATGGGCACTGTGGTCGTCGTGTGCCATGATGATATTCCGCTTGGTGTCTGGTCTAGGACCGGATTGAAGATTGTGGTTTCAACAGCAACAGATGTGTCGCAGCCGATCGAAGCTTAAGCAATGTACAACAACGGAAACAGAAAAATCCAAACTAGGTCCACAAAGTGCCAGTACAGTCCGCTGTTCTCAACCCAGTCCGTCCACCGTTCGTCCAAGTTTGATCCCTGCAGTAGTGGCCGAATGAACAGAATCATGCCCACCAGAACGTGAATCGCATGAAACCCAGTCATCAGGAAGTAGACTGACGCAAACAGATTACCGTACAGCACGGGATGTGGATTAAACACTCCGCTTCGCACAGCACTAATGACGGCCGCTTTGCCTGCGTCTGTTTCCGCCGGCAGCTCATGGAATTCACCCGTTTCCTCAACGTACTGCTGGCCCTTCAGCCCCGCTAGATATTGCTTGACTTCCACGAATCCCAAGGCCGGCAGAGCCTCGCCTTCCGCCAGAGCCGCACGAGCTGCCGCGTATCCGGGGCCCGCTGCGACAGGCACGCTTTCCAAGGACACATCAGCCACGATGTGCTGATGCAGATTTTGCCAATTTCGATACAGCTCCACGTCCGCAGCGACCTTGGACTTCAAAGCGGCGTCTGTGTCTGCAGCATTTGCCAGCACGTCTAGTTGAGCACTCACGCCTGTCAGATCTTTGGCTTCTGCAACTTCAATCACGCCACCATCCGTGTAGGTCGCAAATCTTTCACGCACGACCTCTTCCAGTTCGCGATCAACCTTGCCAATCGCCTGAGCGGGTGTTTCTGGAATACGGCTGGGCAGAATATCGTTCGAGATCTTGCCGTAGTATTCGATTCCCTTGATGCCCAGAAACAGGCAGGCCAGCAACAGCGTGTAGATCAAGAACTGCCGTGCTCTGGCGAACTTTTTCTGAGCCATGGCTTCGTGTGCCACGACAACAAAGTAGCTAGAAACGATGAGGACGAACGTATTGATGCCGCCCCACAAAATCGTAATGTGGGTGTCGTCGTAATCTGTCGGCCAACCCGGAGAACCCAGTCGGAGCACAATGTAGCTGCCGATGAACGCCGTGAAGAACATGATTTCCGTGCCGAGAAACAGCCACAGTCCGAGTTTTGAATTCGGAATGGGAATGCCCATTTTGACAGCAGAAGGTTGAGGACTGTGCGACATGATGAGAATCAACAATCGTGTTGTTTGAACTCGCTGCCCGACGAAAACGGACGGCGAATCGCATATTACATTGCGGTTAAACGTAGAAAATCAACGACCAATGCCAGCAGCAGGATCGGCAGACACAGCAGCGAGTTGTACAGCAGTTTACGGGCACGCAGATCAGTCCGCTGCAGCGTAAAGCGAACTGTAGAAATCAAATACGCCACAGACATCACAACGGCTGCAGTCAGGTAAACGTTGCCCGTCATCCCAAGTGCCGTCGGTAATACAGCCACGGGCACAAAGGCAATCGCGTAGATCAATGCAATCAATCCGGTTCGAAGACCTCCATCACGAAACGAGGGAAGCATTCGCAAACCAGCGCCTTCGTAGTCCTTGCGGTGTATCCAGCCAATGGCCAAGAAGTGCGGAAACTGCCACACAAAAAACAAAGCAAACAGCGCGATTGCCTCGACACCAAAACCGCCGCCTGCGGCCAGCCAACCCAAGACCGGAGGCATTGCCCCGGGGATCGCGCCAACCGTTGTACAAAGAGACGTTCGCGTCTTCAACACGGTGTAGCCAGCGACATACACAACCAGCGTCAACAACGTAGCAATGGCTGTTTGCTGGTTGACCAGATGCCACAGAGTCACCAAACCGCTGAACGTAAGTGAAATCGAAATAATCGTCGCCTCAATCGCCGACACCCGCCCGGCAGCTAGTGGGCGATTGGCAGTCCGCGTCATTCGAGCGTCCGTATGTCGCTCAAGACACTGGTTCAGGATGCTGGACGCTGCCACCAATTGGATAATGCCAATCAACGCAATCAGCAGCGTTGTCCCCTGAAACACAATCGGTGACGCAAGGGTGAATCCCACGGCCACGGAGATCATGGTCATCAGCGCGATTCGAGGACGACAGAGTTCGGCGTAGTCCAGACAACGCTGTCTGAGTATGTCGGCGAAACTGTCGACTGTCATCGGGGCCACCGATACGGATGTGGCTGCTTGAGTCGCGGAAGATGCGACACTCATACGAGTTCTCCTTCTGTTGGAATGCTCGTACCAGTCAAATCGCTGAGCCCCGTGATTTGGCCCATGCGAGCCTTCCGAATCAACTCCATCGCCACAGCAGACGCTGTCGCTAGTAAAAACATTCCGCCCACCGTATGCAGACTGCAGGTGATATTTTGAGCGGGCGAGTTCACAGTGGCGACCCAGCCTAGCGCTGGAAAGCCAAGCTTGGTGACCCAAGAACCTAAACCTAATCCCACCTGCACCAGCAACGCCGACAGCAACCATTTGCCACGACGCTTCAGAGCCTCCGAATCACTCCGGAACAGCACGGATAGAACCACAATTGCGATCAATGACACAACGATTGCCCCCGCCACATGCTCGTGAAGCATCCGTCCCAAGTGTCTGAAGAAGCCTCCGAGAATATACTGACACAGCACAACCCCAGGCAGCAAGATGCCAAAGGCAAACGTCACTGGCGAGAAGCGGCTGTCTTGATCTGTCTTGTGTTTGCCGTGGTTGCGAACCAGAACTGCGAACAAAAAACACAGCGTAAAAAATAGGCCGCCGGTGATGCTGTGTGTCATGGCCAGCACTTGAGCATCCATCCGGACACGCATGCCGCCCAGTAATCCTTGCGAGATCACGGCCAGCAGAATGGCAATGGAACACATCCGTGCCCAACGCCGCTGCTCATAAGCAAACGTCACCGCGACCAAGCCAATGCTGACGAGTCCGATCAAGACGCCTGCCAAGCGATGACCGTGTTCTACGAATTTATCCGTATGACGCAGGTCATTCAGCCACGGGTAGAGCAACATATTTTGCCCATCAGATGTGGGCCAATCGGCAAACGCCATCCCAGCCTTCAATGTCGTCGTCAGCGCACCGAAGACGATCGGTAGCAGGGCCACAACACATGTCAGCACTGCAAACCGTTGGACATTGAGATTAATCTGTTGTTGCTGGTCAGACACAGTCGGGAATCATACTTTTTGCTGAGGCAGTGAACTGCCATGGAAGAACTGAAAAATACTATGTTACTTTTGCGGTGACTGCGTCCGCAGTCATATCCGGAGGTACCTCGGTCTGCAAAATAAAGTCTTGCTTCAACGCTGCAGCCTCAGGTGAGGAATATTCGTAAGGGCCTCGGTAGCAAACAGGCGGCACATCGAAGTTGCCGTGACCAGGAGGCGATGGAGCCGACCATTCTAGGCCGTTCGCACCCCACGGGTTACGACCACATTTTTCGCCGCAGAACATGCTGTACAAGAAATTCCCCAGCAACAGAAACTGAGCAAAGCCCATCAGGATCGCTGAGCACGTAATGAACTGATTCATCGGCAACAGGTGTTCCAGATAAGGGTGTAGGTAAGGGTCCGCATAGCGTCTCGGCATACCGGAAATCCCCAGCAGATGCATCGGGAAGAACGTACCATTGAAGCCGATGAAGGTCAGCACAAAGTGCCACTTCGCCACGGTATCATTCATCAGACGACCAAACATCTTCGGGAACCAAAAGGTGATGCCCGCGAAGACTCCAAACAAGGTCGAACCAAACAGCACGTAGTGAAAGTGGGCCACAATGAAGTAGGTGTCATGGAAGTAAATATCCACTGGCACGGCAGCCATAAAGATTCCGCTCAATCCACCCACAATGAACATGGCGACAAAGCCCGCACAGTTCAGCATGACCGAGTTGAACTTCACATTGCCGCCCCAGATCGTTCCAATCCAATTGAACGTTTTGATGGCAGACGGAAGTGCGATCATCATGGTGGACGTCATAAACGTCATCCCCAATGCCGGATTCATTCCGCTAGTGAACATGTGATGCCCCCAGACGATAAAGCCCAGTCCGGCGATCGCAGCCATCGAATACACCATGGGCTTGTAGCCAAACACTGGTTTACGGCTCATGCAAGACAGCATGTCCGACACCATCCCCATGGCCGGAAGCAGCATGATGTACACGGCTGGATGTGAGTAGAACCAGAACAAGTGCTGCCATAACAATGGCTGCCCGCCACCGATGGTCGGATCGGCATTGTTGACAATGATTCCCGCTGGGATGAAGAAACAGGTGCCGAAGATTCTGTCTGACACGAGCATGAAGCCTGCTGCGGTTAGAACAGGCAACGCAAAGGCCTGCAGAATGGCCGTGATGAACATCGACCAGATCGTGAGAGGCATCCGGAACATCGTCATTCCGGGGGCTCGCATATTGATGATGGTCGTCATGTAGTTGACAGACCCCATCATGGATGACACACCCACCAAGGTCAGACCCAACAGCCAAAACGTCTGAGCAGACCCTGACCCTGGAGCAGCCTCCACCAAGGCACTCAACAGCGGATAAGACGTCCATCCCGCAGCCGGACCAGCGGTCGCACCACCCGCAATAAAGCTGTATCCAAAACAGGCAATGGCGGGCCACATAAACCAGTAGCTAAGCGCATTCAGTACGGGAAACGCCATGTCATCCGCACCGATCTGCAACGGAATCAAGAAGTTCCCGAAGGCACCGGCCAGAACCGGAATGATCACAAGGAAGATCATCACCGACGCATGCATTGTAAACAGCATCGTGTAGAACTCAGGCGAAATCTGCCCGCCTTCGCCCACGAAGAGTTTGAAAACAGGCCCCAAGATCGGCATATTTTGCCACGGAAACGCCAACTGCCAGCGGACGGCCAGAGCCAAGGCTCCACCGACCATCAGCATAAGCAGCGTCGTGACCAAAAACTGCTTACCAATCATCTTGTGGTCCGTTGACCACAGATAAGTGTAAAAGAAGCTCTGTTGATGGTCATGACCGTGGTCATGTGAGTGACTATCGCTATGCGATTCGATTGCCGGGCTGACTGTGGCCATCGTAACTTCCAAGTTAGGTCTTGCTCCGGTCCGAATCAAAGTGATTCAGGAAGCCGGTGATTGATTTGTGATTGAGCGCCTGAAACCAAAGCCTCAGACGGAAAGCTGAATCTTACTCTTCTGTCGCTGCGACACCATCGAAGTTTTGTTCCTGCCCCAGCTTCTGCAGGTACTCAGCAACCTTCTCTTTGGGCTCGGCAACAATCGTGGCCCGCATTTTGTAATGGCCCCAGCCGCAAAGTTCTGCACACACCAAGTCGTAGTTTCCTGCCTTGGGGATCTCCAGCCAAACCGGAATAATCAAACCAGCGACAGCGTCTTGCTTGATTCGCAGTTGCGGGGCAAAAAACGCATGCTGCACATCGGCCGTTCTCAGATTGAACTTCACCGGACGGCCCGTCTGAACGTGCATCTCGTTCACCGCGTACAAGTCGTCTGACTGTGGCTGGTTACTCAGCACCTTTCCCGGTGCCGGATATCGCATCCGCCATTCAAACTGTCGTGCCGTGACTTCCAGCTTGGGGCCGTCTTCCATCGTCTCTTCAGGGAAGTAAGACTGGACGCGAAATTCAGCCCACACATTCATTTGATACAGAGCGATGAACACTAAGACAAACGCTGGCACAATGGTCCAGATCAATTCCAAACTGTGACTACCATGGCTGAAGTGGGCAGGTTTCGAATCGTCTTTCGTGGCCGACATCCACAGGGCATAGCCGAGTGCGAACTGCGTACCGACGAATGTCACAGCCACGATGCCCAGAATGAGGTAGAACAGACCATCAATCTGCTCCCCGAGGGGACTCATCGCCAAGCCCAATGGGTTGTCTTCACTGGTCGGAAACCACCAACCGCGGGAACGCGCAATCCAGCAACACCAGAAAGCGACCGCTGGCCAGAAAAAGAAAAACAGAGCCCAGAACTTCTTCACGATAGAAATCTCCAAAACACTCGAACGAGCGAAAATGCAATTTACGGGATGGTCGCCACTGCCGGCGCAGCAGCGGGAGTCGGACCATGCCCAGGCTCTGGCTCGAACGGAATGCTCAGAACATAGTTAACAATGTGCCAAATGTCTTCATGCTTCAGATTCTTAAACGACGGCATTCGAGACCCCTTGATTCCCGCATGAATCCTGCAGAACAGATCGATGGGGCGACGTCCGCCGCGATAGATTCCCCCAGTCAGGTTCCGGGGGGGATTGAGGTCGTCCCACACGTCATGTAATCCCGGCTCTGTGTACAATTGTTGAGTATCAGGATTCTTTTCGAAAATCGTGGACTGCGGGCCATTGCCCTTGCCGCTGATACCGTGGCAATCCGCACAGTTGATCGCACTACTCAGGTACAGTTCACGACCGATCCGGCGAGACTCGGCAGTGTCTTCCACACGCGAGGAATCTGGTACAATCATCGCTTCGGGTGTGTCTGCCTGAGCCCAAGCCTTGGTCAGGTCATCCGATACGATCTCCAGGCTGTCGTTAATATCAGACGACAGGAACTCTTTCAGCTGGTCGACGATTTCGGAACGATCTTCGCCATCCGCACGGCGGTTGGCCACTGCATCTTGAGAATAGTCGACGGCGAATTCACTCACCAGCCGCCGTTCGAACTCACCCCGCATTGTCAGAAAGCGAACATACTCCACCACGATACTGAGTTCGGTTTCATCCAGCATCGGTACGAAAGACGGCATGTACGTTCCCGGAATGCCGTTTCGCAAAACACGATGAATGTCTTCGCGACTGGCCTTTTCCTGAGCGGTCGTGGAGGTGAACTTGAACACTCCATGTCGATAATCACGCGGTCGCGGGTTTAAGTATTCGGCGGTTGGACCTTGGCCATCGCCGCTCGTGCCGTGACAATGAGAGCAATGCCGCATGTATAGCTGTCGACCGGCTTTAAGATGGCCGCCCCCGTTCAGCACGATCGTGTCACCCGCTGCGGGCGGAGTTTCCATCGCGGCCGTCAGGCTCGCAATTCCGTTCTCTGCCGACCAATTTTCGATTGCAACAACACCGGGTGCAGCAGCACCTGTGATGAATTGCACTAGCAGCGGTTCGGATTCGCTGGGCAGCACTTCGCTGTCGAATTCCAGTGCCAATTCCTTAACAGCGATCGAAGCATCAGGTGTGGCACTGACAGTTCCGCTGACACCGCCGAAATCCACAGGCAGTTTTGTCCAAGCGTTCAGCTTCTGTGGCGTGCCGAAGCGTTCGGACACCAAATCCTTGACGCCCGCCAGCTCCCCAACGCCATTCTGGGCTTCCTGCATCAGTGACTCAGTTTTGTCACTGTACACAAAGTGAGAATCTAAACCAGACTGACCGCACCCTGACATCGCTGTCACGACGACCGCAGTCATTAGAGTGGCAATTTGTCTATGTGTCTGAACCAACATCAATAAGCTCTCAAGAGGCTTGTCTAATTCATCAATATCGTTGAGTTTATGACGCCTGCTGGCGACACGATTTTCAACTACAGATTCAACTTGTCAGCCGGGAACGAAATGTCCTGATCAACACCGTCAGAAGACATGTTCACTGTCAATCTTCGCTCAATATACCCACCTGTTGCGGACTCATGCCAAACGACAAAGTCATGCTTGCCAGCAGGCACATTCTTAATCTCAAAGTTACCATCCGCATCCGTGACAGCACCGTACGGGTGATCCAACGGCAGGTGATACGCCTTCATCCAAGCATGAAAGTCGCAGGTCACACTGAAGGGATCTTCCGCCCGTGTGTATTTCAATTCCAGTACTCCAACGCGGTCATTCTGCGGCACGACGCTGGACACGCCGTTGTTCTTGGCTGGGTTCGTGTGAGTGTTGTGGGCGATCGCATCGTCGCTCAACACCTTCAAAACTTTGCCAACCGGAACGATCATGCAGTGCGGTAGAAACTGACAGTTCTTCTGATCGAAGAACAGATCTTCCGAGGATAGCTCCATCGCCGGCATCCCCTTGGGGGCCTTCTTCATATACACGAAAACGTTGCTGACACCATTATTGGCACCGATAACCAAGCGTTCATCAGGCACGTCTGTCGCAGCACAAACTTCCTTATCTTTGATTTCTGCGTCTTTGACGAATAGCGGTGGCAAGGTCGGCGCGGCACCGGCCATGACAACACGCCCGCGAAATGTCCCAGGCCCACTGCCCGCAGATGCGGCTTTGCTAGGGGCGGCTCCCGGTGTTTCCAGAGCCGATTCGGACGCAGCGCCAGTAATCTCGGCCGGCAAGAATGCCACCTCCGGCTCAACAGACGCACCACCACCAACATCCGCGCAACCGCAACTCATAAATGTTGCAGTCGTCGCGGCGGCCATAAATGCAAAGCCCCGACTGTAGCCGATCAATTTCGAAAACTGGTTCATCATTCTAGTTCTTCCTGTTCAGGTCTGCTGCCCCGACTCGCTTGTCCGCATCCTCATCAACCCCCGCTTGCTTCTCGGGATTTTCCTGTGGTGTTACCGGCGGAACCTCCGGCACCCCGTCCGTCTTTACTGGTTCATAAGTGATGGGGCCAATGTCCTCCATCAAATCCGAATAGTTCATCAAGCTGGCTGCTGTCGCCTCAACCTGATGCCCAGCTTCTCCACCAAACAAATCCGGAAATTGACTTTGGTTCTTCGGGAAGTTGACCGGCATTGAAGTGTAGGGAGTAATCCACGTCGGTTTGTAGAGCCACAGTTTCACCCAATCCGCTCGCAAACGGTTCTGTGCGAGATTCAGGTTTGGTCCCTGAATGTCCTTCTTCGGATCTGAGGCCTTAAACTTTTTGCCGCCGACTGAGTGACATTTTGCACACAGAGGACCATTTAACGACTTCCAGCTTTGATGCAGATAGCCCTCTTCCTTCGCCAGCAAACCGGCTGCGGTCAAGGTTTCCGTTTTCTCTTGAACATAATCCACGTCCGCTGATTCCTGCTCGTCATATGGAAACGGAGCGTTGTCGACAGCAGCGAAATAGTTCGCCAGAGTCTTCGCTTCTTCAGGACTCATGTTGAACCGTGGCATTCTCAGTACGGTCGTATACCTGATTCTCTCGGGTTCCAACAGGAATTGATACAACCAAGCCGTTTGGACCTTGGCACCTTCCTGAATCAGGGGAGGTGGAGATGCCTGCCAGGCAAGGTTTCGATTTCCACCCGTGCGAGTCTCGACCAATTCATCCACCAACCATTCCGCAAACGAACCACCACGACCCGCTTGATAGTCAACCATCTTCGAATCCGGAATCGTCACGCGAGAACTCGGCAACAGACGCTTGGGATCTTCTGCATCCCCGAAATCGACAGTCTCCCACAAGTCGAATCCGCTTTCACGATACTCAGGATCCTCCTCTTCAGGATCTGGCACCACCATTCGAATGCCATGGAACGACGCCAGCGGCAGATCGACTTCTTCGCCATCAATCTTAAATTTGCGAGAGTCGCCGGTCAAAGCTGACCTTGGTTTCCGGAAGTCCAACAGCATCTTCAAACCATCTTCATGGTCCGCAGCAGACAGTTGAGTCGGCTGAACATCACTGTCCAGATCCACGCCAAACGTCACTTGAGGAAGTTCCACCATGTGACACGAAGTGCAGTTGTACTTCGCCAGCAAAAACTCGCCTTCAATACGGTTCTTATCCACGACATTTGGAGTATAGACGTACTGCTCTGTCGGCGGTTCAGCCACCAAACCTAGCACAAATGTGGCGATGGCTTCGACCTCATCCTCTTTCAACGGGAACTTTGGCATCCGCAATCGCTCGTCGTAGGCCTTCGTTTCCGTCTTTAGATAATCAAAGGTTCGAGGACCACGCAGCTTTTGCCACAGGAACCCGGCACGACCGTGGCGTATCAGGCTGTCGTAAAAGAATGCCTGCGTTAGTTCCGGCTCCAAAACATCAGCAGGGCTAGTTCCATCTTCTGCCATTGCCATGGCTTCTTCAACGCGATCACGGGTCGACGAACCATCGGGTTCCCCGTGATGTTGTAGAAATTCTTCGATGTGTTCAAAGCCCAGTTTACTGGTATCCTTGCGGCCCCAGTCTTGCAAAGCCACTCCAATCGGCCGAGCGTCATCGTAGCCGGGAATGTCATGGCAGCCATAACAGCCGTAGCGAGAAATCGTCCGCAGACCAATGTACTCAATCTTACGATTCTTCCACTCTTCTTCATCAGAGACTGCTTCACCAGTTTCTGTCGCCAACAGACGCTCATCCCCAGCAATATCTCCAGCCAGCTGCGGGAAGTGTCGTGATTCCAAGATCTGATCGACGGCTTCATCACTGAAGCGTGACTTCTTTAAAAAGAGCTTGACCAGATCGTCCAACGCCGCATCATCAGGCTCAACCACCGGGAACACTTCAGTGTCACCCTGACTCAACAGGAACGCAGCAATGTCGGCAGCTGGATCGATTGTTTCATCGCCCTGCTGATAGGGATCCAAGTACAGATTTGGCATCTTGGTACGAGCGTGATATCGGGTTGGTTCTTTAATCCACGTATACAGCCAATCGCTGGATGCGTTGTCGTCCTTGTTCCGATTCACCTTCTTGTGAATATCGCTGATGTTCGGACCAAAGTCTGCTGGCGCACTAGGCACTGCGGAGTGTTCGTGACACGCCAAGCAACCACGTTCTGTGAACAGCGTCTTGCCACGTTCAACGTTAGCTTCGTATCCGTCTGCAGGTTTTAACAAATCTATTGGTTCTGATTGACTGATCAGAACCTTGGCGATACCAGCCAACTCCACAGCTTCGTAGCTTTGGGCAAGGTGATCTTGCTGATTGGACAGATCAAAGAATTGCGGCATCTTGGTGCTGGGACGAAAACGTCCGGGAACTTCTGTCCAATACGCGATGAAGTCAGCTGTCGTCTTGGCCGCTACGTGCCTCAGACTCGGACCAACCTTGCGGAACTTGCCGGCGTGCTGCTTCGGATCTTCCAAGACACGTTGCTCCTGCTCAGCCGTCTGTGGCTCAAGTCGCATATCCGGACCAATTGCGTTTCCACCATCAAACCCATGGATTTCATGGCAGCCAAAACAACCATACTTCCGAATCAGATTATAGCCCTTGTAGACCTTGGGAGCCGAAGCACCGAACTTCGGGTGCTCACCCAATTCAGTGATGCTGTGATGGCACTTAATGCACGCCGATTCCTGAAATCGCTGTGGCTCCATCGGATACTCCCAAAAGTGATTGGGGTGGTAACCATATTCGTGATGCCAGTCTTCCGCCTGATGCGGATCATTGGCCGTGTGTTCGGCGTTTCCAAAACTTGTTCCGGAACCCTGCCCATGGTGACAAGAAGTACAGCCAAATGTCGCAACTGGATGCGGGCTCGATGCCGTAGTGAACAATTCATGGCGCGGATGAGTTGTGTAGGGATGCGGAAACTTGTTCTCTGCAACCCAAGTCTTCACATCACTTTCAACGCTGGGGTGCCCATGTGGGAAGGCTGGCAAGTTGCCTGGCGCAGTGCGATCCATGTTCATGTGGCAGGTGCGGCAACGATCGAACCTCGCAATTTCCGTCATGCCCAATGTCTGATGCAGGTCCGGTAGCCAGTCCTGCGTGACCTTGAACTGACCGTTGAAACCTTCGATAATCGGTTGCTTCATCAGCCAACGCTTGAACTCCATCGCCGGGTCGTCTTTGGGCATGATTTTTTGCAGGGCTGCTTCGGCCAGCACTAGATCCGCTTCCAGCTTTTCGATCGACTTTTTCACAGTCGCGGATTCAGACTGAAGCTCGTTTAACTGCTTCAGGCGCAACGCCTTATCGGCATCTTCTTCGGCTTTGTAGTTGCCGACATTGACGAGCGTTTTTTGAGCCTGTTCCAATTCGAGCTGAATCTTATCGCTCACAGCTTGCGCGGCTTCGTACCGGGCCTTGTGCATATCAAGTTCACTCTGAGGCAATCCATCACGGATGCCCAGATCGAATCCCGCTCGATCCTCATCGCGGTCAGCGTTTTTATTCTTCAGCTGCAGTTCAAGCCCCTCGAACACACGCGTCGCTTTGTCCTTTTTGGCGGACAACTCTCTTTCAAGATCCTGAAACGGCTCGAGCTGCTCGGATGTCTCCAGCAACTGCCTTTGCAGCGACTGACGTTGAGCTTCAAACTCAGCCGTCTGCAACTGCTGAATCTCCCGTTCTTTCGCGGCCGCTTGGAGTTTGAAATTCGTGGCTTGATACGGACGCCATTCGTCGTCGTAATCCTTCACCATCATCAGCACGACAGACACCAGTAGAACCACGCAACTGATCGCGAAGACAAGGTGCAGCTTATTCTGTTCTCTGAAGAAATGTTCTTTTGCCGGCATGTCAGTTCTTAGTTTTTAGTGATTAGGGTGCAGTTGGTTCAACGGTCTTCGTGAGGCGGCGTATCACTCGCTAAGCAGCGAGCAGAAAGACGCTTCACCATTGCAAACTAAATATTGAAAAACCACTCGGGGATACCCACGATGTACTTCAGTGAAAACATCCATCTTAAAATCATCTTGATTGGCAAAACGGCCATCCACAAAACAAGATTCGAAAACACGAGGAACCTAAGAACCCCCATGCGAACAAAGTACTTGCGTAGAATCGTTAAACCCAAAACCGGCGGCAGAAACGCGAAGTAACCGACCGTCAGCAAAATACCAGGAGCTTCTCTGATCAAAATCGTACCGATACCGCTGCCCTTCGGGATGTTGCCGCCCCAAAAGAATTCGGACAAGTTGACGTTGTTCGCGGCCACCACCTTATGCACATCCCACAGTTCGTAGATGCCATAGAAGTTCCAGTTCGGTCCTCGCAGAAACGTTCCCAAAACAATCAGTGAGATCCACAGCGGAAAGAATCCAAACAGAAACGTACTCACAGCAAAGCTTCGCTCTTTGAAGCTGTAGTAACCATTGCCACCCTTATTGAAGTCAATATAAGGAACCGCAATCAGACCTCCCAGAATAATTCCGGGCAACACAACGCCCGCCAGCCACGGGTCGAAGTACACCAGCATTTCCTGCAGACCGAGGAAATACCACGGAGCCTTAGAAGGGTTCGGTGTCTTAACAGACGAAGCCGGTTCTTCCAGTGGAGCTTGCAGAGCCAATCCCCAAAAGATCAAGACCGCAGTCAACACGATCATGCATATCAGCTCGGTATAGACCAAGTCTGGCCAGACCAAAACCTTCTCACTGTTTTCCTGCTCAATCAACGGCTTACCGGCAGCCAAACGCCGGTCGTTTTCGCAGGCTTGCCTAAAATACAGCCACGTCAGAAACATCACGATGAACAACATGGCCACAATCGGCACGTTGTCGGGCTTACCAACAATTTGGCGGAAGTCGTAATCGCTAAGACTAAGTCCCATCAGGATCAGCGAAGCCTGCAGCAGCGTGTAGGCCACAGTGGTCTTGATCCACCATTCCCGAAAGTAGATCATTCCCGCCCAGAGAGCGATCGAAAGTGCGAAATACGTCTTGGGATCCGCCATGACATAGTCAACCGGATTCTTAAACCATTCGGGCAGCCGAATCGGAAAATGTTCCGCATTACTGCCGCCCGTAAAGTGGGCGGACGACACCATAAACAAGATGGATGTCAGCACGGCCCAGATCGTGGCCACCGGCAAACCACCGATGATGGGAGTGCTCTTGTCGAACTCACCATCAACCTTATAGCTGCGGATCGTCCAGTACAGGTTCATGACGAACAAGATCAGGTAGTACCAGCCAAGGCCGTGCAATACACTGGGTGTGAGGTCGGGATGAGGATTCATGAATGATTCACGATGTCAGATATGAAATTTGAAATCTGAGTCTGCACACAACGACGAGTCAGCGTCCAATCGACGCAAGTCACCACCCACATCCGGGCACTCGTCTTCATAGACTTACAGCGGTTGACTGATTCCGCCGTCTTTACGGACACGCCAAAAATGGATCGCAATTAAACCTGCGACCACCAGAGGCACCGCAACACAGTGCAGAATATAGAATCGGTTCAGTGTCGCTTCGCCTACGAAACGTCCACCCAACAACAGGAACTTCGCGTCGCTCGCGTTCGTAATCAAGTCGTAGCCACCCAAGTTCAGCAGCTGAAAACCCGGACCTTCGCCACCCAAAAACGGATGGGCGCGAGCCATGTTCGACCCGACGGTGATCGCCCAAATCGCCAACTGGTCCCATGGCAGCAAATAACCAGTAAAGGACAGCAGCAGCGTCAGCACCAGCAGCAACACGCCAATCACCCAGTTGAATTCTCGCGGAGGCTTGTAGCTGCCGGTTAAGAACACTCGATACATATGCAGCCAGACGGTAATGACCATCGCATGAGCCGCCCAGCGGTGAATTTCACGCATAATGCCCAGCGTCTGCACGTCGCGTAACGCCTGAATGTCGTAAAACGCCCACTCCAAAGTGGGGCGATAATAAAACATCAGCAACACGCCAGTGATGGTTTCGACTAGGAACAGGAAGAACGTAATGCCTCCCATGCACCAAGTGTACGAAAGCGCGATCCCCTGCTGCTTGATCGAAACAGGATGCAGATGCAGGAAGAAGTTAGTCAGCATCACGACCACGCGGTTTCGACGATCTGTCGGAGCGGGGTGACGGAAGACACTCTTCCAGATTTGTGAGTTACGAATGTAATCGCCTACGGACACAGCCGAGTTCCTTATCTGACGCACTCTTCAACGAGTGCTACGTACTTCTGACGCGACTTGACTACACAGAAACGTAAGACGCAGCGTTATCCCACTGCCCCAGTTCACGCTGAAATTTAACGCTTTTGTCAACTTCCAACATGCCATCTTCAGACAGTCGAATCCCATACCGTTCAAGCGGTCGTGGAGCTGGACCTTCGAAGTTGATGCCGGTCTTATAGAATCCCGAACCATGGCAAGGGCATTTGAACTTTTGCTCGCCTTCCAGCCAGTTCGGTGTACAGCCAAGATGAGTACACACAGTCGACAGAGCATACACCATCTGCTGGCCTTCGATCTCGTCATTCACAATCCACACGCCGAACTGTGCCTTCCACTTCGTGGAGACTGTCCCCGTACCGTAATCAGTGCCCGGACCGATCTTGAATTTCGTCGGTGGCTCAACCAGTACGTTGGGCATCATGAATCGTGCCATCGCCAAGCCTGAGATCGCCGTAGCGGCTGTCAAGCACCCCCAAGCAACCACAACTGGACTCAGCAAAAATTCACCAATGCTCAAAAACGCACTGCGGCGAGTCTCAGTCGCTTTCTTGCCTGCAGCTGGCTTGGCCAATGGCTTCTTAGGCAAAGCCACCTTCTTGGGCTCAACCGACTCACCCGTCGCTGGGTCCGCCATCACGACGCCTGTTCGAGCCGCTTTGATCATGTCCGCTGCGGACATCCCGGCTGCTGCCTTTGTGTCAACGGGGTCAGACTTGGCAGCCGCCTTAGACGCCTTAGCGGCAGGAGCGGCCTTGGCCGCACCACCACCAGCGCCAGCGCGGATGGCGTCCAGTGGACTCCCACCGGCTGGCTTCGCGCCGCCGGCACCCGCACGGATCGCATCCACTGGACTACCGCCCGTAGGTTTCTTCGCCGCGCCACCAGCAGCTCCCGCTCGAATGGCGTCCAGTGGACTGCCACCGGCAGCGGGTTTCGCAGCAGCCTTCGCCACGCCTCCAGCCCCACCGGCGCGAATGGCGTCGAGTGGACTTCCGCCGGACGGTTTGGCAGCTTGAGTTTCCGCGGCTGGTTGAGCAGCGACTTCAGGCTTTGATTCTTCCGCCGTTGGTTTCGGAGCAGACGCTCCGCCTCGGATACCGGCCAGAATATCTTTTGTAGATTTCTTATCGCTCATTTCGAGCTTCCACCAATCGGCGAGATGTTTGTGGAACAACGACTTCGTGAGTCATCCGGACTGCACGAACATCAACAACACGAAGAACCCACGTCAGTTGAACTTGCTTCAATCGCCAATAGCGCAAGTCCTCGTCTGACACGGGATTCTGCATGGCCTTATCGGGGCTGGCAAGTGGGATGGAAAAACAGCGAATTCTTTTCTCAGAAGACGGAAGTGCGAAAATCAGCACTTCCCAGGGCTAAGAAGTGAATTACGAACGTTCACCGACCGAGTCCAAGCCGGCGCAACCAAGCCAATTCGTCCGCGCTGCAGCACCGAATTTGCATTAACGCAAGCAACAAATGCGACTCGACCGCACACTAGGGCACATCGATCTGAATCTGCAGCGATCGAGCAAAAGCACCGTAGATCCCCTCACTGAACAATACGAAGCGAACTTCACTCGGCTGCTTGTGCCACTTCTGAAAATCTGTGACGGCTTTGATTGCGATGTTCGCGGCCAGATCCAGCGGATACCCATACGCGCCAGCACTAATCGCGGGAAACGCAATGCTGTCACAATTGTGTTCCACCGCTAGTCTCATGCAGTTGCGATAAGCGGCCGCCAACAATTCTGGTTCGCCCTGTTTACCACCACGCCAGACCGGCCCGACCGCGTGAAAAACATGTTTTGCCGATAAACGTCCCGCCACAGACGGCACCGCGCTGCCAGTGGGGCAACCGTCTGCATAGCGCGCCGTGTCCTGCATGATGGCGGGGCCACCCGCCGCATGAATGGCTCCATCCACACCCGACCCGCCAGCGAGGTGCGAATTCGCCGCGTTGACGATCACATCCACCTGTTGTTCGGTGATATCACCCACCAGCAATTGCAGCGAACACCCCGATACGTTTACCAACATTCGTCGTCTTCCTTCGGTCCAAGATTCCACCCCCGCCGCATGGCGATCATTTACGTCGGAATTTTGACAGATCGCATTGCGATTAACAGCCGATGGTCACTCAATCGAATCGGAATACGCGATGTTGCGTCAGCAAGGCACGACTGGCTTGTCCACATCGCAGCTGACCCGTTTGATTAAATCCACAGCCTGCTTGCGACACAGTAGAAAGCTGATTATGTTGCTGTCAGACTTCGCAGCCGTCTCACTTTTAATCAACAGTCACGGACCATGGACACAGAACTCGGACGCAATCTGATTCTCTGGACTGTGCGAGCTTCCGTGGCACTGTATGTGGTTGCCATCTGGCGCTATCTGTTCTACGTTCGGCGTCGGCCGACCAACGATCGAGCGTACATCACGGCGTGGGCAGCATCATGGCTGTTGTGCGTGTTGCATGTGTTGTTTGCGTATCACTTCGAACATCACTGGGATCAGGCGGCCGCTGAGTTGCATACGGCGGAAATGACCAAACGTGTCGTCGGCTGGGACTGGGCCGGCGGTCTGTATGTAAACTACGTCTTTTTGTTCGTCTGGGGCGCGGACGTGCTGCGGATGTTGACCAACAGCAGTCGAGTCTCGTCATTCGCCATGCATGCGGTGGCGGCCTTTATGATGCTCAACGCCACCGTGGTGTTCGGCCCCACCTGGTGGTGGATTCCACTGGCCATGCTGGTGTTCGGCATGCTGTGGAAGAAACGCCAGCAACCACGAACGGCGCTGGACGCCGATACCGCAGCATGACACTATTCTGGGTTCGCAATCTTCTGCAGATAGACGGCGAGATCTCGCTGCAGTTGCAACATGTTCTGCCAGTTCTGCCACGGCACTTCGATCATGGCGTCCTTGCCTTCGGGTTCGACCTGCAGGCCTTCAAACGAAACATCTCGCATGCGTTCGTGAATGTACGCCAACACGTCGCTCACGCGAGCTCGCTGTCCGGGTTCCAAGTGTTCGGGCAACACGGGCGGCCCGCCCGGAAACAGCGGCATTCGTAGATTTTCTGGCTGAAAATCATTCGACAGCTCGAACTCAACCCCGGAATCTGACCCGCCGGACAACGCAGGGTCGGCGATATGGTTCAGCGGAGTCAGTGACGAAACTTCCACGCCCAATTGCCGCGCATGTTCCGCAATTTGAGCGTCATTGCCATACAGCAATGTGCAGCGGCCAATCTGAACATGATCGCCTGGCTGCAGAACTCGCAGCTGCACCGGATGCCCATTCACGCGACTGCCGTTGGTGCTGTTCAGATCCGTCAGAATCACCTCACTTCGATCTTCTTGCAATTTTGCATGAATTCGACTGACGCGTTCGTCGTTCAGCTGGATCAAATTGTCTTCTTCGCGCCCGATACTGACTGGGGTTTCGAGGTCTTCGTAAATGCGACCTCGTTCCAACCCTTCGAGGACTGAAAGTGTTATCAATGCCATGATTCTGTCCGCCACGAATCCGAGGCCCGCGGAGATTCTTTGTCGTTCATTGGGTTACGTGATCCAAGAGAAGTGCCCTAGTCGAATCCGTCGGAGCTATTCAAACAGCCGGCTGGTGCGGGACTGCCACGGGCTTTCCATCTTCTTCAAAGTGTTTTCGAAGTACTCCGTCAAGTTCTTCTCCATCACAGGCGCCGCCTTGCCCTGCAGTAACCCTTCGGCAGAAAATAGTTTGCCGGTTGCGTCCTCCGGACCTTCGTTCAGCTTTCTGACATCCGAGTCGGGGGCGTCTTTGAGTTCTAGATGCTTAAACAGCTTTTCGGCAGCCGACTTTTCCGCACGCACACCGGGGTTGAACCAGATATGAACGGCCACGGGATAGGCCGCAATCGTCCGAATCGTAGATGTGGTATTGATACCTCGCACCCTGTCTTTGGGGCTCAGCAGAAACAAGGCTCGCACATCTTGACCTCTGGGTGTGCGCTCGGACATCACAGCGCTGTCCGGCCACGGGGGCTTGGCCCAATCGAATTGTGTAAAAGCGGCAGCGACGAGGCAGCCAGAACCGGCCGTGGCAATGCCCAGCTTGCGAATGTTCAATTTCTCTTTCTGGTGTTCCTGCAGCAGAAAGTCCTTGATGGCTTCCAGATCCTGAGTGACCATCAATGCGTAGTCGTTGCTGCCGAGTATCGCCAACCTTGCTAATTCACTTTCTTCCACATCGGGCAGGCTGTCGCCGTGCTTTCGCAGGTCGGCCTTAACGACAGCAAAGCCCTTTTTGTGAAGCGCTGTGGCGGCCCCCGTCCAGACCTTGCGCGTCATACTCGCGTCTTTGCCTTCGACACCCGGAAACAAAATCACCACCGGAGATTCTTTGCCGCCTGTGGACTCAAAATAATCGATGCGGATCGGCCAGCCGTCACCCGTGGTCAACGTACGCTCTTGGCTGGCATCGGCGGGCTTCTGCGCCACCGCAGTCCCGGACGACATGAACAGCGTAACAGCAGTGAGGACAGCTATGGCTGGACACGTCTTCATGGGCAGAACCTGATTTGATTGACGATTGACGATTGACGATTGACGATTTGAGATTTGAGATTTGAGATTCTGTAGCGAATCCTTTGGTCAAAGTCTACGACGCCTGTTGGTGGGGGTCAAATCATTCCCCGGACATCTTGTAGCTGACGATATATTGCATTCTGCTGCTGTGTCGCATTCGCCCTAGGTCGCAGTGTCTACCAAGCCAATTGCTGGAAGATCGCTGTCCGATTGCTGCCCAATCATTGGGGTTGGGGAAGAAATGCCGAGAGTTCGGACACCACATCTGGCTGAACATCGGCGATGTTTTCTACCGGATCAGGCGTGCTGGTGATGTCGTAGAGCTCCGTGTGAGCCGTCTTGCCAGATTTGTCGCGTGTGACAATCAGGCGGTGTGAGGCGTTGCGAACGCTGATGGAGTTCTTCCAATAGCTGATCGCCACCGGTTTGACCGACGTCGCTGAGCCATCTAGCAGCGGCCTCAGGCTGGTGCCATCCAGCGGGTGTGCGGTCTTCTGAAACGACGGCTGACACAAATCGACCAACGTCGGATACAGGTCGATCGATTCGACCACGGCATCACAAGCCTGTCCAGGACGTGAAACGCCAGGTGCTCGAATAATCAGCGTGCTGTGATTCGAACGTTCGAACGGCGTATGCTTGCCCCACAACGCACTATCGCCCAGTTGCCACCCGTGGTCGCCCCACACCACAACGATGGTGTTGTTCGCCAGTCCGGATTCTTGCAATGTCTGCAGCACGCGACCGACCTGCCGGTCCACATATCGCACACAGGCCAAGTAAGCTTTCCGCGCTTGCTGAGTATCCTGCGGATTTAGGGGATACGTTTTTTTGAAGCCCGAATCGTACTTGTAAAACTCACCACTTTTGTGCCAATGCGGCGAATCCACTTTCTGCGGATTTTGGGGAGCCGGAATGTCACGATCCTTGACCGCATCCCAGTCTTGTTTCGTCGCCACAAACGGCAGGTGCGGCTTAAAGAAACCCAACCCCATAAAGAACGGCTGGTCAGAATTGGCCAGTTGCTGTAATCGATCGCAGGCCGTGCGAGCCATCTGTCCGTCCGGCAAATCGTCGTCGACTGCCACTTGGAATTCCATCAAATCTCGATTGCCGTTTCCATCTTCGCGATGGCGTCCGTTGGCGTAGGCAAAGAAGATTCCCCAGCCGCGTATCCACGCCCCTAGCGGAGTTAACTTTTCATCCCACGCCAGCGGGATTTCGTCGGCCCCGTCGCCCGAGCCATTATAGGCATACACGCGCCCGTCGGCGGTGTGTGAAACCTTGCCAATCAACGTGGTGTGGTAACCGCTGCGCCGAAAAAGTTCCGGCATCGACTGCGCGCCTGGTTGCTGCGCTGTGTTCAACGCCGTCTTGCCAGCATACAAAGCGCTGTTTCCCATGGCTCCAGAAGCGGCAGGGCTGCGACCGGTCAGCATCGCATACCGCGACGCGCCGCACGTGGCAACCTGCACAAAGTGGTTTCTGAACAACGTTCCTTCGCTAGCCAATTGATCAAGATGCGGGCTGTCGACGTAAGGCAAGCCGTAACATCCCAGTTCTGTGCGCAGATCATCAATGGCGATCAACAATACATTCGGACGATCCCCCGCGCTGCTCAACGGACCACGCATAAGACACAGCAGTAAAACCACCAGTAGATAATAACGCATGAAACACAGACTTTCGGAAGCGATCGGAACTCGAATTCTTCGCAATGAGTGGGTGATAGTACGATATTATTGCCAGAGTCCAGCTGTAGCTCCAGCAAGTCCGCCACAGCCGCAGAATTGTGGGCCTCCAGAACGCACAATCTGGTAATCATCCGTCAGCGCACCGATCTGTGCTCATCTGCGATATCTGTGGTCAAATGGAAACACGATCAGCAGACATGTCGTTGGCTCGACGCCGGGATTACCGCCCGTGTGGTGTACATCTGAACAATACAGGGTGTTTTCTCGCCAGCCACTGGGGGCGATCAACTTCTGAAATTGGCAAAATCTGAATGTTTTGTTACAGAACCTATGAACGTATTGTGCATTGCGGACGTTGATTACTTGGGCCCCGAATTTTCTTCATGCTGAAGGTTATCTATGTTTCTCTGCAAAGACGTCAGTCAACGATACCTGCTGTCCGTGTACTGGGAGCGCGGTGAACTGCTGATCGTGATCAAAGAAATGTTGCCGAATCAGGATCTGGTGGAATTCGCAGCGATTGCTTATGCGGTCCCCGACGCGAAACTGCTGATGGAGCTGCTGTCCACAGGCCCGACGGAACTCGGCGGTGTCGATGTTGACCGCTTAACGGCCATCGCGATTGCTGGGCGAGTGGCCGAAGGGTTGCGAACGACACAGAAGAAGGCCCGCCCGATTTCTCGAATTCGCCCTGAGCACTGGGGATGAACGAGTGCTTATTCCGTGACTTTCAGTGTCACCGGAACGTCGAAGCTGGCCTGTCGTCCGTTGAATTCCGCAGTCGCTCTAACCACAGCGTGGGGAATATCCGCCGGTGCCGCATCTGCCGCCGCAGTAAACTGCAGCACGGCTTCTGTTTGGTCGGCTGGAATTTCAACGACGTTCGATGACACACTGGTCACGCCTTCAGGCAACACCAGTTGAACTTTGACCGCTCCACTGAACTCGTTCTTCCGGGCGACCGTCACTTTAACATCCACGGAAGTGGCTTTTTTGATCGCACCGTCACTAGGCACTGCAGCCGTGATTTTACCGGGAGTTGTGTGGACCTGAATGCGAACCGGCACTGCGATTGTGCGGAGGTTGAGTGGTTTCGCTTTGGTGGCCTCTTCGGCTTTTTTCGCTGCGTCATCCGCCGCCGTTTTTTCCGCTTCGCGTGTCTTTAATGTGGCTTCAGCCGTTGTCGCGGCAGCCTTCGCCGTAGCCACTTTTTGCTGATCCGTTTTGACCAACGCTTCCAGATCGGCAATCTGTTTGTTGTTGACGACGACTTCCTGCTGCTTGGCCGTGATCTGAACAGTGAATTGTTGAATGTTGGCGATCAAATCTTCGACCGGTTTTGCGGCGGCTTGGACAGCGGCGGCGGAGTCCGAAATGGCTTTGATCGCAGCATCAAGGCCTGCCGCATCGTCTTTGAGACCAGCTGTGGCAGCCGACATTTTTTCGTGCAGAGCCAACAACTGCTCAGTGGCATTGGTCTTGCCAGCGATCGCCGTCTTGAGGTCTGCTTTCAGTGTTTCCAAGGCGATTGCGGAAACCTTGATTTCTTCCTGCACGGTTTTCACTTTCTCGCCCAGCACAGCAATACTTTTGGTTCCCGCTTCGACAGCCGCTTTGGAATCGGCCAGACGCTGTTGTTCGGCCGTCAGCTGAGCGGCTGCTTCCACCACCTTCGCCTGAGCTCGTTCTGCCAGCCACGGGTTGCGGCGATACGGAACGTTGCCTGTGGCGTGCATCAATAATGTGGCAGGGCCCACGGCAGCGTTCTCCTTAAAGTAAAACCGAGCGACCGCTGCATCTTTGTCTTTTTCGAACGCGATTGCGGGAACATCCACATTGGCTGGCTGACCGGAAAAGCTAATATCAACCTTGTCCACAAAGCCTGCTCGACGAATCAACGCCAAGGGAATCAGCACCTGCTGATCCTGAGTCGCCTGAACGTCAATCATGCCAGGTGTCAGATGAAAGGGTTCTTCATCCTGCATCACTGCAACAAGCAGCGAATCGGCGACGCGAGCTGTGCGGGGTAGACCGTTGGCACCCGCATGAACCAGCGTGGCGACGCTGACTTTCGTCTCGGGGATATTCTCGGACACCGCCGTGAAAAAGACGCGGCTGGCCTTGGCTTCCGCATCCGGAGCGGCCGTCAGCACCAAGGTAGCGGAAGATTGTCCAGCCGGAATCACTGCGTCGGCAGCGGTCAGACCTTCAGGAAGTTCCTTCGCTAGGATCTTAATTTCCGCGTTGTGACCTCCCGTTCGGTAAACGTAAACCGGCACATCATAGGTGCCCCCTTTTCGCAGACTGATCGCGCCCGTGGTCAGCGGAACCTTGCCGTCAGTAGACGGTAGCGAATCAAAGATCACCGCGCGAATGGCAGGCTGCGGCGTGGTGATCGACAGCGTGTAGGTCAACGATGCGTCGCCTTGAGAAGCTCTGAAGCGGTCTGCCAATCGCACTTGATATTGTCCGTCCTCGGGCACCGTCAGCAGCAGAGCAGGGTCACTGGTAAACGTCGGCAAATTGCTGCCTCCAGGATCTTGCTTGCCAGCGTCTTCCCGCGCCAGTCGCTTGAATGTTTCCGTACCGTCGGCGGCTGTGATCACCTGTTCGACAATCAAAACCGGATCGGCTGCGCTGCCGAGTCGTTCTGCTAGCACATCGATTTGCCACTGTTGGCCTTTTGTGGCGGCGAAACGAAAGACGTCTTCATCAAGTTCGGTTTCGAAGCTGCCAGAGATATCTGCTGGCACGGAAACGACCGTCACTTCATCCGAACCTTCAGCTTCCACCACAGCCGGCACAGCAGCTGACTTCAAGCCGAAACGCAGCAGGTTGCCGTCGATTTTGCTGTGGATGACGGTGTCGATTCCGGCAGCGGATGAATCTTTTCCGGCGTGCTGACCGTTGGCTTCTGCCGTGATGCTGACTTCCAGCTTCGACAGCGGCGTTCCGTGCAGCAGCTGCTCCGTCGGCTGTCCACTGGGCAGATAGCGACCGTACAGCGTCACTGTGGATTCCACGCCGGTCTGCACAACCGACGGCGTCATGAAATCGACCAGCGGCCGCGTGTCGATGCAGATTCTGTAACCATAATCGTTGCCGCCAAGGTAAACAGCGTCACGAACTTTCAGCAACAAGGTCTGGTCGGACGGGCTCGTATACAACATCACGGCGTCCTGCTGTCCTCGACGTCGAGCCTGAGCAACTCGGCGACCGTTGCTGTCAAACAATTCCAGCACGGGCTGCATCAACGAATCCAAAGCAGCCGCTTCAGAGCGAAACACGACCGTTTGATTCGCGGCAGCCTTCAATTGAAAGAAATCAACATCAGCGCCCGCGTTGGCTCGCGCGTTAACAACGGAATTCAGCGGAATTTCTAGGGCTTGTTCGGCCGCGTTGTTGGGTTCTGTTTCCTGAACCTCAGCGATTGTGTCGACTCGAAAAATACGCGGATTACTAATCCCAAACAAGCCTCGCGCGCGAACATCATACAGTCCGGGCTGCACGCTTGGGGCAATGGTCACCGTAAACTGGTTGGTGACCGCGACACCGTTGGCGTTCAGTTTCGCGGTGGCCGTTAGGCCGGCGTCGCTGAACATCAGTTCGCTGATTTCGTCAAGGTCCGTGCCGGCTGTGATCGTGAGATCGACTGTAGTCCCTTGTTGCCCGCCGAGCGGGAAGATTCCGGTGAGGCGAATTTGCGGCAATTGAGCGTTCGCCGTCGCCAGCCATGGACTCACGACAACAACCAGAAGAATGGTAAGCACAGAACGGTTCATGGTTTATTGCTGTCGATGAGGGTTACTAGAGCGCCGCGTTGCCAAACACCAGTTGCTGAGTTTTGACGATCAATTTGTGTTTCCGCCGGGCTTGCCTGAGCTGTTGAAAATTGGGTCTTGCACACAGTTTTTGTGTTGCGCAACTTGTGCATCCGAGCGATGCGGGCATCTGCGATTCAGGCCAGAGGGCTAAACACAAGGAATCAAAACGCTTCCTTGATCGATCGTTGTCAACACCAGCTTTTCGCACCCTAAGACTAGCCCGAACAGAAACGTTTCGATTTTTGCTGCTTAGTGGTTAAACAAAAACTCTTTCGTGTTGATCAACGCCCACAGAATGTCTTCGTAAGCGATACGGGGATTCTCCGTGTGCTTTTCGATGTACGTGGTGGCCACTGTCATTTCGTCGGCACGCGGGTTACGTGCGAAAACCACTTGATACAGTTCAGTGATCCGCAGTTCATGGCTGCGTTCCGTTTCGGCGGCCAGCTGAGCGGCGCGGGCTTCGTTCTTGGAGATCTTGTCCTGAATCTCTTTGCTGTTGAGTAGGTGCAGACTTTGAGCAAGGTTTGCATCTTGGCTGCGTTCGCACTCGCAGGCGGTGTCGCCTTGAGGCATTCCGAACACCTTTAGGAAGTACGGCCCGTTTGAGGTGTCTGCCAGTTGAATGGCTTGCGTGCCCGCTGGCATGCCGCCGAAGTTTTCGGTGGTCATGGTCACCTTATGAAAACCATCGTACAACGCTTCGGCACTCAAGCGGCGCGGATAGTAGCGGCTGAAGTTTTGCTTGTCGTTGGCGTTGTATTCGTTCGGTAGTGAACTGAATTGATAGGTGCGAGAACGACAAATGGTTCTGACCAAATCTTTGAGGTCAAATCCCGATTCGATGAAGCGGTTGGCCAAGCCATCCAGCAGTTCAGGATTCGAAGGCGGATTGGTTTCCCGCATGTCATCTTCGGGTTCAACGATGCCGCGATTAAAGAAGTGCTTCCAGTATCTGTTGACCACCGATTTGGCGAAAAATGGATTTTCGGGGGCACTCATCCAATCCGCCAATTGGACTCGCGGATCCTCTTCGGCCGGAATTTCCAGCGCGGTGGCACCCAGTCCGGCCGGCTTCAATGATGCTCCAGAACGTGGATTGTTGGCAGTGGCCACACCTTCGTTGTGGAAAATCTGCCGATCGCGAAAACCACCGGCGATTCCCGGAATCGCCTTCTTGCCGACTCGATTGTAGAACGCTGCCAAGCTGTAGTAATCGTTCTGGCTCCATTTTTCGAATGGATGATGATGACAGCGAGCACACTGAATTCTGATACCCAGAAACAGCTGAGCCGTATCTTCGACTTGCTCTTCGACTTGGTCGACTTCGCGGTACCAAGTGACAGCCGGGTTGTCCAATGGTTCTCCAGACGCCGTGACGATTTCTCGCACAAAGCGATCGTACGGCTTGTTCTCGTACAGACTGTCCCAGATCCACTGATGAAACAGGTGTGTTCCCGTTAAGTCTTCTGCCTTCGACTTTTTGTTCCGCAGAATAAAGTTCCACTTGTTGGCAAAATTGTCGGCGTAGGCGGTCGTGTCCAGCAGTTCGTCGATCAGGACGTTGCGTTTGTCAGCGTCTGTGTTGGCTTGGAATTCTCGCACCTTGACGTCTGACGGCAGGGCTCCAGTGATATCCAGTGACACCCGCCGCAAAAACGTGGCGTCGTCACTGGCTTCCGATGGAGGAATCCCCAGCAGACGCAGTTTATCAAAGACGGCTCCATCGACAAAGTTGGCTGGTTCTGGCATTTGCGACGTATCAGCGCCCAGCGGAATGGTGGCTCGGAACGTGCTGACTTGGCCTTGATAGCGGGCCATGATGGCGACTTCGCCGGCGAGTTCCAGCGTTGTGACAATGCCGGTTTCGCTGCATTCGGCCATTTCGGAATCGTTGGCTTCGAACAGTGCCATGCGAGTCACGTCTTCCGTTGTTCCATCGCTGTACGTGGCGATGACGGCAATCTGCTGATCGGTGCTTTGCGGCATCACTCGTGACTTTGGATAGCAATCAATGCCAACCACTGTGGCATCATCGGCATGACCATACGGCATGCCTTGTTCGATCCAGCGAGTCAGCATGCGGTATTCGTAGTTGCCGACTTCCATTCTTCGACCGCCACCATGTGGCGTCCGCCCAGTGGCTTTTGTGAGCAATAGACTTTCTGATGGCACGGCGGGAAAGATTCTTCGCCCGCGTGATTCTTTTCGCAGAAACTCGTAATCGTCTTCTGGATAGAAACCCAGCAGTGATAACTTGAATCCATTTTGCCCGCCCGATTTTCCGTGACAGCCTCCACCATTGCAGCCCAGCTTACTAAAGATGGGCACCACTTGATTTTGGAAGTTCAGCGGTAGAGGAGCGGCGAATCCTGAGACAGCGACTTGGATTTCCGCTGTCTGGTCTCCTCGTGTGGCACGAATCACAGCGTGGCCGTCACCCTGCGGTGTCACAAGTCCGCTGCTGTCAATTTGAACGATCTGCAGCGGGTCGACGGAATACTGCACTTGTCGCGTGACATCGACTTCGTTGCCGTCCAGTGAAAACGTCACCAATAATTGCTGCCGTGTGTCCTGACTTCGGATCATAACCACACCGGCGTCATCGGCAGGTCCAATCGCCAGAACACTGTCTTCAGCGCTCGCCCAAGTCTGGGTGCAGGCGCAAACTAGTAGTGAACAAAGAGAAAGCATCTTCATGAATGCGGCTCCGGGAAGGTAATGGCATCGTGCCATCGTCAGGTGGGTATGTTTGGGGAATGTGTTGCCGACTCAGTGAGAAGCGTCTGCAACGGAGGGAATCACAGTAGTAGCCTATTTGTTCTGCTGTAAGAGTCAAGAACCTGCGCCGCCGATCTGGGGTCGGAACACAAAGTGGTAAATAATATGTCAGTATGTGTTGACTTTTCTAGGGAATCTGTCTGCTTTTTAGTGATATCGTGGCCGGGTGTTGTTGAATTCATTGTGCGGCGTAGAATGTCCACTACGAATGTCCACTACGAATGGCTTCGCGATTGTGTAAGTCCGGCAATGCTAAAAGAAGATCGTCGGTTCCGGCGAAACTTCACTTAGAATGCCACATGATCAAAAATTAGCCGCTACGTTCGTTGCCAGAATCATCTTCAGAATTCGATTTTGGAATGACAACGGATCGTCAGTCATTTTATTCGCCAGCGGACCAACCGCATGAGGAACGACCAGTGCCCTTTGCAGACATAGAAAATTCGTTGCAGGCTCTCCGTGAAGGTCGCATGATCATCGTCGTGGATGATGAAGACCGCGAGAACGAGGGAGACTTCGTTTGCGCTGCTGAGTCGATTACGCCGGATCAAGTGGACTTTATGCTGAAAATCGGTCGCGGCACCATGTGCGTGCCGATGTCCGCCGAAGACGCATTGCGACTGCAGTTGAAGCCACTGGTCGATGACACTCAAAATACGGCACCGAACAAAACCGCCTTCCTGACCAACATCGATCATATTCACGCGGGCACAGGCGTCAGCCCGGAGAATCGAGCCAGGACGATTTTGGAGCTGGCGAACCCCAAGGCCACGGCACAAGATTTTGTGCGTCCCGGCCACATGTCTCCCTTGATGTCAATGGACGGCGGTGTTCTGCGTCGCGCGGGCCATACCGAAGCAACAACCGACCTGATGAAGCTGGCTGGGCTGCGGCCAGTAGGAACATTGATCGAAATCTGTAGCCAACGCGGTCACGGCATGGCTGACTTGGCAGAACTGGAAGAAATTTCACGCCAGTACGACATTCCAATTATTTCGATCGAAGATCTGATCAAGTATCGCCGTGTGCGTGAGCAACTGGTGCAGCGTGTGGTTGAGGTGCAAATTCCAACCGGCGGTTTCGGATCTCCTCGAATTTACGGTTACCAAGTGATGCACGAAAACCAAGAGCCCATGGCGATTGTGTGGGGGGACCTGACCAAGGTCGACGCGCCGCTGGTTCGCATGCATTCGTCGTGCTTTACCGGCGACGTGCTGAATTCACTGCGCTGTGATTGCGGTGATCAGTTCAGTCTGGCGATGCAGATGATCAACGCAGAAGGTGCCGGAGCCGTCGTTTATCTGCCGCAGGAAGGCCGTGGAATTGGTTTACTTGCTAAACTGAAGGCGTACAAACTTCAAGACGAAGGTCTCGACACGGTCGAAGCCAATCATAAGCTGGGCTTTAAGGCGGACATGCGAGACTATATGGTTGGCCTGCAGATTTTGAAGGATCTGGGGCTCAGCAAGGTGCGCCTGTTGACGAACAATCCGAAGAAGACAGAGTCTTTTGTTTATTCAGGCGTTGACCTAGAAGTGGTTGAGCAAGTTCCAATTGTGGCCCCGCCACACGCTCATCGAAACAGCTACATGACGACCAAGAAAGAAAAGATGGGACACGTGCTGTCCGATGATGCCATTGGCAGATAGCCCCATGGCGGCCGCTTGATTTCTGCAGCTTATTCGTCGTGCCGCCTTCAGGCGGAATCTGCATGGAATTCCGCCTGAAGGCGGGACGACAAACCTAAAGCTGCGACCGTGATGACATTCAATGAAGTGTCCTGTTCCGCTAAGATCAATCAGAAAACATACTAGCTACGAAGAAGAATCAGATGGCGAAAAACGTATTTGGCGGCGACATGATTCCCTGCTCCACCGATCCGATGACCGGATTTTTTCGCACGGGAACCTGTGATACCTGCGGAGATGATCACGGAATGCACACCGTGTGCGCAGTCGTCACGGCTGACTTTCTGGAATTTTCCAAAGCGGCTGGTAACGATCTCAGTACGCCGCACCCTGAGTACCGTTTTCCGGGTTTGAAGCCCGGAGATCGCTGGTGCGTTTGCCTGCCGCGCTGGCTGGAAGCACTGGAAGCCAAGCGGGCCTGCAAAATTGTGCTGCAAGCAACGCATATGTCAGCGATCGAACACGTGTCGATGGAAACGCTGTTGGAGTACGCCGTCGACGCCGACCGGGCTCCGAGTTAGCGGACTGCTTGATCCCGGCCGATGGAATCAGGATGGCGCAGCCTTCCTGTGTGGCGTAGCCATCGGAAACCGCTCTGGAACTTGCAAGCCACGGCCAGCGTCGTTTGTGAAAAGAACCCTTGAGAGCGGTTTTCCGATCGCTAAAGCCACACCGCTCGCCTGAACGGCAAGCTGATGCCCGAATGGTCCGGAACAAAAATTGCGCAAGCCAATATTCGTGCCAACACTACGTTTTTAACAGCTTAGGCTTGCTCTCTGCGTTCAACACTCGTTGAACGGTCTTGAAGCTAACGCTTCAGACTTCAATACGCGCTGCATGGCCTTCAATGTTTCAGGGCTGACATGGTGTTCGATGCCTTCGCTGTCGGCGGTTGCAGTGGCTTCGCCGACGCCTAAGGCCAGCAAAAATGCTTTCACGACATCGTGGCGTTCGCGACACTTGCGGGCGAGTGTCTTGCCTTTGCTGGTCAGTTCTAGCGGCCGATACGGTTCCGTCGTGACGTAGCCATCTCGAACAAGTCGCGAAATGGTGTTGTTGACCGTCGCGTGAGTCACTTTGAAGAGCTGCACCAGATCGCTGGACCGGCAAACCGCGTTGCTGTCAATGATCTCCGCAATCGCTTCCACGTAATCCTCGGCGATTTCCGTGGCATGATCAGATCGAGTTCGTTGGTGGACGTTGGCCATACGGAATTCTTCTTGGGCGGCATTGCGTGAGTTGATTGCACGGCATTCTAGCGGATTTCCACGGTTTGAGAAACACTCCAGATGTGGGCTTGCCATAAAGTTAGTCGGTGCTAAACTGCTGAAAGTTAGCCGAGGCTAAAAACTCTCATCTCAAGGTAAAGCTCTAACCATGAACATCTTTCGACACCGTCGGCGCGGTTTCACGCTGATCGAACTGCTGGTGGTGATTTCGATCATCGCCATTCTGATTTCGCTGTTGCTACCCGCCGTTCAGCAGGCTCGCGAGGCTGCTAGAAGAATTCAGTGCAAGAACAATCTGAAGCAGTTGGGGTTAGCCCTTCACAATTACCACGACGTTCACCTGATGTTTCCTGCTGGATATTTCAGCTATCCGACTTCCACAGGGTCCGCTCCAGCGTGGGCTCAACTTGATCCGGGCACGTGGGATGGAGCTCCCGGCTGGAGCTGGGCGGCGATGCTGCTGCCGTTTCTGGATCAAAGCAACGTCACCAATGCGGTGAACTTCGACACGCCGATGTGGGACGCAGGGCATCGCGATGTCATCGCCACCAAACTGCCGGTGTTCCTGTGTCCCAGCAGTAGCGGAGGTGATGAGCCGTTCACGGTTCAGGCGGCCGATGGATCAGATCGGACGATCAATGGCCAGCCGGTCAGGGTCGGTCGTTCTCACTATGTGGCCAGTCATGGTCAGGAATCCTGCTGGGGCGAATGCGGTTCGGCGACAACCGGAACGATTTTCACCGATATCTACACATTCACCACCCAGACGATTTCGATTAACGGTGACGCCTCGCGCGTCGCCGATGGTCCGTTTTATCGAAATTCGGGGACGCGCTTTCGCGACGTCACGGATGGGCTGACCAACACCATCTTTCTGGGGGAACATTCTTCAAAGCTGAGCGACAAGACGTGGGTCGGTGTTGTGCCTGGAGCCTCCACGCCGCCTCGATTCTTGAGTCCCGAAAACGGCCCCGATGCTGCAGCGACCATGGTAATAGTCCATGCCGGCCCGTCCGGCGGCGAACTGGATATTACCGGGTTTCCGATCATTCATCCGATTAACTTTCCGACTTTTCATGTGGGCCAAATGTACTCAGAACACGCGGGCGGCGGCCAGATTGTGTTAGGTGATGGGTCCGTCCGTTTTGTTTCAGAAAACATCGATCTTATTCTGTGGGCCGAGCTGTCCAGCATGAATGAAGGCGAAGTCGTGGGGGAATACTAAACGTGTCGCAGCAAACAAAACTTATTGGGGCAGGTGCCGCACTTCTGGTGTCTTTGGTGTTCTTTGTCCGAGGCTGTGGACAGTACGCAGAAGTCAACGAAGTCACTTATGAACACGCCAAGGCGCTGTATTCTGTCTGCAATCGCCGTGACAGCGAACGTCTGGAAGTGTGTGAGACGCTGATTGTGGAAGCAGCGGCCAATCAGCAGTTGTCACGCAGGGAAACATCCTACCTGACCGATATTATCGACACCGCGCGCAACGGCGAGTGGGTGGAAGCGCTGGCGATGTCACGGCAGTTGATGGAGGATCAAGTGCAGCACTGATCTTCATTCAGCGTTGGTAGATGGGCAAATAGCCTTTTTCCAATTGCAGAATGATGCAGTTGATCGCAGTGGTGTAGACCGTGCCGATTTGCCGGTCGGGCCAGCCTCCGCCACTGGTCGCTTCCTTCAATAACTTCTCTTCGATTTCGCGTCGGTATCTGTTCCAGCGATCACCGCCCTCGCGGTAGATCACTTGCGAGTAATAGAAGTGCATGTAGTGCCAGTGGCCGGAACTTGACTTCATGGGCTTGCCCGGCCAAATGGTTTTGTCGCAGTAGGCGCGCATGTTTCTGGTGAGCTCCGTGTCGTATTCGCCGGCGTTAAACATGGCCGCCAGCGCCGCCGCCGTAATCGGCGGTCGCTCGCCACCACCGCGAATACTGTATTGAACTCCGCCCTTGCTGGTTGTGCAGTCTGCAATGTACTTCTTCGCACTGTCGATGATTTCTTTCGAAACGGGAATCCCCGCGTTACGACAGGCGCGCAAACCTTGAACCTGCGTAATGCAGGTGGAACCTTCGTCGAAATTGTCTCCTTCTTTGGCCGACACATAACCCCAGCCGCCTCGATCCGTTTGCGAATCGGCACAGAATTGGACGGCTCCTTCAAGCACCTCGCGGATTTCTTCGCGCCGACGAATGTCTTCTTCTTCACCGTACACTTGGCTTAAAAACAGCATCGAAAAACCATGACCGTACGTATAGTGACCGTCGTTCCGATAACCGATCAGCCCGTTGTTGTTACTGAGCGACAGGATGTAATCGACAGCCAACGCGATCGATTTGGAATAGCGCCCTGTTGTGGCTGTTGAGCCTTCTGCCAACATCGCGGTTCCGGCAAGTGCCGTCATGGCAACTCGATAGTTGCCCTGTTCTGCTTCCCAATACCCCTGACGCTTTTGCGTCGATACCAAAAAATCCAGAGCACGTGTGACGGCCTTCTCCACTTCGGCATCCTGAGCCCGACACTCCGGCATCGCCGCTGCGCCAACGATCACTGCCAAGATCAGCGCTGCCGCAGCCGACGGTCTCGAATTGCGATGTACGCGACCGGCCATGGAATGCTCAACTGAAGCAGCCGGCCCGTTGCACGTGCGGAGCAATGCGGGATTGTTAACGCGGGACATTTTGTATCTTTCAATCGCTCGATAACCGAAGGGCGACGAACGCATTATGAGGGGTTCAAGACCTCTAGTTATCATCATTCAAGGCCCGAACTTCGTTTTCTTTGATCGCCTCAATCAGTTCGGGCCACTCATCTTCGTCATGAAATACGTTCAGGTCTGGGTCGGCCCAAATATGGGCGGAATCATGGAAACCGTTCTTTCGGACAATACAGTCTTTCAGCAGTGCCATTCCTCGGGACCGATATTCCTGCAAGCGTTGGGGGGCCTGCTCCACTTCGATCGCTCGCCCATACGTGCAAGCCGTATTATACAACGTGTCGCAGCGAAGACTGGTGGGCAGATCTGGCACGGAGTCAAGAATGTTTTCCGCCAGTTCAATCCCACCATTGATGTTGCCGATCCGAATTTCCGCCAGTGCGATCATGCTTTGCGTGTGGATGTCTTCCGGATTCATGCCGTCGGCAATCTTCAACCGCTCCATGGCCTGTTCGCCAAGTCCCTCTCGCAAATCCAACGAAGCCAGTGCTGTGTACGCATGCACGTAGAACGGGTCTTCTTTGACGATCTGCAAGAATGCGGCTTTCGATTTGCCATACTCGCCGACTTCCTGCAGTTCGTAAGCGGCAGCAATCTGCTTCAGCAATTCCGACGGAATCGTATACGCAGACTGCCGAATACTAGCAGCGGCTCGCTGTGCGACTGTGGGTGCGGATGATCGCCTGAGCCGATTCATGACGCGACGAGCTTCGGGGTGAATGTACCTCCGGCTGGTGCCGACCAAGAGTCCCATCAACTCGATGATCGCACGGTCCTCCGACGTCAGCATCACTGCTCCAGAAGGTTTGATGTCAGAATGCTTTTGCGGGTCTGGCCGGGCCAGTTTGGCATGCGCGGCTTCCACTTCGGTTCGAAGTTCGTCTAGCCGACGAATGACAATCTGCATCGCTTCGGGTGATGTATTGCTACGCAAAACATTCACGGCCACTTTTTGCGTCCGATCGTCTTTCAGACAAGTTTCAATGAGCCCCAATGTCGCTGGGTGCTGCATCAACGTCATTTGCGCCAGCAGGACGGACTTGCGACTGGGGTCGAGCTTGTCGAAGTCATCGACCATCTGCTGGATCACGTCTTCCGCAGCGCACCGCACGGCGGTGCGAAATGCGTCCGAACGATAGGTACTGGAACCGGTGTTGGACGTCGCAAATTCCAAAAGCGCGGGTGCGTATTGGGTGTCCGGATATTGCCGGATCGTCTTCAGCAGTGTCGTTGTGAATGATCGCGTAGACGGCAGTGCGTTGTGCTTTTCTAGCACGCTGAGTTCCGCAGCCGTCAAGCCCATGGGCGGTGCAACCTGCAGTCGCTGCTGAATGTATTCTGCGGCAAGCTGCGACGCGTCCGCTTGGTCAGACGCGAGTACGAAATCCAAAACTAAATCCTGAACCCGCGGATCGACGATGTTCAGCAGTTCGCGACGTGCGGCCTCTTCGAATTTCGGGTCTCCTTGAGCTCGAAAAAACGTCAGGAACGATTTCAAAGACGCAGCATCATGGCCATAAGTCGCAGCAGCCGGACGTGGCTGTTCCGTTGAGTCCGTTGTCGGCTGCGTCGCGGTCGTGGTGGTTGTAAATCGGCTCAGCTGTTGTTCGGCAAACTCAGCCAGCAGTTCAATGTGTCCATACGCATTAAACTCAATAATCGCCGCTGCAATCGCCTGACGACGTGGCAAGTCGTCGGCGTGAGCATGCCAGATTTGTTTCAGAAATTTCGTGGCCAGTGGTGACACAGATTGCACCAATGATTTTGTGGCGGCGGCCGCAATTTCTGACGTGTTGCTGCGTGCCATTTCGTTCATGGCCACGCTGGCTTCTGGTAGAGCCACACGATGCAGGTTCTCAGCGACGACGATTTGAAAAGCCGTGTCATCAGACTTCGCATCGTGAAGCAAAGTTTGTAGTTGTTGCGCCGTCAAACGATCTAGCACCGATTCTAAAGCACTGCGGCGGATGCCCGCTTCCGAATTCCGCAAGTCGGCCACAGCTTCTTCCACTGACACGGCTTCATACGCCGACCCCAAAGCCAAAGCAATCGCCTGCTCACGGTTTGGCTGATGAACCGAAACGTTGCGGCGAGTCGAAGAATAGCGCGACGTTCGCGATGGACGGGATGCACCGACCACGTAGATTTCGCGAAACTTAACTGGCGAAACGGGAGCCCCTTCACGCGCAACAAATTGCACGCCGTTGGGGTTCAATGCGGCGGATGACAACCACGACATCACGGGGCCGGTGCTGGAGTTAGTGTAGATGGCGGAAATCGGTTTGCTATCTTCCGGCGGTTTGCATTCCACAACAACACGATCGACGCCCTGCTGATGCAGTTTGCGGAATTCACTATTCAGCAACCAAATACTCAGGTGGTCCAATTGCCGAGGCAACGTCAGCACCGCCAAGCTGTTGTTCGGACCGACTCTGCTGACTTTCAACCCGGTTGTCGTCCGCAGCACTTCATTCAACGAAACGGACGACTGCGCCGGCGCACTATCGATCTTCCAAGACAGTGTCATCTTCGGTTCGTCCGACAGCGATTGCTGGATCACGAACGCCAACCAGCCTTCAGTCGTTTCGTTGGCGGCCAGTTGTTGTTGACCAGCAAACAACGCGTCCTGTATCGCGGGATTGAGGGGCGCGCGTTGCGAATCCAGCGTGCATGCAAAAATGTTAGCCGTCAGGTCGACAACAGCGGGCGTCCGATTTGTCACCGCAACTTGCAATTCAATTTGTCCCGGCAATGAAGCCGCCCCCATGAACGCTTGGGGAATCAACGCCAGCCGCATATCCTTGATCACAACGTCGACACCCGTGGCGTCTTCGTCCCGTGCCGCTTCATCGGCCACACAAACAAGGCCACTCGCGAGGCACAGCAGTGGCAGCAAAGCGAGGCCTCGGCGCGCTGTTGGTCGGGTCAATCTTGTGACAGATGTTTTCGATAGCGAATTGACCAGCATGACTCGTCTCCAGCGTTGCGTGCAGCGCGAGCTGAGCAGTCGCACTGACTGCACATGCGTCGAACTCTCATCCCGCCGGCACATTGTAACGCTTGGCCTGCAGATTGGCCATTTGCGTTTGAGGCGTTCCAGACAAACGCACGACCATGGAGCAAATTTGCTGTTTCCCGAGCCCCTGGCAGACGCTATTCAATCAGCAGCAATTGGCGATGCACGGGCTGGCGTTTCAAGAAACGGTCAAATTCATCCGGAAGCAGTGCCAGTAGTTGTTCCACGGTCAGCGAATGCAAGTCCCAAGTCAGGTCCAGCTGGCTTAGAATATCCGCAAACCGTCTTGCACTGCCGGCCCCTTTTCCGCTGGAACCTCGCCGCAGCCGATCCGCTGGGGCATCGTAGTACAGTCGAGTGGCCGCTCCGGCGACCGCTTTGCAGGTGACAAGTGACGGCCGCGACGCGATCTGTGCCAGTAGTTCTCCCAGTTGATGCAGCGGTCCACACAGAAATGCTCGAGCACGATCGGGGTCGTCACGATGAGCTCGATAGATTTGATACGGTCCCGCCAGCAGATGTCGATACGCGCGATGAGTGTTATCGATTTCCGCAATCCAACGATAGCGATCCCCCGGCACACGCTCGCCCGCCACCACCGGACACAGCTCGTTGAACCAATACAGACTTAACCAACACCAAAACCCTTTGTCGATTCGAAGCGTTTCTGTATCACGTCGCAACAATTGAAACACATGTTCAGCAACCTCCATCCGCGTGCCCGCGGCAATTGGTTCCACCTGAATTCGGACGTCCACAGCTTCAGACAATTTTTCGTCCGTTAGCGCATGTGTCGGCAGTCGCGAATTCGGATTGTCGCGGAGTCGTTCCAGAAAATTCTCGAAACGTTCGATGCCTTCTTTTGTCAGTCTGCGTGCCAGCATATTTCCGTTCTCTTTAAAGCTATCCTACGTTCCCAATTCGGAATCACGCCAGAAGTCACGGAACAATCGATCGGTGCCCCGCCATTGACAAAACGCCGACACTGCGGAATCAATCCATTCGGCATCCATCTCAGGATCAGCGTCTTCCGGAACGTCTCCCGCCCCCGGAAACGAGGCCGCAAATCTTAACCACCGCGCCGCCCAGTCGTCGTCGTCTTCAAAGTAGCGAAACTGATCGATCAGTAGAACGCGAGTCAAAATCGACCGCAGCACTTCCGGGATCACCAACGATTGAAACATCGGTGACCGCACTAAAGTGTGCTTGTTGGCCATGCGATAATTCACCAGCAAAATGGGTTCGTCAGAAAAATCCAGCCGCCAGACTTCGCGCCCCAGATCGTGGCCTTTGACGGTGATCAGTGGAATCCGACGCGTGCGATCCAGAGCCACATCCGTCGGGTAAATTCGATCGGCGACCCCCAGTAACTGCCCGCGAGGTTCGTCGTTGGAAACCACTTTCACTCGAAAGCGGACGCCATCCAGCGTGCCAAAATCCGTCAATCGGCAGTTCGGCGGCGGTATCGGGCGTGTCACGGTTCCGAATTCGAAGCGAGTCAATTCTAGCTGTCGATAGGCTTCGACAATCACAGCCGCCGTGGCTGGAAAGCCGTAGCTTTCGAGACTCATTCGAGCAGAAAACAAGTGCTGTCCGTTGTCGTTGGTCAGACTGATTTTGACGTGATCCTGAGCGATCCGGCGACGACCGGTAAAGTTCAATCGTGGCATGTCGACTAACCTTTCCCGTTCTGGCGATCAGTGGACGACGACGATTCATCACTGCGAACCTTGACATCCAGATACAAATCACGATTCGCATCGAACCCGGTTACGGCCACATCGAACGCCGGCTCTGTGATGTGCATCAGCATGTGGTTGCCCGCTATGAATTCAATCTCCACGCCTTCCGCAGTGAATTTGATCGGCGCGGCGTTGAGGTTGAAGTCTTCGGCCGAATATTTCCGCAGCGGGCTGCCGTTGCGCCGGTCGTAAGCAACCTTGACTTCGATTTTTTGTGGTCGT
The DNA here is from genome assembly GCA_041688835.1 of Fuerstiella sp. Classification (GTDB taxonomy): domain Bacteria; phylum Planctomycetota; class Planctomycetia; order Planctomycetales; family Planctomycetaceae; genus Fuerstiella. The sequence continues at coordinate 83,943 of JBDNHJ010000133.1, forward strand.
TCGGAGCGACGGTCTCCATAAAAGATTCTGAAACCGCCCTTGCGCCGTCGGACTCGAAACGGCTTCGGTTTGGCTGGTCCAGAAAGCTCGCGCGGGCTGCGTTTGGCCGCCTTCTGAGCCGCAGATTGCAACATTTCGTAATCCACCAAAAAGCCCTGCCGATTGTCGTCGGAGGCAATCGAAAATACGTCCAACAGCAGTCGTGGATCTTCTTCGCTGGGGTCACAGGCCAACATCTGGCAGATTTCAGACACTGCGTTTTTCACAAAACGCAGAGTCGCCGCACCGTTGATGTATTTGCCTTTGAAGTGCGACGAAGATTCGCTCCAATCGGTATGCGCCGGGTTTTCTGCGTCGCCCAAGCAGCGTGCCAACGGGGCGTCTTCGACGCAGACCATCGCGCGCAGATCTCGTGTTAACTTACAACGCACTTCTGAAACCAAAATGCCTTCGCGAATAAACAACGGTCGCTTGAGGTGCGAGCCTTCAGCCTGCTCCATGAAGACATCGAAGTGAGACACCTGGTCGTCGCCATTCTTCTGACGAACCATCAACGGAACGCGTATCGCGATTTTTTGATGCGTCGAATATAGGCCTCGCACTTCATCGAAAATATCGTCGTCGAAGATTTTCTTCGACCACTTGGCGGGAGCCGTTCGATCCAAGAGGTTTAGCAACGGCATGCCTTGGGCACGACGGTCCATGCCCCAGACCGCCAGCTCCAGCAGCGGCTTCACTAGGCTTTGATGTGTCGGTGAAAAAGTGCTGACCACATCAAAGATGGAATCGGCACTCACAACCAGCTGGCTGTTCGGGCCTTCGACCGTGACCACCAGTTCGTGATTCAGAATCGGCTGAAAGTAGTCTTCTGTGACGCAGTGAGCGATCTGGTCGGCCGTCCAATCGGGGTCGCAAAACGGGACCACCACCGAAGTGCCGGTTTCGCCGTTGCGTTCGAGGCAGAAATCGGATTCGAACTGGTCGATAAATTGGGCGTCGTCGATCGGCAGTTGCACACCGTTGCTGCCCGCTTTGCGACCGAACCATCCATCGGGCGTGTAGTTTTTATCACGCACCTGATGAGACCTCAGGATTGCCTGACCGACCAACAGTCGCTGGCCATCATCCTGACGCACTGTGACCGCAAAGAAAGAACGAATCCGACTGGATCGCGGAAACACAAACTTACCCAGCCCCCAACGTCCACGATCCGCATCCGACTTATTCGACTGTCCTTCCGCACGAAAGAAATAATAGAACGGATTTCGTGCGTCGGGAACCTCGTGATACTGACTGACATCCCCCGTCAGCCCCGTGGTTCCGCTGTCTTCGTACACCAGATAGCGGACGGATTCGTCTTTGGCGGGAACGTCCCGCAGTCCGCTTTTTTCTGACGTAAAGTGAGCCCAGCCATTCCGAAAATAGGGCTTCACACGATCGGGGTTCAAGGCGTGTTTTTCTCCGGACAGGAAAATTCGCACAGCGACCGGCCCTTTGGTGTCGCGGCGTTTGGCGTCCAATGAGTTCTGAATCGCTTCTCGAACAAAAGCACGTAGTTCCGTATCAGCGGCGAAGAATTCGCCCTGAGTCGCTTCACGGTTTTTGAACCGCGGATTCACCTTATTGAAGTGCCAGCCGAGCTTCACTGAGGTCCGCCTGATGAGAAAACAAGAGTTATGACTGGGGCTGAAATGCCTGTCGCTGTTTGAACACGTAAGTTGTTGATGATTTGTCGTCCTTCATCTGAACCGCTCCACGAACCACGTTGGCTGCGATTCAGTCCCGGCAGGGACGACAGACATCTTCAACACCATTGCCGCTAAGCGTACCGTGATGCGCCAAACGATCAAGATTTGGCGAGGTAGCGGGCGGCAAATTCATGATTCAGGAAGACAACAGACCCGCACCTTCCCCAACCTGTCGCAATTTCGCGAACGCCCAGCCTGCCGTGGTCTGCACAATCGTCAGAGTCGTTGTTCTGAACGCCGCCCCGAAAAAGTCAGGGGGGGGCGTCCCACGACCATTGATTATTAGGCGATGGCCCCACGAAGTGAAGCGGTTTTCAGGGCGTCGTCTCACTCATGAGTTTCGGACAGAAACATTGTCAGGCAGATGTTTTTGACCAATACTTTGTTTCAAGGGTTTTAGCGTTTCTTTCAAAGTTCATCGCTCTGCGATCCGCGTTCGCGTGAATGGCTTACGAACACAGTTGCCGTTGAACAAAAATTGCGAAACCCGATCGCCTAGCGCCGCGCGATCGATGGTCTGGGTACGACGCTTTCGCCATGGCTGCTGATGCGGTTCGTCTATCAGAATCTTGATTGCGTTCGGATCGTCGACGATCTCAATCAGCCGCCCCGCGATGGCCAGTTGAAATCGGTCTTCCGGATACAGGGGGACGGAAGTTGCCTGCAGTGACCATTGATCAATCCGCACCGGGCACCACACATCCAGAGGCGCGGGTTGCCCAACAAACGGTCGCAGTTCTGAAGGCAGAACGTCGGTGAACTCCTCGTGAATATAAATCCGCACCACTTCTGGACGCGGCGAATACACCTGCCACGACAACCAGTTGTCGGCCACTGCGAACAAGCCCGACAGCGGGAACAGCACGACGAAAGCTGCCAGAATTTTCGCCTTGGTGGTTGTGAAGCCATTCTGGAACTCACGATTTTGGCAGGCCCCCGCGAACAGCACGGGCACGGCCAGCAGCAGAAAAGCGTTCCACACCAGCACGCCAAAGTGGTGGTTCAATCCCCACGGACTCAGCGCGAAAATCAACGTGGCGTGCATCGCGATCGCAGTGGCGATACCCACGCGTCGAAATCGGCACGTCAGTAACAGTACGCCCGTTAGGAATTCAACCACGGTCATCGCGACGCAGCCACCCAGCACGAACGACGAATTCCGCAGCAGGCTTTCACCATTGATCGCTTTTAGCAGCACGGACAGCACTTGGCGGCTCATGCCGGAATCGACATCCGGCCCCCAGCGTGACGCCGCGGCGAAAACGTAGATCGACGCTAGGGTGAGCCGAAAGAGTGCCAGCCGAGCTGCTCCGCGCAGCAACAGAGCCTGCAACGTAATCAGCAGAAACAACCAATGCCACGGCTGCAGTCGATGCTGATTCAGCACTGCCAACAGGCATCCGCATAGCAGCGACAGCAACAAACAGGGGGCGACGAATTTTCCGTTTTTGTCGCTCGGCGGTCTCCGCCGAGAAATCTCGGTGGAGACCACCGAGCGACATTTTGCCAACTCACGAACGATCGCCATGCAGCCCACAATCGCCGACACACACAACACAACCGTACAGCCCTGGTCGATCACCACCGGCGCAGCACAAAATGCTGCCAGCAACGGCACAGCTGGAAACTGATCAATCGTGGTCCACAGCGGCCATGAAGCGGCAATCAGCAAAACTTCTGCCAGCAACAAGAGGCTCAAAAAGCGAAGGGCGGGGGCAACTGTTAGGTCATCACCGTGTTCGGTTGACACGCTACTTATCATGGGTCGTCAACCTTACAGATTGAGTTCTCGTTGGGGTTGGTGGAAATGTCGGTGGGATAGGCTTCCAGCCTGTCAAAAACACGGGAGAAGTGACAGGCTGGAAGCCTATCCCACGGTTAGCTCAGCAGTTTCTTCCTCGTCAAAAACTGCACGGTTGCATACGCCAGCAGCAGAACGGTCAGCGCCAGCCAATATTTGATGCCAATGGTCACGGCATTGAAGTTGCGTCGCAGCCATAAGGCCCCACCGAAAAACCGAGACTTCCTGTCGGGGCCGGCCTGCCACTTGAACTCATACATGGCCTCCCACGACGGCATATCCTCAACATCACGGAATTCGACAGCGGCAGCACGAAGATGGGCTGAGCTCTCGAAGACAAAACCATCCGCAGCCGTCGTGACAGACAGTGTGCCGATTCCGCAATCAACATTCGCCACGACCACGCGCACCTGCGACACTCCCCAGATCACGACGGTCAATACCGCCATCACGCGAAGAGCCATTAATAGAAAAAATCGGATCAGTCGTTGCACAACAGAGCCTGTAGAATGTTGAAATTACGCCGCCAGCCACAAGTTTCGTCTAGAAGATCGTAGTCCATCTGCAACCTTACTGCAGATGAAAATCTGGCAGTCGATAGAATTGCAGCGCCAAAGATGGCCGGAAACCGCCGGATGGGCTGCGTTTAGACGTCAATACGCCGTTATGATCGGTCCATTGCCCATGTTTCTGGCAACCCTTGGTCTGTCACGGGTTTGTCTCAGCGGTTCAAATCCCTAGAATCCGTCGCTTTGAATAGGCTGTCGATTGAGTCGGAATTCGTGAGCGGCACGGCGCTAGCCGCCGGCTTTGCTAGCGTTTTCCAACAGGTTGCCGGCGGCTAGCGCCGGACCGCTCACCAAATCGACAGTTTGCTCAAAGCCCGGCTTTTCACGACTCGCCGGGCTGTTTTCATTTCAACTCTACGATACGCCAACCTTGGCCCATACATGACAACCAAACCTGACATTCGCGAACTTCTGGACGAACGCATTCTCATCATCGATGGATCGATGGGAGCGTTGATTATGTCGAACAATCCGACCGAAGAAGGCTATCGCGGCGCGCGTTTCAAAGATCACCACATCGATGTCCGCAACGCCACCGACCTGCTGGTGCTGACTCAACCGGACCTGATTTCCGGCATCCACCGTCAGTACCTCGAAGCCGGGGCTGACATCATCGAAACCGACACCTTCAATGCGTCCATCGTCGGAATGAAGGAATTCGACCTGTCGCATCTGGTGCAAGAACTCAACCAAACCGGTGTGGAATTGGCTCGCAAATGCGCCGACGAATACACCGCGAAAAATCCCAACAAGCCGCGCTACGTGGCGGGCAGCATCGGGCCCACAAACGTGCAGTTGTCGATGAACGCCAACGCACCGGGCACGCGAGTTGTTCCGTTTGACGCGATGGTCGAATCATACGCCGCTCAGGTGCGAGGCATGATGGATGGCGGCGTGGACCTGCTGCTGCCGGAAACCAGCTTCGACACGTTGAATATGAAGTCCTGCCTGTTCGCGATTGCGAAGGTCTTCGAAGAACGCGGCACAGAAATCCCCGTGATGATTTCCGGAACGATCTTTGCCGGTGGAGTCACGTTGTTGGGGCAAACGGCGGAAGCGTTTTATTCGGCGGTCGAACATTTCCCGTCACTCAGCGTGGGCTTCAACTGCGCACTCGGGCCGGCTCAGATGAAGCCGTATCTGCAAACGCTGTCTGACCTTTCGACGCGATACGTGACTTGCTATCCCAACGCCGGCATGCCGGACGGTATGGGCGGCTTCGACAACACGGCGGCGGAATTTACAGAAGCGGTCGTCGGGGCAGCCAAAGCCGGCCTCGTTAATGTTGTTGGCGGCTGTTGTGGCACCACTCCAGAATTCATCGCCAGTGTTACCGCAGCCGTCAAAGGCATGAAGCCTCGCAAGCCGTCGGCTGGCAGTGGGCTGTCAACCTATTCCGGCTTCGATTACCTCGAAGTCCGTCCAGAAACCAACTTCCTGAACATCGGCGAACGAACCAACGTCACCGGTTCCAGAATGTTCGCGCGCCTGATCCGCGAAGAAAAATACGACGAAGCACTCAGCGTGGCGGCCAATCAGGTCGAAGGCGGCGCTCAGGTGATCGACGTCAACATGGACGAAGGCCTGCTGGACGGCCCACGTTGCATGGAGAAATTCCTGTGGCTGCTGCACGACGACAATATGCGTTTGCCGATCATGATCGACAGTTCCGACTGGAACGTGATCGAAGCCGGGCTGAAATGCGTCCACGGCAAATGCATCGTGAACAGTATCAGCCTCAAAGAAGGCGAAGAAGAATTCCTACGCAAAGCGAAACTGGTTCGCCGTTATGGAGCAGCCGCAATCGTAATGGCGTTCGACGAAGTCGGCCAAGCGGCGACTCGCGAAGATAAAGTTCGCATCTGTAAGCGAGCCTACAAACTGCTGACTGAGAAAGCGGGGTTTCCTGCAACCGACATCATCTTCGACCCCAACATTCTGACAGTCGGTACGGGGATGGAGGAACACGCCAATTACGCGGTGGACTTTATCGAAGCGGTGCGGGACATCAAACGCGAATGCCCCGGTGCCAAAACGTCCGGCGGTGTCAGTAATGTGAGCTTCAGTTTTCGCGGCAACAATGTTGTGCGAGAAGCCATGAACGCGGCGTTCTTGTATCACGCCGTGTCTGCCGGCTTGGATATGGGCATCGTCAATCCGGCTCAACTGGAAGTCTACGACGAAATCGACAAGGAACTGATCGTCTATATCGAAGACGTGCTACTAAACCGTCGCCCCGATGCCACAGAACGTCTGATCGAATATTCGGAAACCGTCAAAGAGAAAGCCGGCGGCGAAAAGCGGACGGACGAGTGGCGAAACGGCAGCGTCGAAGAGCGACTGAAGCACGCATTGCTGAAAGGGATTCTCGATCACATCGACGGCGACATCGAAGAAGCTCGCCTAAAATACGGCAAGCCGCTGGATATCATCCAAGGGCCGTTGATGGACGGCATGAATGTCGTCGGCGAACTGTTCGGTACAGGCAAGATGTTTCTGCCGCAGGTTGTCAAATCAGCACGCGTGATGAAGAAGGCCGTGGCGTGGCTGGAACCGTTCATGGAAGCCGAAAAAGCTTTGGGCGAAGATCGAGCTCAGTTCAACGACAGCGGGCTATTCACTGGCACGCGCGACGCTGCGGTCGTGATTGTCCAGGCTGCGGAAGCGGTCGCCGATCCGGATATTGAAGCCAGCTCCGCGCGCGGCACGTTTTTAATTGCAACGGTTAAGGGCGACGTCCACGATATCGGCAAGAACATCGTGGCCGTGGTACTGCGGTGTAACAACTTCAAGGTCATCGACCTTGGCGTGATGGTGTCTTGCGAACGGATTCTTGAAGAAGCCAAGAAGTGCAAGGCCGACATCATCGGACTCAGCGGATTGATCACGCCGTCTCTGGAAGAAATGATCATCGTGGCCAGAACCATGCGCGAAGAAGGCTGGGATGTGCCGCTGCTGGTCGGTGGAGCCACCACCAGCGCCAAACACACTGCAGTCAAGATTGCTCAGGCCTACAATCATCCCGTCATTCATGTCGGTGACGCGTCATTGTCGGTGGGCGTTGTCGAAGCTCTGCTGGATCCCGCTTCTAAGCCGAAATTCGTGAAAGAGAACCTCGCGGCTCAAGAACGCGCTCGAGCGTCCTTCGAACAGCGGCAGCAGGTGAAGCTGGTGTCTTATGAACATGCTTTGGCGAATCGTTTTACGATCGACTGGAATAGTTATCAGCCGCCGCAGCCAGACTTTTTGGGCACGCGAATTATCGAAGATCTGCCGCTGTCCGAATTGGTGCCGTATATCGACTGGTCGCCGTTTTTCAGCAGCTGGCAGCTGATCGGCAAGTATCCGCGTATTTTTGACGATGCCGTCGTCGGTGAAGAAGCCAAGAAGCTGTTCGATGATGCTCAGGCCGAACTGAAACTGATGCTGGACAACCCGACACTCAAGGCGAAAGCCGTGTACGGTTTCTGGCCAGCAAACTCCGACGGCGACGATGTGATCCTGTGGACTGACGAAAGCCGCACGCAAGAACTGATGCGGTTCCCAATGCTCAGGCAACAGTGGGAACGCGTGGGCCAAAAAGACTTCCGATCGTTGGCCGACTATGTGGCACCTGTTGCTGGCAGCGGACAATCGCCTGCGTACCATATCGGTGCCTTTGCGGTGACAGCCGGTCATGGCTGTGATGAATTGGCGAAGTCGATTGAAGCGGAAGGCGACGATTATCGAGCCATCATGATCAAAGCCTTGGCCGACCGATGTGCCGAAGCCTTTGCTGAATACCTGCACGCCAAGGCGCGGACGGAATGGAGTTTTGGCACAGATGAAGACCTGTCCAGCGACGAATTGATCGCCGAAAAATATCGGGGAATTCGGCCGGCGTTTGGTTATCCAGCCTGTCCGGATCACTTGCCCAAGGGCGAACTGTGGACGTTGCTGGACGCCGAAGCTGCGACTGGCATGAGTCTTACGGAAAGCTTTGCGATGTGGCCCGCCGCTTCCGTCAGCGGTTTGTACTTCAGCTTACCAGAAGCACGATACTTTGCCGTCGACCGACTGACCAAAGATCAAGTCGAAAGCTACGCCGCGCGCCGCGGCATCACGACAAAGGTCGCCGAACGCTGGCTAGCTCCGAACTTGGGGTACAATACCTAAGTCGACTGTCCGATGTTGGCATTGACGAGCGTCTGTCGTTGGTTTTTTGTGCCGAGCAATTCAGTCCCAGCGAGCAACGCCGTAAACGGTTTTCGCAAGGGAAGACATTGCTGAAATGTGAATTGCCATCTGCGACTCAAGCCCGAATGAGCTGACACAGCCTTTGCCGGGGCTGCGGGTGGCCTGACGAACGGGTGGGAGTTTGGGTAGTTGAGGTGGGATATTTTGATCTCAAAGTGGTCGCGTGCATTCGTTAGGCTTGGGGTTACGAAATCTCAATCCGCGAAGGAACGCGACCACCGTGGCATTATGCGACGGCGCCCCCAAGAAAAAAAACCACGACGCGACTCTGAGCCGATCCGGGATGCGGCGTCGGTTGAACCGGCGAAGCCAATGTGTTGAGCGTTTGAAGTCGAAGAATGATGAGCTGCAACAACAAGTTCAGGATCTTCAGAACCGTCTGAGCGACAACACCCGGAAACTCAAAATGGCGAACGCCCAACTCGCCATGCGATCCTCTGTCGAGCCATCGCACGACGCGATCAAACAGTGGCCCCGTCGGCTCGGAGTCGCCAGTTTGCAAAACACGTTCACAAGGGACGATCGCGTGTTGTGGATGGCCGATCATTCCAGTCAGATCGGCAAAGAACGTTTGCTGGTGATCGTCGGTGTTGCTCTGGACGACTTACCTCCGCCGGAACAGACTCTGAGTCAGGAAATCGGTCGTGGCGAACGTTTCAAACCCTTCGTCAGCGAAGTCGGGTTGACGCGTAATCGCGTCCAGCAAACCGAGCTGGATCAGTTCGCTCCGCCAACGCTCAGATCGAAGAGCCGATTCATGAACGTGGGAAAACTTTTCGAGTGGGCGATGATGCTGCTCTATCACTTGAATCATCCGAGTGCCTGCAAAGTCGGAATCCGTGATGAACGGATGGAAGAAAAACTCGGCTGGCTTCGTGAGTATGCAGACGATCTTGCAAGCTGGAATCAATGCCAGAAAGTGATTGACGAATCGTTGAGGGTCATCAACACAATGGGGCTTGATGAACACATGCCAAAGTTGGTTGAGCAAGCCCTCGATGAACTCAATCCGAGTTGGCGGCAAGACGATTCTTCGGCGGCTCGCATTGGCGTCAAGTTGATCGCATGGATCGAACACTCCGCAAGCAAGTTGAAGACGGGCGAACGTGCTTGGCTGTCGACGGAGGTTCTCGAATCGCTGTTCGGGAAATTCAAACAGATGGAACGTCAGTCAACACAGCAAAGGCGGTTTCACGCGTCTGATCGCGGCGATTCCCACGCTCTGCCTGCAAGTGACCCGCGAGCAAGTTCGAGACGCCTTCGGACGCATCGATTCGAAGGCGACCCGGAAGTGGATGAAAGACACCCTTGGCAAGTCCTTGACCGCTCGCCGAAACGCTGCCTATCGAGAATACCTGAACAATACACGCGACCATGATTTCTTAGCCGCTTAACACCGATTCGTCAGGCCA
>JBDNHJ010000134.1:0-16539 GCA_041688835.1 Fuerstiella sp.
CAGAAGTCCGGGTGTGCCTGCGGACTCTGCAGTCAAGATCTGTGTCCCATCCAGTCGCAATTCGTCGAAGCCCAAGCCGTTCTGGATTGTTAAACCGTTGTTGAAGAATGCCGCTGTCAGCCAAGTGTCGGTGTCCCCATTTCCATTAATGAAGTAGCTCTGTTCGCCAACGCTAAAGTCGCCGAGGAAGATGGTCGAATCGCCACTGTCAACATTCACAAACAACGAATCGCCGACAGAGGAGAAGATAGAACGCAGCTCAAAGTCCCCGTCGCCAGCGTCGATGTAAAAGTCGCCACTGATCCCTCCACTGAATCGAACGCTGTCAGAGCCGGTGCCTTGGTTGGCAATCGTGACCGAACCGTGAATTCGAGCTGCTGCTGCGGTTCCCATCCCAGCGCGGCCGAGAGTTATTTCGCTGCCGCCGTTGGTACTGCTGATGTTCACATCGCCATTCACCGTACCACCAATGAATGCGTTTTGATCACCGTCGCCATCACTGACAAACAGATTGCCGCCGATGTTTAGGCCGACGGAATCCAGTCTGTTGTCGCCCTCCATGTCAGTCACGTAAACGTCGTTGACTGTCTGCAGGCCTCGCAGGTTGACCGCATCATCGCCGCCCTGCCCATTGATGAACACGTTTGCGGTGAGTGAACCGAGTTCCAAACCTTGAACGACCAAGCTGTCATTGCCGCCTCCCAATTCAATCACGAGCACATCTGTGGGCAGCCGAAACACGGTGGTGTCGAACGTGCCGTTGGTGCTACGCAGTTGGACGAGGTCGTCGGCCAAGTTGCCGTTGTCTTCTAGGACAGCAGCGTTGTCTAAGCCATTCAGGACAATGTACTGCGAATAAGGCGCCGGTGTTGTTGCTGTTGCGGCGTCAGCGGGCGCATCATTTGCGCCGGTTGAGTCCGCCGCCGCAGTGACGTTCAGGTCTTCGCCAGCCGCCGTCACCAGCAGGAACTCAGGCAGTGTTTCCAGCTCGCCGTCCACTGTGAATACTTCGCCGTCGGTCTTGCCTTCAAGTGGTAGAGGGAAGAGTTCTTGCTCATCGCTCTCGTCGCTCTCGTCGATTTGTTCGATTTGTTCGATCTTTACGCCGGCTTCGCTTTCACTGCCGACCACGCCGGACTGGGCGATTCGCGGATCGGTGAATTCCACCGGCAGCAGAAAATCGACTGGCAGATCAGGTTCCGACTCGGTGTCTTGCGCGCCTGCCGGCGGTGCGTCCGGCATGTCGTCCAGATCCAAGTTCTCGACGTCCACGTCCATGCCGGATGCAGACATCAGAATGAGCCATTCCAGTGTTTCAATCTTGCGATGGTCGGAGCGTGGTGACGAATTTGACAGACTTGGATTCCGGTCTGAATGAAAGAAGCACGCGCGTTTTGATTTGATCGACGAAAACAGCACTCGCGTGGTCCAGCCTCGTCACAGTAAGGGGCGGTGGCCCCGCTTTTCCGCTCAATAAGCGACGCAACGATACACTTGGCGAGATCTGAGGCTGCCTATTGCAATTGTGTGCCGATTGCCCGACGAACGGAAGCGGCTGAGGAGGATCTTCGATCCATTGCTGTACAGATCGCAGTCGTGTCCATTCGTGGTTAAAGACTTGCAGCACAAAGGTTACAGCCAGAGCGGCCTCGCGATTGCCTCCCGGTTGTTTGGTGTTAAACTCAGCCTGTGGCGCAGCGGTGTGAAGCTGTATTTCTGAGCGGGATTCACTGAAGATGCTATGTTAAACGTCATCGGATTGGGATATTCGCGAACCGGGACGATGTCTCTGAAGTTCGCTTTGGAAGCCCTGCAACTGGGCCCCTGCTATCACATGATCGAGGTGTTTGGTCGACCGGATGATGTTTCGTTCTGGATGTCGGCGCTGGAAACGCAGGGAGACGGTACCGACTGGAGCACCATCTTTGCAGACTTCCCGGCCACCACGGATTGCCCGGCCTGTCACTTTTGGCGACCATTGCAAAAGTGCTTTCCGGATGCCAAGTACATTCTGACCGTTCGAGATTCTGAGGCGTGGTATGACAGCTGTCTGGAAACCATTTACCAAGCGATGACACACCTCGAACACGCGCCTGATGAAGCTCATCGTCAGGTGCAGAAGATGGCGCGCACGCTGATTTTGGATACCATGTTTCAGGGCCGATTTTTGGACAAAGACTTCGCGATCCAGACCTACGAACAGCACAACCACAGCGTTGCCGCCGCTTTTGCTGACACACAACTGCTGATTTTTGACGTGGCCGATGGGTGGCCACCGCTGTGCGAATTCCTGCAGCTGCCAATCCCGGCAGAACCGTTTCCAAGGTCAAATACGCGCGCTGAATTTCAACAGCGATTTGCTGTGACGCCACCCAATGGCTAAGGTGCTAACAAAGTCGGAACTCCGGCATTTTCGGGTTTCATGATCTGAGTTGGCTTGCCCGCTGAGAAGAATTCGACGCGCCTTGTCAGATCACCTTGATCCGATTAACCCTGAACGAAGCTACAGACTCAATGCTGAATGAACTGCAGCGTCGCTTACGCGATCGTCAACCAAGTCCACTCTCTGATAGTCGATTCGATCAATCGCACGAACGGTTCGAAGGGCAGAGCAATCAGCAGACGCAAATCCTTGAATGGCTGCAGCGGTTTGGCGGTGATCAGATCGAACGTCGTTTGAATACAGCGGGGGGCCAGCGGAATACGTTTCGCGTTCTAAGCGTTGGTTGTGGAAGCGGGATACTGGACCTTCCGTTGATCAAGACGCTGAACAATCAGATCGAGACTTCGGGCTCTGGTGGCATGATCCACTACACAGGGATCGATCCCAACCCCGTCGCATGCAGTCGTTTTCGAGATGAATTCCGCAACTTGAAACTCGCGTCGACTGAACTATCGGTGCTTGAAAAAACGGTTGAATCGTACCAGCATGATCAACTGGTTGATTTGACGCACGTCGTCCATTCGATGTACTACTTCGCTGAACCTGCTGCGTCGTTGCAAACGCTGATTCAGCACGTGGCCGAAGATGGTGAGTTGGTCATTTTTCAGGCTCCCAAAGGCGAATTGAATCTGTTGGCCGATTGCTTTTGGCAGGACCAATTCAAAAATCTCATCTGGTTCAGTGCGGATTTGGACGAACACCTGCAAAAAACAGGGATCTCATTCACACGCTCGCGACTGGATGCGGAAGTCGACATCACCGCTTGTTTCGACAGCGACTGCTCGAACGGGCGGCTGACGTTTGACTTTATCGTCCAGTCAGATTGTGAAAACTTATCAGACCCGATTCGCCGCAGCGTGTTGGACTATCTGCAATCAATCAGCCGTGTCGACGGTGGCAAGGTGCTTGCACCGCACCCGGTAGATGTCTTTGTGATCCATCAATCGGCGACGTCGTGGATCCAATCTGATGCTCGTGATGCCTGTTCGCCGTAGAACATCATCCATGTCCGCTGATGGAATCGCCACACTCCATTAGGCTCGTCCATGCAATCACGCAGATACGGTGCCAAATGTTCGTCGGCCAGCATTTGGTCGAGTGTCAGGTCGTCATCAAACAAGCATCGCTGTAGATAACGTTCCGCAGTTTCCTTGTCGTCCAGATCGACGGTCCCATCGTAATCGATGGCATGAAAAAACAATCGGTCAGCGCCTATCTGTGACTGCAACGCTGCCATCACTTCTTCAGCCGTGCAATAAGGCACTGAGCCGCTGGAATGCTTCGAACGTAAGTACTCTTGGTGAAACTTCAGATAGTGCGCGGATTCGCTGGCGTGAGCAATGAACCCCAAGCCTGCGAGGTCAGTCGCCGCCACCATTTTTTTAATCGCGAGTTCCAGTTCTTCACTCGGAACACAATACAACGCATGAGTCGCCCAGACGATCGGAAAGGGATCCGACGCAGCGTCAAGTTCTTGCGCCGTGCATAACAGCTCATCAGCAGCCGCGAAAGGCGGCTGCAATTTCTGTTTTGCGGTGTCGATCGAAAACTGCGACGGATCCAGCAAGGTGTAGGGAATCGTCAGATCTCCGGCGGCAGGACTATTCGCCCCCCACCCGCCGTATTGCTGCAGCGCCAAAGGAAACTGCCCGCTGCCGCAAGCCACATCCAGCACTCGCAAACGATGACTAAACTGTGCCCGCAAAACAGCGATCACATCGACCCATTTGACGCTTATGGCAAGGCGTCGATAGTCTTTGGCGGCCAAACGATAAAAAGCTTCCATCCCCAGCCGTCCGTCTTCGCTCCAATGCTGGCAGCTGCGATCGAAGGTGGAAATCGAGGGAGTTTCGGATGACATTGGGAGCTAATTCGTGAACGGGAAGAAGGAACAACTGGTGAATACCTAAACCGCTAAACAGCCAAGCACGCCGTTTTACGAATTGGACGACGCAGAGTACAGAATCGGATTGTTGGGCGTATCGATCAGGTCACCGGGATTCAGTCCCGGCATAAACCGCTGCCAGTCGCCGTTGACCATGTGCGGAGCGTCGATCACTCTCGCGCCGTCGGCGAAATATGTCGTTGCCAACACCATCCGCGGCGTGGTGGTCAAATTTCCGCCCGCAGTGTGGAAGTTGAAATTGTGATGGAAGCTGATTTCTCCGAGATCGAACGGTGTGTTGTTGATGCGAACCTTCCGCTCCCGGAACCGCTCAATGATTCGTGTGTCATAGCTGGTGTCGAATTTGTTGAACGGGATGTCGGAAACCATGTCGACTAGGTTCATTCCTGCGGCGAAACCAAGCGGCCCCATGTTCGCAGGGATTGCCTGCAGCGGTATCCAGACCGTGCAGACGTCTGGCGTCGCAATCGGAAAATGATGTGCGTCATAATGCCAAGGGGTTCGACCACAGCCGGGTTGTTTGGACAGCGCGTTGTCGTGATACAGCCGAATCTTTTCCACACCGAGCAGTTCCGCTGCCATCCGTGCCAGTCGCTTGCTAAACACCAGTGCCCGCATGATCTCGTTGTCGGGCCACATCATTTCCAAACTACCAAAACGACTGCCCATTTGATCGCCGGCCGCATTCAGCAGGGTGGCCAGTTCGTTTCGCAGCAGCGTCAGCAAGCCGGGGCTCAAGACGTCTTTGAATTTGATGAAACTGTTGGTCTGAAACGATGCAATTTGCTCCGAACTTAATTCGAACGCCTGATCAAGCTCCTGCTGCATCGCATCGGCATTGGGTGTTGGATGCGAAGGCGGTTTCGGCAGCGTCACCAAATCCGTTTGTGGTTCGGATGAGTTTTCCGCCAACGACATGTACCAGTCCCACCATTGCTGATTGTCTTGGTCCCATGGCTGTTGAATATCGTCGGACGCGGCATGATCAGACGACAGGAAGGCGTTGGAGTTTGGTTGGGTTTCAGGCATGCGCTGGTGAACCTATTAGGTGTTGGGGGTGGCAATAATTCTTGGCATTGTTAGCCCCGGTTGTTGCCTGACGAAACGTAGGCTTCAGCCCCAAAATAAAAACGGATGCGGCCTACTGCACGCTGAGGTGCATAACGGCGAACAGTTCATTTTCGTCCGACCAGACTTCATCCTTCGCAAAACCAGCCTGCCCAGCCATCGCCGTGAATTGATCAATGGAATACTTGTGTGAATACTCCGTAAAGATCCTTTCGCCCGCAGCGAACGCGATGTCGACTTCCCCGATTGCAACTGTCTGTTCGATCCGGCTTTCGATATAGATCTCAATGCGCGTGTGTTTTTGGTTATAAACCGCCACGTGCGAGAATTGTTCCAGATCGAAATCACCATCGAGTTCGCGATTGATTCGGTTTAATAAGTTCAGGTTAAACTCTGCTGTCACCCCGGCCGAATCATCGTAGGCCGCGACCAGAGTCTGAGGCGATTTGTCTAAATCAAAACCAATCAGCAATCCTCCACCAGAATGACACTGCTTGGCAATTTCGGACAGTAGGTTGACCGCCGCATCGGGGCGTAAATTTCCGATCGTTGAACCGGGAAAGTAAACGGTCACCGGAGTGGTTCGATAGGCGTCGGGCAGATCGAAACCGATGGTGAAATCGGCGACAATCGGGTCGATCTCCAGTTCGGGATAATCGAGTCGCAATTGATCGGCGGTTCGCAGTAAATGCTCGTCAGAAATGTCCACCGGCAGATAAGCACGTTGATCGACCAGATGATCTAACAAGAGGCGAGTTTTGGTGCTGCTACCGCTGCCGTATTCGACCAATACGGCGTCGTCACCGATCCTATTCCCGATCGCGTCGGCATTGTGCCGCATAATGCTGGCTTCTGTTCGAGTCGGGTAATATTCGGGCAGTTCGCAGATTTGATCAAACAGCTGCGAGCCGCGTTCGTCGTAGAAGTACTTGCAATGAAGCTCTTTCTTCGGCTTGGACAATCCGACAAGTACGTCGTTTCGAAAACCCGGGGTCTGTTCGGTCGTGTTCAGTGAGTCAGAATCAGACTGATTCAAGTCCAAGCATTGAGATTGCGTCATGAGTGAATGTGCAGCCAATATCAGGGGAAAAACAGGTTATCAAGCGCCTTGCAAGAGCACTTAAACCGCGTCCCCACAACCGACTCGCTCCATCTTTTACAACTAGGCCCGATGGTAGACCGCTGAAAGTCGTCTTCAAGCAAAATATGGGGAAGAATCGACATGTGGAAGATTGCCATCCGTGATCGCTCAATTCAATTGCCTTGTTTACCCTGCCGATGCTGTTGTCCGCCATCAGCTGCGGCAACGCCAGTGCGTCTGAAGAAGATCGATGCGACCAAACCAACCATCGCGAAGAAGCAGAGTAACGCAAAGACGTATCGATGTCCCATCTCACCCGGCCAGCGATCCAGCAAGACGCCCATCAGTGGTCCCATGAAAATATCCGGTGTGTATCCCACGACCGATACGATGCCTACCGCACTGCCAGTGTCAGCAAACGGCACACGTCCTTCTTCCATCATCGCGTAATACAACCCTCGCAACGCGAACACCGCTGCGCTGGTGGACATCAAGATCGCAAAGAAGAATACAGTCATGCCGGGACGAAATGCGCCTGTGGCCATCACACCGCTGCCAATTCCGAAGACCAGCATACTCAGCATCGTCATCCGGGCAACGCCAAAACGATCGGCCAGCAAGCCTGCAAGGATCGCGGCGAAAGGCCGAACCCACATCGAAAGCGTGCCGACTCTGGCCGCTTGAATTTCGTCAAAACCCAAAACGTCGTGTGCGTACAGCGAAATATCATCCAAACCCTTGTATCCAACGTATGCGCAGACAACCACAATTGCTTGAAGCCACACTGTCGGCATTCTTAACACACGGCCGACTCCTTGTGGCTGGAATTTGGTCTTGAGTTCTTTGAACGGTTCGCTTCGCCGAGGTAACGCAAACCATACGACTATGGCGACGGCAAAAGTGATCCCCGAAAACAGAAAGATCACTTGCCGTAAAGCATTCGCCCGCTCGGCAGGCGTCGCACTGTGAACTTCTGGGGGCATAAAAAAGGCGAATAGCACCACCGCTCCGCTGCCAATGGCAGCAGACACCAGCCCGCGTCCGCCGTCCAGTACCCCAAAGGCGCGACCGGGTAGCTTGGTCCCGCCCCACTCACGCGTTGCTCGAATCAGCGGGGCCCAAAACAACAAGATCGTTGTGACGCCCCAGAAACCATACAGCAGCTTCAGTCCCGCCAGCGATGGAATCGATGCCATCACCAAGCCGCCAAGCGAGGTTACGAACAACGCGGACGCCATTAGCTTTCGCGCCGAAAACCAATCCGCGAGTGGCCCACCGGGAAAGTACGCCAGCATTGCAACGACGCCGTAAACCGAAAAGGCGAACCCCAGTTCGAGGTTGGTCAGGTTGAAGACATCCAACAGTGTCGGTCGGAAAAGACGGGGCAATACAAACGGCAAAAAAAAGATCGCTTCGCCAGCCACTATCAACGCGAGGATGGGGATGAATCGGCGAACAGGCGTTGCTTCCCGATCAAGGTTTTGCATGTGCGGTACCAGTGGCAGACGGCGAACTGCTAAGTGTGGACTTATTTAGCGATCACGCGGTTGAATGTTCGACCGACGAAGGCTGGATAGCCGGGCGGAAATCGTGTGGCTCGAAACATGGCCACGCCGTTCAACGCGCCGCCGCGGCCGCCGCGATTTGAGGGGGCGTCGTTCTTCGCGTTGTCCGTCGCGTCGGTGTCTGCGGGAGCTCCCAGATGGTTGTGGAAGTCCCAGACGACTTCTCCTGTCGTCGTGACTTCAAACACATGGCCCGTTTCGCCCGCACAAATCAGGGTGTTGCCGTTGGGAAGTCGTTGAGCTCCGGACACGCGTTGAGAATACAGACGGTCTCGATCCTGATACGTCCATGACAACTGGCCGGGGCCGAATGGTTCTCCGGGCGTGCGCTCATAGCTGTGATCTTCGGCCAGCGGTGGCGTCAATTCGTCGATCGTAGAAAAAGGGCGTTCGTCGCGATCACTGCCGTTGTTAAAGATCAGGATGTTGCCAGCTCCTGGCAGTCCTTTCGGAATCCAATGAGGATCATGTTGCCCAAACAGCGCCTGGTCGAACGGCGTGCCCGCAAAATACGCAAACGGATTGCCCCACCGATACAATAGGTCTCCCCCTTTGCCAGAACGTCCGCCGGAATGACCGGCCGCGGCATCCGATTTGGTGCTATGATCGATCACCCAGATTTCGTCGAACGTGCGGCCGGACAGCAGGATTTGATCTAGCTCCGGATTGTAGTCGATGGAATTCATGTGAATCCAATCGGCGATGGGGCGTTCGACGAAGTTGATGTCGATGAGTTCGGGGTGGTCTGCCGGCTGACCGAAGTTTGCTTTTGTCGGATCGTATGACTGCACCAGGTGATCCCACAGATGCCATTCCCAAACGATGTTGCCGCCACGTAAACCAGCGGGTTGAATTTCCAGCACGACTTCCGGCCACAACGCGTCGCCGGCGATCTTTTGCGGATCGCGGCCTGCGGCCACTGCTTCCGCTTTCGTTTTGAGTTCCCATGCGACAACCAGCACGTTTCCGTTGGGTAACGGTTCGATGTCGTGATGAGACAATCGGCGTTCGCTGGAAATTGCGTAATCCCACAGCAGCCGTCCATCCCAGCTGAACTTCTGAATCCCTCCAGCTGGTCCGCCTTTGACATCGAACGTCACGTTGGGAATCTTGGTTGTCCGCAACAAACAACCGTCGTCCAGCAAGTAGGCCGCTTGGCTGGGGTTCCGTTCGGTTGTCCATGAATGAACGACGTCGCCGTTCAGATCGATGAGGAACGTTTGCTGACCGCCGAACGGCGCGATCAGCGTGTAACCCGGACTAGCGTTGGCGGTATTCCGCACCACTCCTCGCTGAACGTCCTGAGCGAAGATATCGCCGGTCGCGAAGCCGCAGAAAATCAGGAGTGTGAAACCGAAGTTGTAGAATCGATTCAGCTGCATGAACGTTGTCCGTGGAGCACGCGATCGCGTCAGGGGGAAGGCTTGCGAGTTTGCTGCAGCAGCGCCTTCGCGCGGGCCAGCGTGGGGCCGATGGAATTCAGCGGGATACTCAGGCGCTGACTGATTTGCTGGTACGTGTTGCCGTCGAGGTAGAACATCCGGACAATCGGTCGCAGGCTTTCTGGCAGCTGCTGCATCAGCGAATCGACTTCGTCCTTTTCGTCAACTCGCTGGCTGGCGCTGGAATCCGTTGCTTCTGCCACACTCGCTTGATGTGCCTGAACATGACCGAAAGCTTGCAGGTACCGACGCTGTGTCAGTTTTCGCAACACCACTCGACGAACAACAACTGCTAGATACGTTGCAAACGAACTGCGCCCGCGAAAGCCGCGGATGGCTCCCATGTTTCGGTCCAGCAATGTTGTGAAGACATCCGCTGTGAGATCGTCGATGTCGTGTCGGTTCAATTTGAGGCTGTGGGCATGAGTGGTATGACTAATGACCTGCTCAATCAGGTTCGCATACCGATCCACAAACGTATTCCACGCCCCGGTTGTTCCGGACAGCAGATCGTTGATCAGAATTCTGTCTTTATCGGTCAAAGGCATGGCGGATTGGTGAAACAGCAAATTTCGGGACGAAACGTTCAAACCTGAAGAAAAACCAGCGCTATTCTGACCAGAATCCGCTCGATGAGCAACGCTGACTTGGAAATCGACGCCGACCGGCTCGAAGAACAACAACGATTAAGCGGAAAAGGAGGACGTTGACACCGAATACTGGCAGATTGCTACATCTTTTCGCCGTAAACAGGATCGAGACCTAGTCTCAATTTGCTCGCGATACTTTTGAAGGGGAAACCTCGATGGAAATGGTCGACATCAATCACGTAAAACCCAGTGTCGGCTGAGCTTTACTGTTTGCCAAGTCGCTTCAGTAGCAAAATGCGGCAGTCACGCTCAAAATATCACAACCGTTCGGAGCTGATCACAGTCTCCGATCACACTTAATAGTTCTGAAAGGTAGAGAAATGACCCACGTCGTCGCTGAACCATGCTTCAACTGCAAGTACACCGATTGCGTTGTTGTCTGTCCGGTCGAATGCTTCTATGAAGGAGAATCCATTCTGGTGATTCATCCTGATGAATGCATTGACTGCGAAGCCTGTGTTCCGGAATGTCCCGTCGAAGCAATTTTCCACGAAGACAACCTGCCGGAACAATGGACTGAGTACACCGCATTGAATGCCGAAATGGCGACTCAATGGCCGGTCATCACAGAACAAAAAACTTCCATGGCAGAAACAGACGGCACCTGTACAGCAACTCCTAAGTAGTCGCTCACAACACAGCTGCTCAAGCAACATTAAAAAGGGCTTCGATGGTGTTTACTGTCGTCGCCGTTTTTTTTTACTTTGGGTCGTTCTGTCTCACTGGTTTAGACTAGCTCCGTCGATTCGGTGTTGACGAGTGTTGTTGTTTCTTGGTGATTTAGTCCCAGCGGGACGTCAGACTTCTGGCGTCGGCGGTAGCCGACGGATTTTATTCCATCAACGAAATCGCAGTCAGCTTCGTTCCCTGACGCTGATCATTGCCGTTTGAAACCCTTCGCTATTTTTGCACGCCAAGAGAGTGGTTATTATGTCTGCAACCAGTGATTCCCTGAACGTCGATGCTGCGGTTCGCGATCGTTATGGAGCCGCCGCTCAGGCAGCCGAACCTGCCCTGTGTTGCCCAGTGGATTATGACGCCCAATATCTGAAAGTGATTCCGGCAGAAATCATTGAACGCGACTATGGTTGCGGAGACCCTTCGAAACATCTGGAACGCGGCGATCACGTGCTGGATCTCGGATCTGGCGGAGGCAAAATTTGCTATATCGCGGCTCAAGTGGTTGGTCCCGAAGGCTATGTGGTCGGCGTTGACATCAACGATGAAATGCTAAGTCTCGCCAAGCAGTATCAGACCGAAGTTTCGAACAGCATCGGCTATCACAATACCGATTTTCGCAAGGGCCGCATTCAGGATCTGGCACTGAATATGGAACAGTTCGAAACCTATCTGCAGCAGAACCCTGTCGGTTCTGCGGCCGACTGGTTGGCCGCAGATGAAGAAGCGTCGCGCCTGCGGCAGGCCTCCCCGTTGGTCGCCAGCGATAGCATGGACGCCGTAGTTTCGAATTGCGTATTGAACTTGGTCCGCAACGAAGATCGTCAGCAGTTGTTTGCGGAAGTCTTTCGCGTGTTGAAACGAGGCGGTCGCGCAATCATCAGTGACATTGTCAGTGACGAAGACGTTCCCCCAGAGCTGCAGAACAATCCGAACCTGTGGAGCGGCTGTATCAGCGGAGCGTTTCGAGAGGATCGATTTCTGGAAGCCTTCGAAGCTGCGGGATTCTATGGCGTCGAAATTGTCAGTCGCCAAGCAGAAGCGTGGGCAGTGGTCGACGGAATCGAATTCCGCAGTTTGACAGTCCGCGCGTGGAAGGGAAAAGATGGTCCGTGCCTAGATCGCAAACAAGCGGTCATTTACAACGGCCCGTGGAAAGCTGTGATTGATGATGACGGCCACAAGCTGTTGCGCGGACAGCGGACGGCGGTGTGCGACAAGACATTCAATATCTATAATTCAGGCCCCTATGCCAGCCAGATGACTCCGATTGTCTCCGTGCAGAATATTCCGCTAGAACAAGCGGCACAATTTGATTGTCGCCAAGGACTGCTGCGTGATCCAGCGGAAACCAAGCAGGGAAAATCAACGGGGCTCGACATCATGCCCGGCGGCGACTGCTGCAGCGAAGACAGCAGCTGCTGCTAACTGCTAACTGCTGGCGCTGCGGTAGTGATTCATTGACCAGCGGAAAACGAATCTGGAAATCGCTAGGCCAAGCAGCGCGCTCAGCAGGGCGACCACCGCCCAGTGTTTTTCTTCCAGCGTGCCGACAATAATTCTGGCCGGCACAGTGACGACCAACAGAATGGGCATGAGGTAGGAAAACCCAAACTGCAGGATCTCACCGTTTTCGAATCGGTCGCTGTCGGTCCCATCGTAAATACTGCGCGGGTATCTTGCGAAGACGGTGATGTAAAACCAGAAGTCGTAAAGTCCCTGATTGCGTCCCAGAAAAATGCTGGAACACGCCGTAACCATCATCATGGAATAGAAAAACAGCACTCCCGCAGCGACGTACAGCACAAACAATGCCAGCTGCATGGCTGAGATGGGTTCTCCCAGATTCCACAACGATCGCAGCAACAGTGCCGTGGCGAGGGCCAGTTGGCTGAGCATGGCGAGATTGATTCGTTCTAGCGAAACCAGAAACTGCGAATCGATAGGCTTCAGTAATGCGAAGTCGAGTTTTCCGGTGCGAATTTGTTCGCTGAGATTCGCGCAGTTGGGCATGAAAAACGTTTCCACTATTCCGTTAATTAGCATGCCGGTGGCCATAAACGCAAAGTATTGATCTCGCGTCCATCCGTTGATCTCAGGCACAGACTCAAAAATAATGCCGAACAACGCAATCTGCGCAAAGAACCAGAACGCACGCGTAATAATCTGGATCAGGAAATTGCCCTGAAACATCATTTCACGAACGATGGCGTTGCGGAAGAAGGTGGAGAACACTCGCAGATAGTACATCGAAGACTTAGTGGCAGAATGGCCGGCGGAGTTGGAAACGTCGCGTTTGTCATTGTGACCGATTGACACCGGGATTCTGTCGTAACTGACCACGCCTGACAAGAAGCGTGCGGCAGAAGATTGTCGAGACGCGGCAACGATCGTCTTGGCGTGGCAAAATATCGTGGCGGCCGGATCGACGGGGCGCTATTGGGCTGTGTTTTGGCGTGGAGTCAGGAATTCGTTATCGCCAAATTTCTATTTGGGGAGGGGGGGAGAAAGGACGGTGCGCGATTGTTCCACAACCCCTCCCGCCGCAGGCAAGGGAGGGGTCGAACGAGCGGAGCAAGTTCGGGGGAGGGCCGGCGGTCATTGAAGATTGAAGATTGCGTCTGGCCCCCTCCCGGACATCGCTCCGCTGGTCCGACCTCCCCCTGGCGCTGCGTTTGGGGGAGGTTGGCGTCCACGGCTTGGGAGATTTGACACACCTGATCGCCGCGGGCCGCCGCGGGCCGACCTTCCGTCGCTTGGACTTCGAGGAAACAAACGCTAGGATCGGTTTATCAGACAACCGATCGATGGCCAATATGAGTGAACCCCACACACCCAAACGCTCACTGGGAAATCTGATGAGACGTCTGCTGCGTATCATCTTTGTTTCCTACATGCTGGTGCTTATTTTGCTCGGGTTCTTCCAACGCAGACTTTTGTATCACCCTCGCAAGTCGCCGGATCTGTCCGTCGCCCAGTTTGGTGACATCACCAGCATCTTTCCTGCAGCGTCGGATGTGTCGATTCGCTGCACAGATGGAATCACGATTCGAGGCTGGTTGTTGCACAACGAAGCCGTCGATCCTCATACGGATGTGGTACGTCGACCGCTGGTAATTTTCTTCCACGGAAATGCGGGCGATCGCGCGGGGCGAGTTGGCTGGTATCGCATTTTTCAGCAAGCTGGAGCAGACGTTCTGGCGATGGACTACCATGGCTACGGCGATTCTGAAGGCGCGATGTCGGAATCCGCCATGCAAGCCGACTGCGTTGCCACATGGAACTATGCCACGGAAACACTGGGCTACAAACCGGCCGACATTATCGTGGCGGGGACTTCACTGGGAGGAGCCGCAGCCGTACTGACTGCGGTCGCTCATGTGCAGCCCGACGATATTCCGGCAGGACTGCTGGTCGTGGCCACGTTTTCGTCGATGGTCGATGTCGCCGGTAGTATCTATCCGTGGTTGCCAGTGAAGGCCATTCTGGTGGATCGCTATCCGTCCGACACACGCATCCCGACCGTGAAATGTCCCGTGGTGGTTTTGCACGGCGATCGCGACACTCTGGTTGACCAACAATTCGGACGCAAACTGTTCGATGCCGCTGCAGCAACATCCGCCGACGGCACCCCGAAACAATGGGTCAGCATGACCAACGTGAACCATAATAATCTTGCCGAAGCTGGCCGCAAGTTCGTACTTCCGGAACTGCAGTCACTGATCGAACGCTGGCAGCAGCGACAGTAGCGCCAGACTGCCGTGATGGACTTCCGTGAGCGCGATCGTCTCTGTTTTCCATCGCTGGGATTGGTGCTGTGCCGGTCTGCTGATTCTGTCCAAGTTCGACTGGCTTTGACGGACGCGGCCGATCGCATCGGCGTGAGCACATATCAGACCGGATTGCCCGAACGACCGTGCGATCGCAAGACACTCAAAACTCTGGAAACGCAATACCTGTTGAAATGGAATCAGGATGCGAAGGGCCGCGCGGGAATTTTGACGGTTCAGCCGGATGGTGATGGGGGAACCGGGGACGATCTTGACCATCCCGCCTCATTGCTCGACCAGATCGTCAACGTTCGAGAAATGCTGATTCGGGGCGACACTCGGCCACTGTACCTGTTTTGGCTGGCGACCTGCGATGAAGAGGAACGACAAGAAGCACCCGTTCCTGCTGGTCTCAATCAGCTCCACGATCCGCTCGACCCCATCGCCGAATTCTAAGAAATCCCAGACGCTTTGCTGGCCGCTGCGGCTGTGAACTCGTTGCCGCTTCCGAGCACCGGCGATGCCCACGATGCGAATGATCTCGCGCGCCAGTGGCTGCGTCGGCAGAACAAAGCGGAACTGTACGAACTCGCCGAACAACTGCTGCTGGGTGACGGCTCTGAGCGTCACGTTTTGCTGACGGAGATTCGGCGTTCAGGCGAGCAACCGGCGTGGCAGGTGTCAAAACCGTCACGGACGTTTGGCCAACTGTACCAGTCCTGTAACGAAACCGAACGTCGCGACCGAGAAGTGGAATAGTCTGCTCAGTTAGCCGCCCGTCAGAAGAAATTGCAGGCCATCGCCGCGAATCCGCAGCGGGTGATTCGGCTGATCAACAAGTGTGTGTCCCAACAAAAAAAACCGCGACGGTTATCGCGAAGCGGTTGCACATTTGCTGCAGTTTTCCGCAGCACTCGTCATAGAAAAAGCCGATGGCGAAAGCATGGCAGTACCAGCAAGGTCAAATGGCCGGATTGGAAAGCAGCTTTGGCTGGCGTCAGCAATCCATCAGTCACGTCGTACTTCGAGGAAGAATTGGCGGCAGATCGAGAATCATACCTTCCCAAGCGAATCCTGAGATTTCGACTCGGTGGTAAGCGCCGCTGGTTTATGGCCGCACGGACAAAGAACGCTTACGTCTGGCAGCAAGGCCGATTTGAAAGTGACATCGACTTCTGGAAGAAAGGGCTCAGCGATCCCGAAGTGGTCAAGTCTGTTAAAGATGGTCAGTGCCTTCGATTGTTCCTCGATACAGCCCAAGAGTTTCAATTCTTTCACCACGCAGCGACTCAGCAACTTCAGTCAGCAGAGTGGTTGGGCAGCGTTGCCGATGAGGAAATGGACGAAACGGCTGATGATTGATTGTCAGGGATTTGTCGTCGTCAATGCAAAGCTGCGGAGCGGCGACATGTGGAATGCGTGATGCACCGATCGCATGTCGTCGCTCCGCGACTTTGGTTCGGGGTTTAAAATTGTCCTCGGACTGAAGTTTGAGGCTATCATCTGCCGTTGCTCGGAGCGTGCGATTTATAGATTGAGGCTTTTGTTTCGTGAGCGGCATCTTGTAAATCGCACGTTCCCCGCAACTTGAAACTCATCAACGACTTACAGCAAAACAAACATTTAAGTTCATTGGAAGTTTCGTTCCCTTGAACAACGAAAGTCTTCACGACTTCCGCTACGACCAGATGCGTCACCTATTAAATCGACGTCCTGCTGCCGCATCGACGCATTATCGTGGATCGACAGTGGTGTCATCTGCCGTTCGGCCTTCTGTCAAGACCTGCGGGTGTTCCGCAAACCAGTCGTCCAGCGCGATGGCCCGACCAACAGACTCCATTGATGGCAGTTCCGGACGTTGACCGGAAATGGGTACCAAGCTGACAAGTTCGTATGCTTTCAGGTCGTCGACTTCGTGCCGGTTGAGGACCAGCTC
>JBDNHJ010000135.1:0-4080 GCA_041688835.1 Fuerstiella sp.
AGAGGCACGCCAGGTGGCCAACCGCAAACGCGACGATCGTCAAAAACGCCGCGAGAAAATCGCAGCCGCTGAGCTCCGCAACGCCGACGGCACCCGCAACTGAACGCGGCCCGCCCAAATGGGTTCCCCGGACGCTTACGTTCGTTAGAACATCCAGCTCCCGCGGTGCTGCGGCACCTGATTGACGCAGTGTTGCAATGTTGAAATCGCCTGCAACACGGCTGGCGGCGGAACGGATGCGTCATCAGGGAGTTCCGAAACGTGTGCCCACACAAACTGATAGCAGCGCAACAGTTGCTGGCGATCGGTTTCTGAGAGCAACGCGGAGGTCAGTCGCTGCAGGGGGGCCAGCGTGAGTTGCTGCTGCAGACACTCAATCAGTGTTGCTTGCTGTTGATCTTCAGCTGCGGTCGCTTCAGCCGTGCGGATCGCCTGCAGAAACGCGGCGATGAGAACCAGCCGGCTTGATCGCAGCTTTAAGTTCACTTGCAACGACTTGTGCGGCTGGTCCGCATGTAGCCAGCAGGCACGTGACCGAATGCTCCGCCAGTACCGTTGCACGTCCTGCCACAGCCAGTGAAACGAACTGGATTCCGCAAAGATGCGACTGACACGGTTTTCGCTGTACCAGTGCAGCAGGTCTGACTGAAGATTGCAAAACAGGGCATCACCGGCGACGGGCTGAGCGTCCAGCAGCAGCTGCATTCGCTGACCGAACGTGATCAGATCGGCATCGACGATGCCTCGAGTGGCCTCATCGGTCATCGCTGTCCAAGATGCACACGTCGAAAACACGCCGCCTGATTTCGGAGGCTTCAGTGATTTCAGGTCTGGAACACGTTTCAGTTGAGCCCACACCGAGTCGTAGATTCTGTGCCGTTCGTCCTGTGAATAATCACGGTCGCGATCATCAATCACAATCAGAATGTCCAGATCCGACTTGGCGTGTCCTTCCATTCGATTCAAAGACCCGGACACAGCCACGCACGCGATTTCTGCGTCGTGCAGATCCAAAGAACGTCGCAGCAGTTCGAGCTGCCGTGCCGAAAACGCCCACGCCGTGGCCATCAATGAAAGTTGGGCGTCGTCCTGAAACGGGAAGTCGCAAAATTGAGTCCAATGAGTGGGTGGCATCTTGAGAGGCTTTGCAGAGTGGCATTCTTATCGTGGCACGAATTGATTCGACGTTCTTAGAATCAGACTTGGACCGCAGCCGAATTTCGGATCAGACAACCGCTAACCAGTCGTGCATGAGTTTCATTGCATAACGATGCCGCGTGCGGGGACGCATGAGCCGTCCATCGTTTCACCGGTGGTCGCAGGCCAGGCCGAAAACCTAGTCTGCGACTACGGGTGAAACATCAAAAATGTCTCAGCTTGCCCTGCGGGCACTATAGCCGTTTTTGATGTCAGGTGATTTCTGAACGAGTGCTTAAAACCGATATTTCCAGCCGGTAAAGTTTACCAGAATCGCCTATCAAACCTGATTGGAAATTTAGAAGCATTCTTCGCGGCAGACACCTTCGGACTGACCGCCCCCAGCGCCGCACGATCTGCCGCACTAAGACCAGATACGGTAGATGTTCGCGAATCAGTCGTTCGATACTGGCTCAAGGAGTTTTGGTGGTTGACGCGACAGGCCAATCGCCACTTTCGGCCATGATGGTCCGGAATCAGGAACTCTCATTGTAAGGAGACATCGATGCTAAAGAGAACCTGGACAACACTGGTCTACTGTGTTGCCGTCGTCGCCACATTTGCGACTCAGACCGCCTCCGCCGGCGATGGGTTCTGGCGTGATCTATTCAGTGAACAATCAGACTGCATTCAGTTCACGGCGACAGGAGAAATACTCTTCATCGGGCGAGATTCGCGGGTTGGCGGAGGAACCGGTGCGGGCGTCGTGAACGGCCCGGACTCGCAGCGACTGGGATTCAACAACGCGGACTTCAATCACGAATTCGGCTACCGGTTGTCGATGGGAATCCAAGGGTCTGATAAACGCGTGGAGGTCATCTTTTCAGAACTCGGCGAATGGAACTGGGGCGAGCGTGGATCTTTGAGCGGCGGATTGTCGTTCGATGGTGGTGCAGGATTTCCGGCGGGAGTCAATCAGCTGGGGCCGTCCACATTTTTTCAACCGCTGTTTGTCGCATCGCTGGTCGCAGGCGACGAAACCGATGGGCTGGGGCCAAGCATTCCAGCACTGGACCCACTGCCCACTTATGACAGTTTCTACACCAGCCAGATGCAGGACTTGCAGATCAACGTTCTGGAAAACGATTCGAACAGAACGCTTCGTGTCGGTATGGGATATCGCAACGTGCAGTTGGACGAAATCGCCCGGACATCCCTTTCGGGCACCTATCGCGGCTTCGACACGGGTGGCGCTAGCGGGGGGCTTTCGAGTGCTGATCTGACCAACGCTGGCCTCACGTTCCTGTCTGGCGTCGACGACGGTTTTCAGGATCAAGATGCAGGCCCCGGCGATCTGCTGACACTGGCCTACAACGGAGCCGCGAACAACGATTTGAACGGCTTTCAGTTTATCGCCGATCTTTGCCTAGTGGATCGCTCTCGATTTAACATGACGATCATCGGTAAGGCTGGAGCCTATCACAACCACG
Organism: Fuerstiella sp.; assembly: GCA_041688835.1. Lineage (GTDB taxonomy): Bacteria > Planctomycetota > Planctomycetia > Planctomycetales > Planctomycetaceae > Fuerstiella. The sequence goes on from JBDNHJ010000135.1 coordinate 2,628, forward strand.
CGGCTGGCCGAGTGCGAGAAACCTATACGGGAATTGGACCATCAACATCGGTCTATGGCACAGCATTAAGCGACACGAAAGATACAGTCGCGTTTGTTGGCGGTGTGGCGGTCAAAGTAGGCTGGCGACTGACGGAACGTATTGAACTGATTGGCGGATACGAAGGCACATTTGTGTCCGGCGTTGCGTTGGCACCAGAACAGGCGTCTGGCGTCGCCAACGGCACGTATGAAGTCAACACCGACGGAAATGTCATCGTTCACGGTGCCAATTTCGGCCTCCAGCTAACCTATTGACCGAACTGCCTGATTGACAGGCTGAGGAATGTTTGGTGAGCGGCAAGTCGCTCGCTTGGGCTGTTAAAAACGTGGTGTTGCCACGGAATTTGGTTTGCGCAAGTTTTGTTCCGCGCCATTCGGGTAGCTCCGCTTGCCGTTCAGGCTAGCGGTGTCGCGTTAGCGATCGGAAACCCCTCGAACGGGTTCTTTTCACAAACGACGTTGGCCGTGGCTTGCTCGTTCCAGTGCGGTTTCTGTTGGCTACGCCACACAGGAAGGCTGTGCCCCCCGCCGGGACGGATCGCGGAACCAAAACTCCTGCAGAAAGTTCCCCAAACACCTCTGTCAAGACTGAATTTATAGCGGCCCAGCGCTAGTCACCGGGAATCGCGGGAACACCGGCGGCTAGCGCCGTGCCGCTCACGAAACGAAATCATCAAGCGTCAGATTGATCTGACCGCACGTCCCGAGACAGTCGTCTACGTGAATCTGAGTTGCCCTAACCCGGTTGCAAGTAGACTTCTTCGAACGGTTGCACCACCACGAACCCTTTGCCCTGAAACAACATCTGAATCGACTCCCCACTGCCTCGACCAAAAAACGTCTTCAGTGAAATGTCTGTCTTGAATTCGGGGCTCAATCCGCCCGACCAAGCGATTGTGGCGTTCGGGTCTGTGATCACAGGCTGGTTCGGGCGAACTCGCAGCGTCATGGGTTGGAAGTGAGACGTGATGGCCACCATACCAGTGCCTTCCAGCTTAACGTTGAACAATCCGCCGGCCAGCATCCCGGTGATCTTGCGCATCATCTTGATGTCGTATTCGATTTGTGACTCCAACGCCAGCAAGTCGTTGCCGTTGACAAAAATCGATTCGTCCTGCAGGTTGAGGATACTGATCCGCTTGCCGGAATCCGCCACGTACAGACGACCGCGGCCTTCCACTTTTGTCAGCTTGGTGCCTTCTCCAGTCAACGACTTCTTGAGAAACGCGCCGACCCCTTTTTCTAAAATCCCTTCGCGCGTGAATTTCATGTTGCCGACGTAGGCGATCATCGCTCCCATTTTGGTCCAGACCATCCCGTCCAGGTTGATCTCCATCATGTACGGGCTTTCGAGCTCAAACAGGCCTTGGTTGCGATCCCTCTGGACAGTGCGTTCAACGAACTGATCGATC
>JBDNHJ010000136.1:0-18625 GCA_041688835.1 Fuerstiella sp.
AAAACCAGCCGGAACAACTCGAATTCCGGGCATAAAAAAACGCCAAACAAGTGAAACCTGTCTGGCGAATGTCTCAATTTAAACGTCAGCTCAGCTCAGCTCAGCTTCTCCACCACTCCGGTACAGCCATGCAATCGCACGACTTACCACGCGAAGTGAGAAAACGCCTTATTGGCGTCAGCCATGCGATGCACGTTCTCTCGCTTCGTCATCGCCGCACCTTCACGACGGTAAGCCGACAACAACTCGTCAGCCAACGAACGACCAACCGGGCGACCTTTTCGGCCACGCACAGCCTCCAGAATCCACCGAATGGCCAACGTCTGCTGACGCTTAGCGCTTACGGGCGTAGGAACCTGATAGGTTGCCCCACCGACTCGCTTTGAACGAACTTCGATCGCCGGCTTCACGTTATCCAAAGCCGTCACAAACACGTCCAGTGGATTTGCATCCGGAACCTGTTTTCTCACCAATTCGAGCGCGTCGTACACAACGCCAGTCGCAACGCTCTTTTTACCATCGTACATCAAGCAGTTCACAAACTTCGAAAGAAGCTTGCTGTTGTAACGGGTGTCCGGCTTCAACTGAGTCGGACTAGCTGTGAATTTTTTTGGCATTTCAGCAAATATCGCTTATCAGGTATGAGGAAATTATTTGGGGCGTTTTTGACCATAACGGCTTCGAGCTTGGCGACGGTCGCTGACGCCCAGCGTATCCAGCACACCACGAATGACTTTGTACCGTACCCCAGGCAAGTCGCGAACTCGTCCGCCGCGAACCAACACAATGGAGTGTTCCTGCAAGTTGTGACCTGCTCCGGGAATGTACGCCGTACATTCTTTTCCGTTGGAAAGACGAACACGAGCCACCTTTCGAAGAGCCGAGTTCGGCTTCTTCGGGGTCACTGTCTTCACTTGCAAGCAAACGCCACGTTTCTGAGGACAACCCTCAAGAAGTGGTGTCTTATTCTTAGATTTTTGCTGCTTTCGCGGCTTTCGAACCAATTGGTTAATTGTCGGCATGCAAACGAACTTCTGGACAATTCTGTCGGAAATCAACGGAGTGAAAAACAATCGGGCACTGTACTCGCGCCATCTGTGATCGTCAACCTTTGGTTACATCAATCAACATAATTCGCAACGAGTCAACATTGAGAGGCGCAAGTCGCCTCAAACTACACACACAGAACTACTCATCCGGAGTCAGGTCTGCCAGAAACGGAGTCCGCGGTCGGTCTCCATCGTCTTCAGTTCGCCGAGCAATGAGATCAGCGTCTGACAACATATCGTCGCGAGCGGCCAAAATCTTCGCCTTGGCCTCTTCCTGCTCCCGAATTGCGTCATCGTGAATACGAACGTGTGATTCTTGATGAATATGGAACCCTGTTCCTGCTGGAATCAGGTGACCCAGAATCACATTTTCTTTCAAGCCGACCAAATTATCGACACGACCACCGAGGGCAGCTTCCGTCAACACTTTCGTGGTTTCTTGGAAACTGGCCGCCGAGATAAAGCTCTCGCTTTGAACAGAAGCTTTCGTGATTCCCAGCAACTGAGGCGTGGCTTTTGCCGCACGCGGCTTGGTGTACTGAACGGGATTGGAAACTTCGGCGTTCACCTCTTCCACTTCCGAAACCAAAACCACATCGCCGATCTGATACTCCGTATCTCCCGGATCAGTCACTCGACACTTCGATTGCAACTCTTCGTTGATTCGCTCAAGTTCATACTTGTCAATCAGCACACCCGGCAAGAGGTCTGTGTCACCGACACTTGTGATCTTCACTTTTCGCAGCATCTGAGCAATGACGATTTCGATGTGCTTATCATCAATGACCACAGCCTGAGCAAGGTAGACGCTCTGAATTTCGTGCAGCAAGTACTGCTGAACTTCTACCGGACCACTCACACGCAGAATGTCTTCGGGAACCAGCGGACCACGGACCAACGCATCACCGGCAACGATCAAGTCCCCAGAATGGACCAGTAAAGCCTTCCCATGCGGAATCGCATGTTCGACTTCCGTACCATCTTTTCCGCGAACGACAACGATTCGCTTGCCACGCTTCTTTTCTGTCAGCAGCTCAACTTCACCATCAATCTCGGCCACAACAGCCGGATCTTTAGGACTGCGAGCTTCGAATAGCTCCGTAACTCGCGGCAAACCTCCGGTAATATCCTGCGTACCAGCCGAATCTCGAGGCGTTCGAGCAACCACGAAACCGGAAGAAATTTGGTCGCCATCCTTAACCAGCAGCGTCGCGCCTTCTGGCAGATAGTAAAAGTCAAGAATCGCACCAGCACCATCTTCAACCACCACTTGAGGATGCAACGCACCTCGGTGCTCTGTGATCGTGCGTTGAATGTTGCCGGATGCTTCCTTCTCAGAACGCAAAGTTTGCCCCTCAACACAGTCGTCGAGGCGAACTTTACCACCCACTTGCGAGATGATGGGCACAGCATGCGGATCCCACGTACACAACACCGTCCCAGCTGCGACTTCCTGATCTTCCTTGACCTGCAGAATCGCACCATTGGGCACGATCTGCTTTTCAACTTCGCGACCCTTGGAGTCAACGATGCTGATCTCACCGTTCCGGCCAATGACGACCGGTTTGCCGCTCGCGTTGATAACGCTGCGAATCCGAGTCACCCGAATACGACCACCACGTTTCGCGAGCAGCTCGCTAGTGTCGGTCCCCATCTGGGCCACACCACCAATGTGGAAGGTACGCATTGTCAGCTGTGTACCCGGCTCACCAATACTCTGGGCCGCGATAATACCGGCGGCAAGCCCTTGCTCGACCATATCTCCCGTTGACAAGTCCATCCCATAACACAGTTGGCAAATGCCCAGTGGAGAATTGCAGGTCATCGGGCTTCGAACTTGGATGCGTTCCAGCCCCATCTCCTCAATCTTGCGGGCCTTCTCGACAGTGATGAGTTCATCTTCACTGACAATCAGCTCATCCGTGATCGGGTTTACGATATTCGTGCGACTCACGCGACCACGCACCGCTGAAGCCAATCCGGTCTGCACCTTCTCGCCACGATACACAACACCGCGCGTCAAGCCCTTGGTGGTTCCGCAGTCGAATGATGTCACCACCATGTTTTGGCAGATATCCGCGAGTTTTCGAGTCAGATAACCGCTGTCCGCCGTCTTCAAAGCGGTGTCAGCCAGACCTTTTCGAGCACCGTGGGTCGAGCTAAAGAACTCCAGAACGGTCAAACCTTCGCGGAAGTTCGACTGGATCGGAGTTTCAATAATCTCCCCGCTCGGCTTGGCCATCAGACCACGCATACCAGCCAGCTGCTGCATCTGTCCAACACCCCCTCGGGCACCAGAGTGAGCCATCAGGTAAACCGGATTCACGTAGCGACCTTCGTCACGCACGTCATGCTCCAGCTGGTCCATCATGCTGACCGTGATCTCTTCACGAGCATGCGTCCAGATGTCGAGCACTTTGTTGTAACGCTCTTTTTCTGTGATCAGACCACGCTGAAAGTTCTTCATCAATTTCAGAACTTCTTTTTCCGCATCGCCAATCACCTGCTCTTTATTGGGAGCCGTTTTCAGGTCACTCGCACCAAACGACAGACCGCTTTCTGTTGATGCCACAAAGCCACAGCGCTTCATGCGGTCCAGTAACTCAATCGTTTCTCGACGCCCCAGTTCCAAGTAGCAGTCCGAAATCACGGTGGCGAGATCTTTACTACGCATGGTCATGTTGTAGTAAGCCATGCCGACCGGAAGGCTATCGTTGAAAATCGCACGCCCAGGTGACGTTTCGACCAGACCGCCGAGACGGTACTCCTTGGCACCGTCACCCTTGACTCGCTTGTCCTTGGGCATACGCACCCGAACAGTCGCGTGTCGGCCGACTTTGCCCTGCTGGAAAGCCATGAACAGTTCGTTCGCAGAAGCGAAAACCATGTTCTCGCCCTTGTGACCTTCACGCTTCATCGTCAGGTAATAGCAACCCATCACGATGTCCTGAGACGCCGTGATGATCGGATCGCCGTTCGCCGGACTAAAGATATTGTGCGTCGACATCATCAGTGTCGTCGCTTCAACCTGAGCCTCAATGGACAGTGGCAAATGAACGGCCATCTGGTCGCCGTCGAAGTCCGCGTTGAATCCTTTGCATGCCAAAGGATGCAGCCGAATCGCGTTGCCTTCCACCAGCACAGGCTCGAACGCCTGAATACCAATCCGGTGCAAAGTCGGAGCCCGGTTCAGCAGAACGGGATGGTTCCGAATCACATCGTCCAGAATGTCCCAGACATCTTCATCGCGACGCTCAAGCATTCGCTTGGCACTCTTGATTGTGTCCGCGTGCCCCAGCTCCTTCAGCCGTCGAATGACAAACGGCTGAAATAACTCCAAGGCAATTTTCTTGGGAAGTCCGCACTGATGCAACTTCAGCTCGGGACCAACCACGATCACACTTCGAGCCGAGTAATCGACGCGCTTCCCCAGCAGGTTTTCGCGGAAACGACCCTGCTTACCCTTGATCATATCCGTCAAAGACTTCAATGGTCGGTTCGACGAACCAAGCACCGGTCTTTTGCAACGGTTGTTATCGAACAACGCATCGACAGACTGCTGCAACATTCGCTTTTCGTTGCGAACAATCACTTCTGGCGCGTTCAGGTCAACCAGCTTTTTCAGACGGTTGTTGCGGTTAATGATACGACGGTACAGGTCGTTCAGGTCGCTAGTCGCGAAGTTACCGGAATCCAGCAACACCAACGGACGCAGGTCGGGCGGAATGACGGGAATCACATCCAGAACCAACCACTCGGGCCGGTTGTCGCTGTCCCGCAAAGCTTCGATAATTTTCAGTCGCTTGATCAAATCCTTCGCCGTCGACTGACTTCGCGTCGTCGCCAACTGAGCGCGAAGAGCCTCGGAAGACTCAACAAGCTTCATTTGCAGCAGCAGTTTTTTGATGGCCTCGGCACCCATGCCGATTTCAAAAGCATCTTCGCCGTAATCACGTCGAGCTTGGCGAGCTTCGTCTTCTGTCAGCATCTGACACAGCTCAAGCGGAGTTTCTCCCGGATCGGTCACCACATAATCTTGGAAGTAAACGACCTTCTCCAGCGAAGTCGTCTTCATGTTCAGCATCGCACCAAGGCGACTGGGCATCGACTTGAAGAACCAGATGTGAACCACAGGAGCAGCAAGTTCAATGTGCCCCATGCGCTTACGACGCACACGACTGTGGGTCACCTTGACACCACAGCGGTCACAGATCATGCCCTTGTACTTCATGCCTCGGTACTTGCCGCATGCGCATTCCCAGTCCTTTTCGGGACCAAAAATCCGCTCACAGAACAGACCATCACGTTCCGGACGATACGTTCGGTAATTGATCGTTTCTGGCTTCTTGACTTCGCCGAATGACCAACTGCGAATGTCATGAGGACTAGCAAGGCCAATGCGAATAGACGCGTAATCATTGACTCGATCGAAAGTGGTTTCACTTACGCTCACGTCCTGACTCCTCAACACCTGATGTATAAAAACTGACGGGCGACTTCGCCGCCCATCGCAAAAATTCAAACTTGATCCCCGAGCTATCGCAACGAACAGCTGCAAATAACTCGGCCAGTACCTAAGCCTGCTTGAGAGCTATGAAACCCACAGCCACAGCCGACTCAAAGCAGCTGACTAGTGACCCGCTTTCTCCAACTGAAGATTCAGGCAAAGGCCCCGAATCTCGTTATTCAGCACGTCGAAACTGGCTGGCGTACCCGCTTCGAGCGTATTCTCGCCCTTCACCATTGACTCGTAGATCTTAGTACGACCTTCAACGTCGTCACTCTTCACCGTCAACAGTTCCTGCAGAATGTAAGCGGCACCGTAGGCTTCCAACGCCCACACTTCCATCTCACCAAATCGCTGGCCACCAAATCGAGCTTTACCACCCAGCGGTTGCTGAGTGATCAATGAGTACGGACCAGTCGCTCGTGCATGAACCTTGTCATCCACCAGATGGTGCAACTTCAACATGTAGATGTTGCCCACAGTTGTTTTTTGCTCCATCCGCTCGCCAGTCCGACCATCATGCAGGTAGGTTTTACCCTCTTCAGGCAAACCAGCCTCTCGCAATGCTTCACGCACCTCGTCTTCTGTGGCACCGTCAAACACAGGACAGACGGCCCGATAGCCTAACGTTCCGGCGGCCCAACCCAGATGGGTTTCCAGAATCTGCCCCACGTTCATACGACTCGGAACACCCAACGGATTCAGAATGATGTCGACTGGTGTTCCGTCTTCGAGATACGGCATGTCCTCCACAGGCAGAACTTTGGAGATCACCCCCTTATTCCCGTGACGACCGGCCATCTTATCGCCAACGGAGATATGGCGTTTCGAAGCCACATAGACCTTCACCATTTGCAACACCCCGCTGGGCAACTCGTCACCACGCTTCATGCTGTTCAGTCGATGATCTTCCTCGTCTACGATCGTCTCAACGGACGGCCACTCTTCCTTGATCAATTTGCGAGCGGCCGTCTTCTTCTGCGCACTTCGAATGTCCAATCCTTCGAAATAGGCCAGAAACCCTCGAGCAAACTCACCGACAGCCTTCTTGTCTTCGAGCGTCCCCATGTCTCGACCATCAGGATCAGTCAGGGCATCCCCTAACTCAGACTTCATTGAAGCAGCAAATTTTTGGAAGGCTTCGGTGATGCGCGTATCACCTTCCTCCTCAGTCTTCTTCAACTCATCCTCGAACTTCTTGCGTTCCAGCTCCGAGAGACTCATGCGACGCGAGAATTTTTCCGTGTTGATGACGATTCCGCCAACACCACTGGGCACTTCGAGCGACTCATTCTTAACATCTTCGCCGGCGCGACCAAAGATCGCGTGCAACAGTTTTTCTTCAGGAGTCAGCTCTGACTTGGCTTTGGGTGACACTTTGCCAACCAAAATGTCTCCCGGCAAAACCCTTGTGCCAATCCGCACGATTCCGTCATCGTCGAGATGGTGAAGCGCTTTCTCACTGACGTTCGGAATGTCACGAGTAAATTCTTCGCGACCCAATTTCGTTTCACGAATCTCAACATCGAACTCATCGAGATGAATGGATGTATAGACATCTTCTTTAACCAACCGCTCGGAAAGAATGATCGCGTCTTCAAAGTTGTAACCCGACCACGACATAAACGCCACCATGACGTTTCGTCCCAGAGCCAGCGATCCACGTTTTGTCGCGGCACTGTCACACAGCAACTGGCCGGCCTTGACTTTGTCACCAATCGCAACAAGCGGCTTTTGATTCAAGCAGGTCCGTTCGTTCAGTCGCACAAACTTCCGCAAAGGATACTTGCGATCGTCGATTTCAATCACATTGGCGTCGACGTAAGTCACAGTTCCGGCCCGCTCAGCTCTTTGCAACATGCCAGAGTGCTGAGCCACGTAATCTTCCATTCCTGTACCAACAACCGGCCGCTCTGTGATCAGTAGCGGAACCGCCTGCCGTTGCATGTTCGAGCCCATCAACGCCCGGTTCGCATCGTCGTGCTCGAGAAACGGAATCAAACCCGCAGAAATACCAACCATCTGACACGGCGCTACGTCAGTGTACTGCACCTTTTCTTTAGGCACCCAAACCACGTCGCTCTTGTATCGAGCGAGCACCAAGTCATCAAGCAGTTGACCGTCCTGAATCGGCGTGTCCGCTGGAGCCACGTGACCAAAAGACTCCTCATCAGCCCGTAGCCAGACAACCTCATCCGTGACTTTACCATCGGCAACCTTACGATACGGAGTAATCAGAAACCCGTAATCATCAACCTTGGCAAAGATACCGAGACTGGAAATCAAACCGATATTCGTGCCTTCCGGCGTTTCAATCGGGCAGATGCGTCCGTAATGCGAAATATGAACGTCACGCACTTCAAAACCAGCACGCTTCCGATTCAAACCACCAGGCCCCAACGCACTCAAACGGCGCTCGTGTGCCAACATCGACAGGGGGTTGGTCTGGTCGACAACCTGAGAAAGCTCACTACGACCATAGAAGAAATCGATCGCGGCTGACACGCTCTTGGGATTGATCAGCGTGCGAGGAGTCATGCTGTCGACTTCCTTCAGGCTCATTCGCTCCTGAACGGTGCGACGCAGCTTCAAAAATCCCTTCCGGATCTCGTCAGCACCCAGCTCGTCAATTGTCCGCAACCGCCGATTTCCGAGGTTGTCAATATCGTCAATCTGAGCCGTTTCGTCATTCAGACGCAAACGCATCAAATACCGAATCGCGTTCACGAAGTCCTCAGGCCGCAGCGTCATTTCATCGTCTGGAATGTCTTGACTGAACTTCCGATTGATGCGGAAACGCCCGACACGCCCTAAGCGATAGCGGTTCAAATCAAAAAACTTCTCTTTGAATAGATCCGACGCCTTATCCAAATTCGGCGGATTCCCTGGACGAAGCCGCTGATAGATCCGCAGCAATGCTTCTTCGTGTGTTGCCGTGTTGTCTTCAGACAGCGTGTTCAGAATCAAGCGATCTTCCGGACCAACGACCATCTCCACAGCCTTAAGCCCAGCCCCCTGCAGATCCTCAACCATCTCCTCCAAAATCGGAGAACCGCTATCAACCAAAATCTCCCCGGCTTTAGAGTGAGATTCAGGATAGACAATGTCCTCAACCGCGAAACGCCCAATCAGCTTCTCAGGCTCAGTCTTCGCCGTAATCTTCACCTCTTCGGTTTCGTGATACAGGCGAATAATCTCAGCGTTGCTTGAGTATTCGACCGACATCGCACGCAGCAATGTCATCGCGGAAAACTTACCGCTCTGATCGATCCGAACAGCAACCGCGTCCTTCTTCGTGCAGATCAACTCAATCCAACTGCCACGCTCAGGAATGATCCGGCAGGATTGCGTTTTGCGATCACTGCTCGCAGTTTCCTCCGCCATCACAAAGTCGACACCGGGAGAACGGTGCAACTGACTGACCACCACACGCTCGGCCCCATTCACGATGAACTCACCGCCGCCGATCATGATGGGAATATCGCCCAGATACACTTCTTCTTCGACCGGCTGCTCTTTAATCAGCCGTAACCAAACACGAAACGGTCGACCATACGTCAACCGCAACTGGCGGCACTCAGCGGGCGTGTAACGCGGCTTCCCCAGCTCGTAACGAACATACTCCAACCGAAACTGGCCGTCGTAGCTCTCAATCGGGAAGACCTCGCGAAGAATGCCCTCCAGACCCTGCTCAAGACGATCACGCGAAGAGCGCTCAACCTGCAAAAATCGTGAGTAAGACTCCGTCTGAATACGAGTTAAATCGGTAATCTCGTAGTCAGCTTGGATTTTTCCGAAATTTCGAACCGTGTCCTGGTCGATTGTACGAACAGAGGGTACTGGCATTGCAGTAATTGCCTTAATATTTCAACGATACGGAACAGCAGCGGGCAAACGATTTTTAGCGCGCAACAAAAGACACCTGCCCAAACTGAGCAACTGCCCTGAGACCACTCAAAATCAATGGCGAATAAGTGTTGATATCCAACCAGTCGTTGACCCAACCCTCGGCAGCACGTCGACCCAACAATCAAGTGGCAACGTGTACACGAGAAGGCTACCACACATGGAAGCCGATGCCAATTAACACGATTAGCTGAAGCGGCTTACGCCGCTCCAGCCTTCGTTGTGAAGCTTCAATACAGAGATCTGTATTACTTAATTTCGCACGTGCCGCCGGCAGCCTCAACTTCTGCCTTCAACTTCTCGGCATCTTCCTTCGACAGGCCTTCCTTGATTGCCTTTGGCGCGCCTTCGACTAAGTCTTTGGCTTCTTTCAAGCCCAGACCAGTCGCAGCACGCACAACCTTAATCACCGGAATCTTTGATCCGCCATCGCCAGTCAGAACAACGTCAAACGCTGTCTGCTCAGCAGCCTTGGCTGGTCCATCATCACCAGCAGCGGGAGCCATCATCACAGCACCGCCACCGGCCGGCTCGATATTATGGGCCTCTTTTAGGTAATCAACGACCTTTTTGGCTTCCAGCAGCGTCAGGCCGACAATCTTGTCGCCCAGCTCTTTTGTTGCTGCATCAAATTCCGTTGCTTCTGCTTCAGCAGTTGACATTAGTCTGCACCTTTCAATTTTCTGTAAAGAAGTCACACAGGAAGAGAGAACCTCTTCACATATCAATATCTCTCAAACGCCACAGCAAACAACTGGACGAAAGATACCCTAGAACACTAATCTTCGTCGCCAGAAATCTTCTTCAAGCAACCAGCCAACAAGCCACCAGGACCCTGCATCGCCCCCGCAAGCTGAGCTCCCGGACCAAGCAAACAACCCGCGATCTGGCCAATCAGCTCCAATCGTCCGGGACTTTTACTCAATGCCAACACTTGCTTAGCATCAAGCCCCTGCCCCTCAACGGTCGCTCCTTTAATTTCCAGCTTATCAAACTTTTTCGCCCATTTCGCGATCTCTTTTGACAGAGCCACAACATCCTCACCGCCCCACACCAACGTGGAAGGCCCGGCCAGCACGTCCGTCAACCCAGTCACACCCATTCGCTCCAGAGCGTTTCGGGCGATGGAATTCTTCACAGTCAGGGCGGAGATCTTAGACTCCGCAAGCCCAATCCGCCACATGTTGGCAGAGTTCGCATCGAGCTTCGAACAGTCCACAACCAGCAAGTCCCGCGACTCACCCACCTGCGACTGAACTTCACTAATCAACATATCTTTGACAACACGACTCATATCAAACCCCAACAAGCGTCAACCAAAATCGAACCCATGGCAAATCAACAAAATCGCTAAACCACCACGGCAATTCCGGGAGTCATCGTCGCCGAAATACTCAACCCACGCAGATAGACACCCTTGGCTGTCGAAGGACGTAGACCCTGTATGTACTTCATAAACGCTTCGGTGTTTTCACGGATCTGAACGGGCGTAAACGACATCCGCCCCACGACGCAATGCACATTGGACCCCGAGTCAACACGAAACTCAACCTTACCAGCACGATACTCTTTGACAGCGGTCGCAATATCCGTAGTCACAGTTCCGGCACGTGGAGAAGGCATCATTCCTCGCGGACCCAGAACCCGACCCAGTGGACCAACAACACCCATCATGTCCGGTGCAGCGATCGCGACATCGAAATCTAACCAGCCATCCTTAATCCGGTCAGCCAATTCCTTGCCACCCACAACATCAGCACCAGCAGCCTCTGCGATGGAAACGTTATCGCCCTGAGCGAACACGATCACACGCTGAGTCTTGCCAATCCCATGAGGCAACACAATTGAACCGCGAATCATCTGATCCGCCTGCTTCGGGTCGACACCCAGACGCACAGCCACTTCAACTGCCTGATCGAAGGCACAGGCTTTCACACCCTTCGGCAGCCCTTTTTCTAGAGATTGCAGAGCATCAACAGCACCAGCCAAATCAAGCCCGCTAAGACCAGCAGCCTTCTTCAGCAGTGCTTGCATTCGCTTTGAGCGACGAGCCATCACTTCACCCGATTTCATTCAAACAAAAAAGAAAACACCAACCCCAGCCAACTAATCAACGATGTCAAGCCCCATACTGCGCGCCGTGCCCGCAATCACCAAAGCCGCCTGAGCGATCGAACTTGAATTCATATCACTGAACTTCATCGTCGCAATCTCCTCCAACTGAGCTTGCGTCACCGTCCCCACCTTCGTCTTCAGCGGATTATCAGAACCTTTTGCGATTCCAGCCGCCTTCTTCAGGAGCACCGCAGCTGGCGGACTCTTCAGAATAAACTCGAACGTACGGTCGTTGTAGACACTGATCACAACCGGAACGACAGTCCCCATCAGATCACGAGTTTGCTCATTAAACTGCTGAACAAACTGGGCGATATTCACGCCGTGCGGGCCCAACGCCGTACCAACCGGAGGAGCGGGAGTCGCCTGACCACCCGTCACCTGCACCTTAATCTGTGTAACCAGTTGCTTGCCCATAGCCAGCAATTCCAAACTTCAAAAAATTAAACTGACTCAACCTGCCAATGATCTAACTCCACCGGAGTCGACCGACCGAAAATCTCAATCAGCACCGAAATTTTTCCATTGTGCTCGTCGACGCCCTCGACTGTACCCTCAAACGCCTCAAAGGTACCCTCACGAATCTTAACAACGTCACCCTGAGCAAACGCAATCTTCACTTTCGGCGCCGAGTCCGCATCCTCCTCAGCCTTGCCAAGCATTCGATCAACCTCGAACTGCTCCATCGGCATCGGCTTTCCTGCAGCCCCGGCAAAATCGCCAACACCACTGGTGTCCCGAACGAGATACCAAGTATCATCGTTCAGCAACATGTTTATCATAACATAACCGGGAAACAGCTTCCGCTCTTGCTCTTTCGCCTTGCCGCTACGAGTATCAACCACCTTCTCGGACGGAATCATAATCTCGCCAAAAAACTCTTCGAGACCCTCTAGCCTAATTTTCTTCAACAGAGCGTCGCGAATCGTGCGCTCGCGGTTCGTCTGAACCTTGAGAACATACCATAGCTTGTCTGTGGATGAGCTGGACTCCGAAGATTCACCAGACATTAATCCGTCGCCGCCGCAAAGACAGGACCTCGGGCCCAAAAATTGGAAGCCGGGTATCCTGACCTCCGAACACTCAAAATTCAACCTTTGACCCAGCATGAGTCATGGTTTTGCAAGACTGAGCAAACAAAACCCAAAACGCGGCAACAAACACCCAAAGAACGCAGCCAAATCAATACTCAATGAAGTTAATCAGAGTAAAGAGCCATCTCCAAATGAAGTCCACAGCAAACAAGAACGCACCAATGAACAACATCGTAAAAATCACCACGACAGTCGACTGCATCACCTGTTTGCGACCCGGCCAGACAACCTTGTCCAACTCCGATTCGACCGAAATCAAAAACTCAGCGAACTGAGGGTAGTTCACAACGCGAAACGAAATCCAACACAGCAGTGCCCAAATACCCAGAGGCACACCAACACGAACCGGCTGAGCCTCAGACTCAAAGACGTTGTTCGACAAACTGAAAGCAGCGAACGCACAAACCACAGCCAGCGCAACAAATGTCAACTGCCGTACGAACTTGCCCTGTGTCGGCTTATACAAACCAAACCGAAACAGCTCCGGCACAATCCCACCACTGGACATTCGCGGTACTCTCAGAAAAAAACAGCCAAGCAACACTCAAACACGGACGGAGGGACTTGAACCCCCAACCTGCGGATTTGGAATCCGCTGCTCTGCCAATTGAGCTACGTCCGTCCAAAACCGCAGCCACCAAACGAACCACTCACTCAGTAACGGTTCGTCGGCTATAATTCACTTCTTACGAGACTCTTTGTGCAAAGTGTGTCTTCGCAATTTTGGGCAGTAGCGATTCAGCTCCAAACGCTCCGTGCCGCGAGTTTCCTTAATGACACGGTAGTTCCGCATACCAGTCTCAGTGCACTCCAACCAGACGTACTCACGCACGGGAACACCCCCCAACCAAGAAAAACAAACGCCGCCTGCATACCCTCACGATAAACAGGCAGCAGTGAACCGCTAATCAGGCACAGCCGCTTTTCACAGCCGACCCAGCCGAACTTACTCAAGAATCTTCGTAACAACACCTGAGCCAACTGTACGACCGCCTTCACGAATGGCGAAACGACCGCCTTCAACAACCGCAATTGGCTTGCCCAGTGTCACTTCGACCTTAACATTATCGCCAGGCATACACATCTCAGCACCGTCAAGCAAAGCAGTCGTACCAGTCACATCCGTTGTCCGAAAGTAGAACTGAGGCCGGTAACCCGTGAAGAATGGAGTATGACGACCACCCTCCTCTTTGCTCAACACGTACACCTCGCCCTCAAACTTTGTATGAGGATTGATCGTGCCCGGCTTAGCCAGCACCTGACCACGCTGAACATCTTCTTTCTTCAAACCACGCAGAAGAATACCAACGTTATCGCCAGCCTGCCCCTGATCCAACAGCTTCTTGAACATCTCAACACCCGTACAGGTCGTTTCTTGAGTGTCCGCCAAGCCGATCAGATGAACCTTTTCACCCACCTTGATGACGCCCTGCTCAATCCGACCAGTCGCCACCGTACCACGACCTTCAATTGAGAACACATCCTCAATCGCCATCAGGAAAGGCTTGTCAGAATCACGCTCAGGCTCAGGAATATACGAATCCAACTGCTCCATCAACTCGGTGATACAAGCACTGAACTTCTCGTCAGTAGGAGCATCCAACGCTCCCTTTGCATTTCCCTTCACCAGCGGAATGTCGTCACCTGGGAAGCCGTACTTCGTTAGCAGATCTCGAACTTCCAGCTCAACCAATTCCAGCAGATCCTCATCATCAACAAGGTCAACTTTGTTCATGAACACAACCAAAGCCGGCACACCCACTTGGCGGGCCAACAAAATGTGCTCACGAGTCTGAGGCATTGGACCACTGTCAGCCGCAACCACCAGAATCGCACCGTCCATCTGAGCGGCACCAGTAATCATATTCTTAATAAAGTCCGCGTGACCCGGACAGTCAATGTGCGCGTAGTGACGATTCAGTGTCTCGTACTCGACGTGACTCGCAGCAATTGTCACTGTCTTCGTCGCATCACGAACCGTGCCGCCCTTAGCAATATCAGCATAGCTCTTCGCTACACCCAGACCCTTAGCGGCCTGCACAGCGAGAATAGCCGCTGTTGTTGTTGTCTTACCATGGTCAATGTGACCAATAGTCCCCACGTTAACATGAGGCTTTGTACGCTCGAATGTCTCTTTTGCCATCTCAAACTCCACGCCAGAAGCAACAGCCCTTCACCGGTGCCATTGACAATACGTTCAAAAACAAACAAGGCACCCCACATGGAGCACCACCTCACGCCACCAACACCCAGAGCTGCTGATGGGACTTGAACCCATGACCTCGTCCTTACCAAGGACGTACTCTACCAACTGAGCTACAGCAGCATCCTCCGAGCGAACTCGGAAGAGCGGGCGATGGGAATCGAACCCACACGACCAGCTTGGAAGGCTGGAGTTCTACCATTGAACTACGCCCGCAGCACTCGTGCTCAGCAAAATTCTTCACAAAACACGAGAGTGGGGGCAGCAGGATTCGAACCTGCGAAGGCGTACGCCACCAGATTTACAGTCTGGCCCATTTGGCCGCTCTGGAACACCCCCCAATTTTCACCAACAACGCAAACCGAGCTACTCTGACACACCTCACCTTGCTGGAGTTCAACAAAGCTAGCGGAGGGACTTGAACCCACAACATCTGGTTTACAAAACCAGTGCTCTACCAATTGAGCTACGCTAGCAAATCGAATAAGTTGTTGATTATCGCCGCTCGCCACCGAAGATTTCGATTCCACGACAACGTTTTCTGACGACAGCCCGCCGAAGCGAGCCGGGCAGTATAGCAATCGGAATTGCCCAAGCAAGGCCGATCACAAAAACCAAGGTTGGACTGTCGATTTAAGAGAAGTTTCAGCAAAACAGATTCATCAGTCCCTGTGCCCATGGCCACCGGCATGCCGACTGAATCACTAATTTTCTGATCCTCATGTAGTCGGCACACAGCGGGTGCAGGACCAAGAAAACATTGATTCATGCCCAGAATCCTTGAGACTTTCTGGCATTGCGTCTCAATTCGCAGCGGGCATCGCGACAACCCCAGAAATGGAAAAGCCCGACGTCATCGAGACGCCGGGCTCCGAATATCCCGCTAGACTCAAGTCTGGGAATCCTAAATGCCTGGAATATCCACCCGCTTGCGTTGAGCGATTCGACGAAGTTTTTCGAGTGTTCGCACCTCGATCTGCCGAACACGCTCCTTGGTTACGCCCAGCCGATTGCCAACTTGCTCCAAAGTCTCAGGCTCACTTCCTTTCCCCAGTCCGTAACGGCACGAAATCACTTTTCGTTCCCGCCCGTTTAACTCCTCTAGGATCTCCATCAGAGCATTTCGCTGAGTCTTATTGACCAGCTCTTCAGCGAAAGCACTTCCGCGACCGTCCTCCGAATCGTAGAAAATCTCATCAAAACCAGTCCGAAAACGGTCCAACCGTGTGTGCTCAGCGGGCACAGATCGTGCGAAGTTCTTCATGATGGCCCATGAAGCGTAAGTGGAAAACTTGTTTCCGCGAGCATAATCGAACTTTTCGATGGCCCGAATCAGAGACATGTTCCCGTCGCTGACGAGTTCGAAAAAGTTGACCCCCGGCTTCATGTGCCGCTTCGCAATCGAAACAACCAACCGCAGATTTGAGCGGGTCAGCATATTCTTCACCGCATCTGCCTGATCCAACAGCAATTCCATCTTCTTGACCACTCGTGACGCAGTCCGCCGAACGTCCAGTGTCTTCTGCAGCTCGGCCGCCTGATATTTAAGGAAGTTCATCTTTCGGAAATAGTGCTGCTCCTGAGCCTTATTCAGCAGCGGCACCTTGTACAGCTCAGCCAGATACGCAGGCAACCCAGTCGGCACACGCACGGCCCCTTTCTGAGGGTCGTAATCTGGTGCTGTGCCACAAATTGTTGCCTGAGCACCTTCGAGGCAAAATTCCTCGCTGTCCATGTAGTCGATCGGCACGGACTTGAGCCGTTTAACACGCACTTCCGCGAGAATTCCGTGAACCGCTGGCTTGCTGCGACCGAAGCGGCGGGCCAGATCGGCAACGGAGATTCCCTGAGAATGAAGATCAAACATCAACGACTGATGTTCAACCGAGACCTGACCGACCACTCTCGGAAAAATCGCGTTCTCAGGATGTGATTTGTCATAATCACGCAACGTGTAGCGAACCGTTTCTGTGGCACGACCCAATTTTTGGCCCAACTGACGACTCACCTCCGTCAAACCCAGACCAGTGGCGGCCATTTCGCGAGCATCGATGATGATCTGCTCTCGCTCTGCTTCCGACATCTGCTTAAACGTGCGACCTCGGTCGATTTCTTTCTGATTCGCAGCAACAAAGCGGTCCAGCGTGGATTTCGGAATCACAACCCGCTTGCGGCCGTCCACTTTCATCCGTCGGCTGGCCAACCCACGGTCACGCCAGCGATCGACGGTCTTCGCTGAGACATTGAACTGCTTGCTAATTTCCTGAACAGTCAACACCGGCTCGCCCAAATCTGCGGCGGACACATTGAGACTGTCCGAGAGATCTTCGACCAAACAACGCAGATCGTGAGCAAGATCATCACCGCTAACCGTGGCATGCTCATCTGCTTCAGGCCGATAGCCCGTAATTTCGTGGCAGATGTTTCCGTAGACGTATTCCGCATCACTGTCGATCGACAGCAAAAACGCCTCGGCCTGCAGAATTTGCTTATTCCGCACACTTTGAGGGGCAAAGCGAACTTGCTGAGCAGCAAGCTCCTGAATGTGATTTGAACGGTATCTGGACATAGTGACCTCCTTTTTGAAAACCGGCATTTTGCCAGTCTGTTGCATAAGCCTTTAGGCAAAGCTCATGCCGGATGGCTGTCGACCATCATGGCCGAAACACTTCCGAAACACCAAAAGCCCGTCTTGGGCTGGAAAACAACTCCGAAAATCAATCTGAAAATTCACTCGCAGTTCATCAAAGACACGAGGTCCGAGTTGTAAATACGTAAAATGAAGACGCTGGCATTGCAAAAACGTTCGTCAGTTTTTCAATTGGTGACTAGTTTCTTAAGAGTCTCGGAGCAAGCCGTTTTTGCCTGAATACTTTAAGGACGCACAATAACCACCAATTCTTACACTCGATCTGCGTCATTCGTTGGACGCAGTGCTATCATTTTGAGCACAAACCCTTGCCAAGTGCAGCATTTTGCCGCGTTCCGGTAATGATCGACCGCCATAACTTAGGTTGCCGGCCGACCGACGCCCCGGACGGATTACCATAAACCAATGAAAGGATGTGCTTTATGTCTCTGCCGCGTATTTTCGGAAAACAAAAAGACGAGGCACAGCGGTTGCTTCATGATCAGCGTCACACACTTTAACGTTCCCGAATCCCTAATTTCTGTGAGGCCCTCTATGCCGATACCTGAGCTGTATTTAGCCTTCGGCGCGCTGATCGCGTCCATTGGGATCGCCCTGATCTGCTTCCATGTGCGGTCTCATCGACAGCATCTCGCGGACGATCAACTTTGCGATGCGGACCGGCGTTTCTATCAACACCAATATTTTCGACGACTGCAGACTTCTGCGCTGGCGGTCACTCTGGGAGCATTGATCGGGTTGTGCGGATACCTGCGAGCCTTCGAAGAATCACCAATTTTTGCAACGATTTACGTCATTGGCCTATTGCTGCTGGCATTGTGGCTGGTTTTATTAGCCCTCAGCGACGCGATGGCCTCACGCGTCTACGCCAGCCAAGTGCGTCGCCGAAACCATACTCCCCAGAAATCCCTGAAAGAAACGTTGGCCGAAGTCCGGCAGGCACACGGCTTAGACCCCAGCAACTAGTGCCGCAAGTCACATATGCCGGCCCATGAGGGCCAAACTCACCTGCAAGTTACCCGATTATACGGGCAACGACTTCTTAAAACTCAACGTTTTCATACGTCGGTCTGAGGTCGTCACTTGGTCAGGAAAGATGGG
>JBDNHJ010000137.1:0-89678 GCA_041688835.1 Fuerstiella sp.
CGATTCGTCTTCGCGAAGGAGAACGCCTGGTGACATGGACTCTTCCAGCACGTCCATCGTGGATGAGCAAAGAAGAATACAAACAGCAACCGGCAACGCTTGAACTTCGTCTGATTGATGTGAACGTCAACCGCAAGGGCTTCCGTCTGAGCCTGTTCACGGTGACCACAACGATGACCGATGACGAGCAGTATTGCGGCGACTGGATTCGATCGATTTATGAAAGTCGATGGCTGGTTGAACTCGATATTCGGGCGATCAAATGTTCGTTGAACATGGACATTATTCGCGCCAAAACGCCGGACATGGTTCGCACGGAATTGTGGAGCTGTCTGCTGGCTTACAATCTGATTCGACTGAAGATGCTGCAGAGCTGCGCTGTGACGGGTCGCGACCCCAGATCAGTCAGCTTCACGACGACGATGCAGCTTCTGGCAACCAACTGGCTACTGTGCGCTGTGGTCGGTGTCACGCCGGACCTAGCCGCTCTCGGGCAGGCCGTGCCGATCAGTCAGCGAGCGGGGCATCGCGATGGCCGCACCGAACCGCGTGTCAACAAACGCAGACCCAAGGTGCTCGCACTCATGCAAAAATCAAGACACGAACTTCGCCACGAAATGAACGCCGCAGCATGACGTAAACCCTTTGATACCAAACGGCAGTGCCATTCGTAGCATGTCCCCTTATTCTCTTTTGGGGACCGCTGCCGTCGCTGGCGGTCTTGCAACAGGAGGCGCCATTTACTACGGACCTACGATCGCTATGCCGACGTTTTCGGTCGGCCTCGGCGTCCTGGCAACCAAGGCTCAAGCGGTGACTGCGTTCGGCGGGACAGGCGCATTCAGCAAACTTGTCGGTATGGGCGTTGGGCGCGCGGCAGCGCTACAGCGTGCGGCGACCATAACTTTTGCAGACTTGCAGGTGGCCGGGGTAACACTTCCAATCGCAAGATATTGGCGTGACTTTTATCAGATGGCCGTATTTAATGGCACCGGCGCGCAGACAGCGGCGGCTCGTGTTGCACTGTTCAAAAAAATCATCGAACTTCTTAAAACTGGAGATTGATATGCATACTGGCGAAGAGCGGTCCTTAGAACTAATAAACAACTGTGCTGTGCCCCAAAGAGTATTTATGGAGCCTTGGGGTGAAGAGTTGGAAATGGCGGCGAATAGCCATTGGACTGTAAAGGCAACAATGATGGATAACTGTGACTTCACTGTTTGCTTTCACCCTGAGGGACTGGCGGTACATGCTTCCACGGACGCAGCCGTAAAGGTCTATTCGAAACCCGATGAAAAGCTGGTTTGGGAACTCCGTGGGAACCGCGACGAGGGAACATCCTAATTTTTTCACAACGCGAATAACGGTTCCGGGCGGCAAAAACGGAAAGCGAATAAGGGGACATTGTACTTTTCCATAAAGTAGCATGTCCCCTTATTCTCTTCGTCGAACACTGAAACCCATGCCTCAAAAAATCCAACACCCCTGTCCCACGACACCGCCGAAACACACAAAAATCGAATTCGAAGATCTTTCTTCCAATCCCAACTTGTAAAATTTCAAGACCGTCGCTGACCCCTTTTTCGCTCCCTGTCGACCGGTCGTGACCACTGGCAAACGTCTGTCATCCCTCCAGGACTGAGCTGCAAAAAAGGTTTCCAGTGTCTGTCAAGACCAGATTCTGAACACCCGAGCTTTACCC
The DNA here is from genome assembly GCA_041688835.1 of Fuerstiella sp. GTDB lineage: Bacteria > Planctomycetota > Planctomycetia > Planctomycetales > Planctomycetaceae > Fuerstiella. Next base: position 1,704 of record JBDNHJ010000137.1, read on the forward strand.
CTCCCGCACTACATTCGTTTCGCTATGAACATCGACGTTGACGAATTCGCTCCACAGACTGAGTTCACCATTGGCTCCGATGGAACGAAGCCATGCTCGGTATCGACCGCCCACACCGGGTTCGCCCAGAACATCCGTGATGAATTCCGTTCCGGTCAGATCGTTGAGTCGCAGAATGAGGTTTCCGTTGTAGCGGTTGCTAATGTAGATTTCATAGCGAACTGCATTTGCGGCGGCGTTCCATGTGAAGATGGCTCGACCGTCTTCCACGGCATCACCGTTTTCATTCGGAATCAATGTGAGTTCCGGAACTTCAGGAAGACGGCTTTGCCCGACAGCAAACTGGTAACGGGGACTCCACGGCAGCGGTTGACCCGAGGCGGGAATTTGCCGAACCCATGCGGAATACACCCCATCGGCCAGATCACTGTCGGGGGTGAACGTGGTCCCGGAAAGATTGGATTGATTGATCACGACTCCCGATTCGTTCTGGACCCATAGCTGATAGGGAACATCTGACACACCAGCAGTCCATGAGATTTCCGGGCGCGTCGGAGCCTGATTCAGAACCGGTCCGTCCAGCTGCGGCTGAGTACTGCCGACAGCAATGGTCAGTCCATCTGACCATGCTCCAATAAGCTGATCAGATTTGCCCCGGACCCAGAAGCGATAGATACCCGGATCAAGGCCCTCCGCCGTAAACGTCCCTGCGGTGACCTCAGTGTTCACAACTCGTGCGCCGTCTTTGGCAACCCAGATTTCGTGAGTCGCTGCACCTTGCGATTCCCAGGCAACGGTGAATGAATCCATGCCTCCATAGTAGCTGTTGACGGTGACATTGAGCACTGGTTTGTCTCGCGGTGTCCCTGGGATGATAAAGTTTTCCGCTGGCCCCCATGGTCCGAACCCGTCGTCGTTGCCAGCACGGACCCAAAGTCGCACTCTTCGGCCAGGACGCTGTAATGCAAACTCCCATCCTTGCCGACCAATACCCGTTCCTTCGAAGCGTGACTCAGTGACGATATTGTTTTCCAGCGCTCCCATCCGTCCACTTCCGCTGAAGGCCACCACAGTAAACCAATGTTCATAGCGATCCGCTCCCTCAACATCGGGCCAATCAATGATGACTGTTCTCGATTCGGTGAATTCAACGGATTGTACGACAACCGGATCCTGTGGTGCGGCCAGCAAGCGTTTGATTTCAAGGAGTTCACAAGACCCAAGGATGGGGGTGGTGATCCTCCGTCGACGTCGTTGCTGGCGAAGGAGACTTCGAATTTTCGTGAATGGGCTCATGATTCGTTCTTCGAAAAATAAGAAGACTAGTGGCGGTGAACTTTGGCAGCACTCCAAACGTCCTACGACCCGGACCCTTCTGCGGGGATTGAATTGCCCCGCACAACATCGTTGTCCGCCACGCCTTCGTTAAGACTGGCACGCAGAGAAGTATCCAGACTGCTCTGGTTCTTTGAGTGAACCATGGACTGAATCAGTCCGTCCGGTGCGTTCATGTCGTCGTAGTCAATGACTCCGTCATCCGGCTCACGGTTGTATCGGTCCCGCACGTGCCCACCCAACAAATGAAATCCAGCTGCCCAGCCATCAAGCGTGCCTGCCGCGTTTTCATTGTCATAGCTTTCAGATGCGTACATCAGACGTACCTCGGTACTGGAATTGTAACCTCCGGCGATTCTGCAATTGACAAGATTCGCAGACCGCATCACGCCGCCGCGAAATCCGTAAACTGCATTTCCGTTTGATGTGCTGTCATAAAACGTGACAGACGCCTTTTGAAGGTAGATCCCATGTTGTGTGTTGAAATCGAACGAACTGCGGTAAAAGCAAACATTTGCAATCCGAACTCCGTCTTTGTCGCTTCCCTGCAACTCGATTCCAGTTGCATCGAGACTGCTCGATTCACTTCCGTTGTGGTGTGAGTTCACGCGATCGAGAATCCCGTAGTAAATGTCATTGAAGTCATCATCTTCACCTTCCTCGACAATGACCCGTCCGTCCAATTCAATGCCCCGGAGGCGAGCGCCGCAAACATCGACATTGCGTATGTCAAAGTACTTACAGTCTGTCAGTTCCAGACCAACATCGTATTTCAATTCTGCGTCGATGCTCAGGTCGCTCATGAAGAAGCCGTAGTAGTCATTCTCCACATCCTGTGACACATAGCACCTGTCGATCTGGACCAGCGAATCCGCCTGTGTTCCGCCTGAAATCGCACGCAGCAGGGCGCCGTTTCCACGGATCCCGACGATAGCCCCTCGTGTGCTGTCCACTATCCCGGAATCGCCTGGACGACCGTCGATCACAAAGGGCTTTGTTTCGTAAGTCTGCCCGGGTTCAAAGGCCAGAATCCCGCTGTAGGCACCGGATGCATTGACCGCAGCAGTCACTGCGCTTGTGATTGCAGAGGTCTGGTCGCCGGTGCCGTGCAGCACGATGTGAACATTCAATTTGTCCGCAAGTGCCGTTTTCCAGGCCGCCTTTGTCGAACATGTGGTTCCAAACACTGACATCCCCACGCGATAACGAAAATAATCGGATATCTCGTAGTACGCCGGGCTCAGGTTCAGGACGGCTGCCAGTTGTTCCGGGGTTGGGCTGTAGTTCGCTTCCGGTGGTGAAACAGTATTGTTGACCGCATCATTTGAACCGTCAAAACCGTGAACGGTGTGGCCATACGAATGAATCAGGTATTCGGAACTGGTTGTATAGATAAATCGACCGAACAGACGCCCCCCGAGGACCTTGATGTTTTGTGCCCCGGATTCGAAAATCCAGCCTTCGCTATCCACATAGTTTCGATTGGCTGGTGGAGCAGGATCAGGTGCCGGCGGTGAAACCTGATTATAGTTGGCTTTCTCAGTATACCGGCCGAACCAGTGAAAGCCGTCAACGGTCGAATCGACATACACATTGGTGTCATTGTTTTTTTCGGCCCCACACCCGACAAGGCGCAGATTCGCAGCTTGCTCGAAGTAAAACCCCATTCCCATGTTGCGATGCGAGTAGCAATTTTCCAGAGTGATGTTCTCGATCTGGATCCCGGAAGCACTGGGGTTTGCAAAGCGAAAACCACCACCAGCCCCAAAACGTGCCATCACCTGACGAAAAACACAGTTGCGAACCGCGTAGACACTGTTGGTCTGGACATAAACTCCGGTTGTCGCCGCACGCAGGACCGTCACATTCTCAACGAGAAAATCTTCACCTCCATAAATTCGGAGACCATAATCACATGCCTCGTCCGTCCCGATGAGTTGCCCCGTCCCACCGGTCCCCTCCAGTCCAGCCCCTGAATTGCCAGCGTTCGCGGCAGTGGGGATGTCATTGTTTCCGCAGTCCAGTGTTAGGTTGCGGATGTAGCACCCGGAATTGGCCTTATACTGCGGAGCCCACAAATACAGGAGAGCCTTACCGCTACCGGGAACCACGTCTGCCGGCCACTTCAGCATCGCGCCGTTGCCCTCAATTCCGGCAACCATCAGATTCCCGCTGTCAGTCGAGCCCGAGTCCCGCCAAAGCTGAACTTCCGACGTGCGATAAACCTTTCCCGCCTCGAACTCAACAACACCGTTCACCGCCTGAGCAGCATCGATCGCAGCGTCAATGTCCTCAACCTGATCAGGGTCGGAGGGATCATGGACCACCAGAAATCGGGGTGTCGTGGCGCTACAGACATCTAAAAGCATGACTGAGGCCGCAGCCACAAGAGTGCGTAAAATCAGTTGCTGGCTCATCCGATTCCTCCAAGCCTGACAGAAGATTGCCTCTCCCGACGTGAGACTAGTCCGCATGCCATTCTGGGTCAACACATTTTTCTTCGCGATGTCATTCGGGGGACACAAAAGGGGACATTCTACTTTTCCTCTTGCTTTGGCCTGCCGCGAGGTCGAAGCGAGGATTCGAGGCCGAGGGTTGCAGCCGTTTTCGTTTGCCATTGAGTATCACCGAATGGAGTGCCGCGAGCAAGGCTGTGTCTCAGGGCTTTGAGTTCGGCTTCTGTTTCTACACCGTTAACATGGCGAGTCCACTGAGCGGGCTTCAGGATCGGGCCGTCGCAAAGAAGTCCGTCTGGACCACTTCGGGCTGTTGGCTTCAGGCTGGACCATTCCCAGTCCTGACTGCGCTGCACCATGTTCGCTCGCAGCGGATTCCGCTCCACATAGCGCAGCACCGTGAGATAGTGCTCATCGGACTGAGCCGGAAATGCCTTGAATCGCCCCTGCCAGACATGCCCGCTGCCTTTGTAGTGCCGATGATAACGGCGGGAAAAACAAAGGTGTCAAGTACCGATTTTACGTAATCAGCGGCATTGCAAATCGCAATAAGGGGACATTCGGACATTCTACTTTTTTGAATATGCACAACGTTTATTTTCGCTTCTCATTCGGCGAATGTATGCTGATCCGTTCCCATGCGCACGGTTCGCTTAACGGCGAAAGTGCCGCTCGGCAAGCGACACCTACGGCGTGGCGTCAGTAGGTTCCGTCGGCTCGCCGGAACCTCGCGGCGGCAGCCGCGACCGCGACCATTCACGTTGCAACCGCCAGCACACGCTGACGTCAGCGTCGCGTCACCACTTGATCCGATCTGCTGCGCACGGTTCGCCTGACGGCGAAAATGCCGCTCGGCAAGCGGCACCTACAGATGGTTTGCCACTTGTCGGGCGATGGCCAGTTCTTCGTCTGTGGCGACAACTAGCGTGCGAACGGACGCGTTGGTGCCGGTGATGTCTGCGATGTCGCCGGCGCGATTTTGATTGCGTTTCGAATCGACCTGAATTCCCAAGTGACTGAGCGGAGTGGTCACGCGCTGCCGAATTTCTGCGGAGTGTTCGCCGACGCCGGCGGTGAAGATCAGTGCGTCTAGGCCTCCCAAGATGGCGTAATAGCTGCCGATGCCCTTGATGATGCGGCGCACGTAAATGTCGATCGCCAACGTCGCGGCGTCATCTCCTGCGCTGCAGTGCTGCAGCACGGTTCGCATGTCGGCACTGCCGCACATGCCAATCAGTCCACTCTGTTTGTTCAGCAATGTGTCGACTTGGGTCGCCGTCATGCCGACTTCTCGAATCAGATACAAAGGCACGGCTGGATCGATGTCGCCGCAGCGAGTTGCCATCACAAGGCCTTCCAGAGGTGTCATGCCCATGGAAGTATCCATGGCGACGCCACCGATAGAAGCCGTAATGCTGGCTCCACCGCCCAAATGCAATGATATAATCCTCTGTGATGCCGCATCACCGCCGAGAAATCCCAACGCTCGTTGAGTGACGAACTGATGCGATGTTCCGTGAAAACCATAGCGCCGGATGCCGTGTTCGCGGTAATAAGGTTCTGGAATCGCATAGCGATATGCGACCGGTGACAGCGTCGAAAAGTAAGCGGTGTCGAAGACCAGCGTTTGCGGCACAGCCACATCCACCAATGATTCGACCACGGTTCGCGCCGACGGGTTGTGCAGGGGAGCCAGTGAATCGAGCTGCTTTAAGCGGACTAACACTTCAGGAGTGACCAACGTCGGTTGCTGAAACTGGTCGCCGCCCTGCACAATGCGGTGGCCGATGGCAGAAAAGGGCGTGTCACCGATTCGCCGCAGTGCAATTCGCGCGGCGTCGCTGTGTGTTGCGGCGTCGCCGTCGGGTTGGCCGATGCGATCCACGATGCCGCCCGTCATTCGCTGTCCGGTTGTGCGATCGATGCAGGCAAATTTCAGTGTGGTACTGCCGACGTTGAAGACAAGAACGTTCACTGGGCGGCTACCTGAGGTGTGTCGGATGTTGAAGTCTTTACTGCACCACTGTCCGTTTGTGCCTGAATCGCGGTGATGGCGACAGTGTTCACAATGTCGGTGACTGTGCAACCTCGGGAAAGGTCATTCACCGGTCGGTTCAGCCCTTGCAGCACCGGGCCAATGGCGGTGGCTCCGGCGGAACGCTGAACGGCTTTGTACAGATTGTTACCCGTGTTGAGGTCCGGAAAGATCAACACGGTGGCACGTCCGGCCACAGCGTTGCCGGGCATTTTTGTGGCCGCCACGCTGGGGTCGACGGCCGCATCGTATTGCAACGGACCTTCGACCAGCAGATCAGGACGTCGTGTTCGCAATGTAGCCGTGGCGCGGCGAACTTTTTCGACGTCCTCGCCCTGTCCGCTTTCCCCCGTCGAATAGGACAGCATCGCGATTCTGGGTTCGATACCAAACTGAACGGCGGTTTCGGCGCTGCTGATGGCGATCTCCGCCAACTGGTCTGCTGTGGGGTTCGGAATCACGGCACAGTCGCCGTACACCAACACACCGTCTTTCAGGCACATCAGAAACACGCTGCTGACCACGTTGACGCCGGGGCGAGTTTTGATGAATTCAAAGGCCGGACGAATCGTGTTGGCCGTGGTATGGATGGCTCCAGAAACCAGTCCGCCTGCCAGTCCACGGTGGACCATCATGGTGCCGAAGTACGTCACGTCCAGCATGCGGTCGAGTGCCGCGTCGTGCGTGATACCTTTGTGTTGCCGCAATTTGAAGTATTCATCAGCGAAGGATTCTCTCAGTTCGCTATTGGCCGGATCAATGATTTCGACGCCGTCCTGTGGCAACTGGAAACCTACTTTGGCAGCGGCGGTTGAGATCGCCACAGGGTTGCCCAGTAACACCAGGTTAGCGACGTCTCGACGACGAAGCACATCCGCAGCCTGTAAAATTCGCGGTTCGCTGCCTTCCGGAAGTACGATGGTGACTTTCTGTTGGCGGGCTCGCTGAATCAACGAGTGCTCAAACAACATCGGCGTGATGCGTTGCACGGACGGTGCCTGAAGTCGGTCCGCTAGTTCGTCCACGTTGATGTTGCGTTCGAAAACGCCAAGGGCCGATTCGATTTTACGAGGCGAATGTTCGCCAATTTCGGCGCGCACGTCCGCCGCCTTCGACGCCACTGTGTACGTGTCATCTTCGCAGCTGAGAATCGGCAGTGCGGCTGAGCTTTCAATGAGTCGGCGGACCGATGGCGGAGGCAACATGCCGCCGGTGAGAACAACGGCGGCGGGTGCCGGGCCATCTGGTTGAGCACACGCTAGCACACAACCAATCAGAATGTCGCTGCGGTCACCTGGTGTCATCACCAGACTGCTGTGCGCGAGTCGGTCCAGAAATCCCGGCAACAGCATCGCCGCCACGGTACGCCGCGAAACTTCACGATCGAGCGCCGCATCGTCGCCGGAAAACAGCGTTGCCCCGATGCCTTCCTTGAGTTCACGGACAGTCGGCTGTCGCAATAGCGGTTCTTCGGGCAAAAAATACAGCGGAGCATTACTATTCAGCCCGGCCGCAGAACACGCTTCTTGAAGAGGCTGGTTTTGGTGTTCCGGAACTTGATTGATGATTGTGGCGATCAATTGCCCGCCATGACCAACGAAACTGTCGTTGCCGATGGACACCGATTGCACGCACTCTTGCACAGAACGTTCGCCCATGCCGTACACCGAAAGAACTCGACAGCCCAAGTTCACGGCGATGTCCGCGTTCAATTCGAATTCCAGTTCCGGCGCGAGTCCGTGATAGCTGGTGCCTTCAACGACCACAAAATCGGAAGCTGCTTCGAGCGACTTGAATCGTTGCTGGATCAACTGAATCAGATCACTGTATCGATCTTCGGCCAGCATCTGCCGTGCTTGGGCGCGCGTCACGCCGATCATCTGGTCAGGGGATGTGGATAGACCATAGCGCGATCGCATCATCCGAATGCTCTGGTCTGCGTCGGCGCTGGTTCGAACAACAGGCCGAAAAAATGCCACGCGTCCGAACCGTCGCGAAGCAAGCTCCATCATCCCCAACGCCACCATGCGTTTTCCTGTTCCATTGCCGTTGGTGCCAATGTAAAGGCTGCTGTACATTCGTGTTCCACGATTCCGGTTGTGAGAGGTCAAGACCTCCGGATCTTAGGCTCGGAAGGGGATGGCAACAACCTGTTGTTGGAGACTTGTTCTTGGGCGATTCAGTCCCGGTAGGGACGGCAGCTTTTGCCGTCGGCGGTAGCCGGCGGATGTCATTCTATCAACGAAATGAGTCCCGGCGGGACGACAGAAGGTCAGTCGCGGTCAACGTCTGCCGTCCCGCCGGGCAACGCCGGGCAACGCCGTTAAGGATTGTTGGCCGCAAAAACATCGAGAGCTCAAAAGATGAGAATGCCATTCAGGCCTAGAAGGCCGACACAGCCTCTGCCGGTGGCGTGAGCCACCGGAAGTCTCTACACCATGCCAAAAGGCCCGGAGGGCCGACAGAAATGCACGAAACAGTCATTGCTGTGTCGGCCCTTCGGGCCTTTCCGCTATTCCTAGACATCACCGGGCCTGATGGCCCCGGCAAAGGCTGTATCAGCCCATTCGGGCTTGAGTCGCAGATGGCAATTCACATTTCACCAATATTTCCCCTTGCGGAAATCCTTAACGGCGTTGCCCGCCGGGACTCACAAATCAGGAACAACAGCAACTGGTGACTATCGTCTCCGGCCAAAGTCTGTCGTCCCTGCCGGGACTGAATCGCAGTCCGTCTTGTTCGCGTCGCAGCCTTGTTCGCGGACGAAAGATCAGTCTTCTAACACTCCAGCCTTGTCCGCGGCTACGGGCTTCGAAACCTTGCCCAGCTTGTAGCAGGCTGCTTGAGCTTGTCGGCTGTAGTCTGCGGATTCGCCCAGAATTCGAGCGGCTTCCTGGTCGGCGTGAAACCCCTTGCTGTTTTCGCTGCTGATATAGTCGAGTCGCCACATGGCTTTTCGCTGCAGCTTTCGAATCGGATCCAGCTGTTCTTCCGTGGCCCCCGCTGCCTGAACCTCGATGATTGCATCCAGCATATCCGTCATCGCCACGGCCGCTCGATCCATCAGTGATCGCGTACGATCCTGAATGATATCCACCCGCGCCTGCAGTTCGGTTTCGGGCACATTGTGGCAGGTCTGGCAGGCTTTGTTGATGTTCAACATCGGGCTGCGAACCCAGTGACTGCTGACCTTTGTGGCTCCTTGCTTTTCATAAGGCATGTGGCAATCACTGCAACTGACGCCAGCGCGAGCGTGAATTCCTTGGCTCCACAATTCGAATTCCGGATGCTGCGCCTTGAAGACTTTGGTGCCCGTTTCTTTGTGGACGTAGTCGAAGAATTCGCCGCCTTTGGTGCCGTCTTCGGCGTCCGGGAATTCCGTTTCTTCCCATTCTTGTTCCAAGTCGTCCATCTTCAGGCCGTTACTCCACGGAAACGTGAGCGTCATCTTTGTGGCACAGTAGTATTCAACATGGCACTGGCCGCAAACGTAGGACCGCATCTCCTGACGCGAAGCCAGCAGGTTCGGATCGTAGTCACCTTCTGACCCGGCATCACGCCATTTTTGGATACTTGGCAAGTGAGGCACTGGGTCGTTGCTTTTGGCCAGCTTGTCAATGCCCAAGATGAAGCCGGGCCGGGTGACTCGAATGGACATCGTATCTGGATCGTGGCAATCGACACACGAAACCGGATGAGCGGCCCCCAGATGCGGATCGGTGGCTTCTGACGCTGCGATGGTGTCGGCCGTCTTTTCTAATTCGGCATGAACCTCCTGATATTTCATCTGACTCACAGCGCGAAAGCCGGTCATGACCGCTTCATGGTTAAAGGAATGGCCGATCGATTCTGCGGTGACGGCCTGCCCCATTTTTTCCAAGCCGATGCGGCGATACGTGGGTGTGATGGCAGCGTGGCAATGCAGGCATGCTCCAGCCTGCTGCACATCGGTTACACGTTTGGTGATTTTCTGGTCGCCCAGCATAAAGGCGTGTCCGCGCGCTTCGCGATAGTCAATACTGAACGCGTATCCGGCGAACAGTCGTTTCAGCCACGGATCTTTTTCCAGCTTGCTGGGGGGCAATGAGTGGTTGCCGCCGTATTCGGTGCGTTCTGTGTCGGCGGTTAACAGATACGATTCGTACTGCAGCGGAAAATTCACGCCCCACGGTTTAGGATCTGTACTCACTTCGTTGACTTCCGCAAGTCGCACAAACGGTGTGCGTGCTTCCTGTTTGCGTTCGAAGATATTCACCAACAATGTCGCCACGCCGACGGTGGCCAGTGCGAGTAAGCCGGCCAGTGCGGCGAGCCATGCGTAGCTGCGAGATTTCTTGTCTGTCATTGTCCGGACGTCTGGTTTGAAAAACTGTGAATGTGAAAACTGCGAACGATCTATCGTAGTGCGTGGCCAACATCGGCATGACAGTGAACACAAGACAGCGTGTCTTTTCCGCTAGTCGCGGGCAAAGTTGCGTGCACGAACTCACCATGGCAGGAAATGCAGGTGCCTTGGGTGATTCGTTTATTGCGGCCTTTAATCTGAATGGGATTCTTATAGTCACCCATCGTGAACGCCAATGAGTGGAAGAAGCCGTTGTCTGCTTTTGTGATCCATTTGCCAATGGTGTCGTGTGGCAGATGGCAGTCATTGCAAACCGCAACATGGTGATGGCTAGAATGCTGCCATGAATCCAGTTGGTCCTGCATGACGTGGCAGTTGACGCACGACTGAGGATTATTGCTTAGGTAACTGCCACCTTTACCATAGCCAAACGTAAACGCGCCCAACCCGATTAGCACTCCCAGCAGCATGGTGACGATGATCGGTCCTCGGGATCGACGCTGCTTCTGCGTTTGCTTATGATTCTGAGCGGGCTGGTCCTGAACGGCGTCCTCCGTGTTTTCGTTTTCCATCAGCCTCGGGTCACTCTCGACAGAATAAGTTGCGTGCCGCGAGCGACACTGCGAATGCAGCGGGGGAGTCTGCCGCGTGGTGCGTGTTTCTTCAACGGTAGTCCGCACATCCAAGGCACGGAATTCGAAAAATGATCAACGCCGAAATGTTAGGTGAGCGGATACGCACGATTAGTGAAGTACCAGCGTCGCAAGCGTGCACTGACGCGCACTTTCTGGTATTCGTTCACGGGCGTCGAAGAATGACGAATGAACACGAAACAAAGTCGCTCGTAACTGGCCTTCGCCAGAAGCCGGAGAGCGCGGCGCCATTCCGCGTTCTGGTGCAACGCGGCAGCGTCAAAACCATCCGGAGCACGATCTCCGCAAAGACTGAGCGTTTTGTGGAGTCATAGCACGCAGATGTGTCTACAATCCAAAAATTGAAATCTCAAATCTCAAATGTGCAATCTCAAATCAAAAATCTCTCAGCCGAAGACAACTGATGCTGGCAATCGAGACTCGCGAACTGACCAAAGGCTATGGATCGCGGCGGGGCGTTGATCAAGTGTCGCTGTCTGTGGGAGCTGGAGAAATTTTCGGATTCCTTGGTCCCAACGGAGCAGGGAAGTCCACCACGATTCGTCTGTTGCTGGGCTTCCTGAAAGCATCCTCCGGAAACGCCCAAATCTTTGGGCGAGATTGCTGGAATGACACTGCGACCATTAAGCACGACGTCGGATATGTCGCGGGCGACGTCCGACTTTATCCGTGGTTGACCGCACGGAGAGCGTTTCAGATTGTTGGTGAAATTCGCGGTCAGGACGTGCAGCCGCACGGGTTGGAGTTGGCGGAACGGTTTCAGTTGGAGCCGGATTTGCCGGTCAGAAAAATGTCGCGAGGAAACCGACAGAAGGTTGCGTTGGTGTTGGCGTTGGCTCATCGACCGCGGCTGATTATTCTGGATGAACCCACTTCGGGACTTGATCCGTTGATGCAGGACACACTGGCGGACTGTTTGCGAGAACTCGCCGGTGCAGGGCACACCGTTTTCTTTTCCAGCCACACGTTGAACGAAGTCGAAGCGCTGTGCGATCGTGTCGCGGTCGTCAAAGGCGGTCGAATTGTGGCCGACGAAACTTTAGCAGCGATGAAGTCTCGCGCTCCGCGCGCAGTGTCGATCACATTCGCGGACGAGAGCATCGCGGCGACCCTGCAGGCACCGGAATTCGCGACATTGCTGCGACGGTCGGGAAAAGATGTTCAACTGCAGCTGTCCGGTTCGGCGGCTGATCTGACTCGCTGGGCTGCTGCGTTGCCGATCACGGATCTGAGTATCGGCCAACCAAGTTTAGAAACGTTGTTCCGTGAATTCTACGACACGTCGCCTGCAGTGCTGGAGCAGAAACCATGAAGGGGCTGCTGCGAAAGATCTACCTCGAAATCCGCTGGCCGGTGTTGTACTTCAGTCTGGGGCTGGCCGTCATCATGTGGTTGCTGACGGCACTGCTGCCGAAGGTGTTAGGCGATGTGCATCGCGTGTTCGACAAGATTCCCTTTGTGAAACCGCTGATTACTGCGTTGCTGGGAATGGATCCCGGCGACGAATTTTCTGCCGAAATGATGCAGGCGTTTCTATGGGTGCATCCCACCGTTCTGTCGCTGGTGTGGGCACACACGCTGATGTATTGCACACGCGTGCCGGCCGCCGAAATCGATCGCGGCAGTGTGGACTTTCTGTTGGGGCTGCCCGTTTCTCGCTGGAAGCTATACATCAGCGAAGCGATCGGTTTTGTGTTGTCAGCGGCCGTAATTTTGTCAGTTGGTTTTTCTGGCCATCTGTGGGCCGCGTCATCACTGCAGCCTGAAATGCGTCCGGGCTGGTTTGCCTTGTTCGGTATCCTGTCGAATTTAATGGCCGTGTCTCTGGCCGTTGGCGGACTGACGTTTCTGATTTCGGCCAACAGCGATCGCCGAGGCCGGGCGATTGGCATCATGTTTGCAATTCTGCTGGCATCATTTCTGCTGAACTTCCTAGCGCAGTTTTGGGATCCCGCCAAGGCTGTCTCATTCCTCAGCATCATGGAATACTACCGCCCGGCGCTGGTGATTAAGTCTGGCAGTTTTCCATGGCCGGATGTTGCGGTGCTGTTCGCAATCACGATGGTGACATGGACAATCGGCGGCGTTACCTTTCGCATGCGAAGTATCTGCACGGTGTAGCGCGGCGAGGCTACTTGCGAGAGCCCTTGTTCCCAAGCTCCAACTTCGGAATACCTATCCTATCTTGGAAGCTCTGCTGCGTCGCGCGCAATTGACGCCCTCTAGCCGTTCGGCGAAGCAGAGCTTCGCGGATATGCAGTCCCAAACTGGAGTTTGGGACTGAGAACCAACGGCGGCAGCGTGACGGCTACTTCGCAAAGTGCTCCAGCGCCGTGTCCTTGACGGCTTTCAGATCCAGTTTTCCTGTACCCAACAGCGGGATGTTTTCCATCTCCAGAAAACTTTCGCGAGATGGAATCCAGAGATTTGGCAAACCGGCGTCGCGGAGTTCATTAAGCACATCGGCCATCGGCTTGGCGAACGGTTTGTGCAGCACGATCAGTCGCTCGCCTTTTTTGTCGTCTGGTACTGCAGTCACGGCACACAGGACTTCGGGTTCGTCTGTCAGGTCGTCGTCGATGATGCGTGTGAGTTCCAGTTCGATGCGAATGTGGGGCACCATCTCTCCGCCGATTTTCGAAAATCGACTCTGTCGCCCGGTGATTTCAATGAATCCATCGTTGTCGATTTTCGCGATGTCGCCGGTTTCGTACCAACCATCGAACATCACTTCGGCGGTTTTGTCGGGGCGATTTAGGTAGCCGAGCATGACGTTCGGGCCTTTGATTCGCAACATGCCTTCTTGGTTGTTCGCCAGCGGTTCTCCGGTTTCTAGATGAAACACGGCCGCAACCGTGGCAGGGATCGGACGGCCGACAGTACCGTGTCGTGTCAGAGATTCTGCTCCCGATTTTCCTGAGCGTTGATCGGGCACGTTGAGCGCTGCAGCGGGCGACAGTTCCGTTGTGCCATACGCTTCAGTCGGTTCAAAGTTGTATTTGTCTCGCCACGCATCGCGAAGTTCCGGCGGCATTTTTTCTGCCCCGACCAATGCCAAGTCGACGGTCTTCATCTGCTGAACATCACAGCGTTTCATGTAGGATTTCAGAAACGTGGGGGTGGCTGCAATGATGGTCACTTTGTGCTTTTCGATCAGCTTGGCCACCATGCGCGCGTCAAGTGGATTGAAATGGTAGACGGCCGCTGAATCTGTTGCGAACGGCAGCCACATGCCTACCGTGAAACCAAAGGAATGAAAGAAGGGCAGGACACCCAGAATCATGTCCTTGTCGTTCAGGTGGTACAGTTCGTTGGCGGCGTCGAGATTCGATGCGATGTTGCCATGCGACAGCATCACGCCTTTGGGCTCTCCCGTCGAACCGGATGTGAAGATGATCGTAATCAGGTCGTCAGATTGAACGTTCTGCAGTCCCAGCTTATTTGTCAGCATGCCGATGGGCATGAGCTTTGCGACGGCCAGCGCCTTGATTTTGTCGAGGCCGCTGATTTGTTCTTTGAGATCTTCCATGAAGACTAATTTTGCGTCGAGTTTCATGGGCTTCTTTTCCACGAACTTTTTACTCGTCAAAATCGTCTTCAGACCTGCTTCTTTGATACAGAAGTTGACGACATCGTCTGACAGTGTGTAGTTCAAATTCACGCTGACTCGACCAGCCAGCGTGACGGCGATATTCGCGATTGCTCCGCCAGCAGACGGGGGCAACAATAAGCCGACCATTTTTTCGTCCGACTGTAGCACCGAAGTGATCAGCAGCTTCCGGAACGCCAAGGCACCAGTCAGCAATCGTCCGCCTGTCAGGTCGGCTCCTGCTGAATCCGCAACCTTGGTACGTCCCCAAGACGATCGACATTGATGAATAAAGCGAAGGGCGGGAATCATACTGTATCCTCAGCGTTGTTGTCAGAAGTCTGCGTAGAGTTATTGTGGCCAACCGAATCACCAGACGCGTTGGTTTCGTTCGGCGGTTGCCTAGCTTGAGCGGTCTGCTGTTCCTGCTCTGTACGCCGAGCGATTGATTCATCACGCAGGTCCATCACCGCCTGACGCACTGTATCAATATCGGTTACCGTTTCGTGTGGTAGCAGATTACCGAAGTTGATGGACACCGGATAAGGCCAGTTTTTCGGTATCTTCCACAAAAATTTTCCACCTTCGTAGCTGAAGATGCTGCCCCACAATTCGTCCAGATAAACGGGGAGTACAGGAGCGCCCGTGCCTTTCAGAATCTTGATCGCTCCCTTTTCAAATTTCAACAGTTCGCCCGTCCGAGAGATTTGTCCTTCGGAGGAAAAATGCAAACCAGCTCGCCGTTTTTCAAGGCATCGCGGGCCGTGTTCAGCGATTGAATTAACGCCTTAGGCCCATCACTGCTTTTGATTGGAATGATTTCGAACAGATTCGACAGCCAACCGATGACTCCCCCTTGCACGTAGTCGGCGTAGGCGATCATTCGGATCGGTCGAGAGCTGGCCAGCAACAGCAGCACGCCGTCGATCCACGTGACATGGTTGGCCACCAGTAACGCAGCGCCTTGTTCAGGGATGTTTTGCTGACCGTGGATGCGGACTCGATAGACCGTATGAGTCAACAGCCAGACCATAAAGCGAATGGTGGCCTGAGGAATCAACCACACGGTGTACAACAAGATCGGTAGTGTTCCGATGCCTGCAATCAGAAATACGGTGGGAGCGTCGTAGCCCAAGCCGTTTCGCAGCAATGGAAACAAGATCGAAACGCCGAGCACTCCAATGGAGGTGATTTGATGTCCAGCGGCGAGAATGGCGCCCAAGGATTCACGCGGGCTGCGATCTTGGATGTAAGCGTTTAGCGGCACATTGAATAAACCACCACCGATGCCGATCATCGCCAGCGAAATTCCAAACACCCAGCCGGAATGGCTGCTGAAGCAAGCGATCACGCACGCCAGCACCATAAACACGGTGCCCAGCGGAACCATTCCCAGTTCGACTCGTCCGCCCGACCACCAACCTGCCAGAACACTGCCGATTCCGACTCCCAGCGACAGCACGGCCAAGAACGTACCGACGTCCGACTGTGTTAGGCTCAGGTCATTGATAACGTACGTGTCGATATTCAACTGGGCGAGTGCGGCCAGTGACCAGAAGAATGCAATGCCCAGTGTGACTCGCAAAATCGGACGATCGGCGAGCAGCAGTTTGATGTCTCGCCACGAATACTTGACCACGTTCAGCGGAAATGCGATGCCCGGATTGGCGGGTTGCACGCGCGCAATCAAGAATGACGCCGCCAACCCTGCCACGGCAACTCCCATTAGGGCGATGGCCGAGATCCATAAGTTCGGAACTCCATTCGGCTGTGTCATGGAGTACAACGCATTGCCAGCAACGGTCCCCACAATCACGGCGATCAGAGTCACTAGGCCCGCTAACCCGTTGGCGACGGAGAGTTTTTCTTTCGGCACGATTTCGGGGATGATGCCGAATTTCGCAGTGCTCAGCAAAGCGCTTTGGGCTCCGGTCAGAAACAGGACCGCAAACATCGCGGTTAAGTTTCCGAACCAAATGGCGACGACACCAATCAGCATGATGACGGCTTCCGCCAGCTTCAGCCAAATCGTGGCCGACCGTTTGCTGAAGCGGTCTGCCACCCAGCCCGACCACGGAGCGGACAGAATCGAAGGCAAGATGAAGCTGCCCAGCCCGAGCGCCAGAACCATCGATTCGTTGGACTGTCGCTGTGCGTCTGTCAGTCCCGGTGCCGCACCGTACTGGTACTTGGCGATCGGTACGATCAGCCAGCGGAACATGTTGTCGTTGACGGCCGTCAGGAATCCCATCAGCAAATAGCCGACAAACGACGGTGACTTCAACGATCCTTGGGCAGTAGAATGATCTGACGAACCCTCGAGCATTGTTGTTCCGATGAGACCATACTGAGAAGCGGAAGGCCCACACGTTCCTTAGCGGGTCGGGCGAATTTGGTGCCGCAGTGTAGTTGGCTCGGCATTTGCCCGCCAGAGGTTGTGATTCTACAGAATCTCGGAATTGTTCGTGAATCCGTTATCAACCACGGTTGTTTCCGGTTATGAACCAAATTTGATTACTGCAGTTGGCTAGGACATGGCGGCCACGATGACAACATCCTCGCAAAACAGCGAATCCAGCATCGTCTTTTTCGACGGCGTTTGCGGGCTGTGCAACCACGCCATCAACTTTCTGATGGCCCGTGATCAACATCGTAGGCTAAGATTCGCCCCGTTGCAGGGCGTCGCTGCTAGGGAACTTGTGCCGGACGAGGTGCGGAGTAAGCTAGACACCTTCGTGTTTTCCGACCAAGGGCGTTTGTTCTATCGCTCAACAGCATTGGCCCGAATTCTGATGCGAATCGGCGGTCTCTGGTGGTTGATCGGAGCGTTACTGTGGCTCATCCCGGCCCCATTGCGTAATCTGGGATACCGGTGCGTTGCGCGTGTGCGATACCGGCTGTTCGGTAAGCACGAATCCTGCCGTCTGCCAACTGCAGAAGAGCGGGCCCTGTTTCTGGAGTAAGGTTGAATAACGTGTTTCAGAAAAACAGGCCACAGCAACAGACGCAATTCGCTTCAACC
Source organism: Fuerstiella sp. (assembly GCA_041688835.1). Taxonomy (GTDB): domain Bacteria; phylum Planctomycetota; class Planctomycetia; order Planctomycetales; family Planctomycetaceae; genus Fuerstiella. The sequence continues at coordinate 19,139 of JBDNHJ010000137.1, forward strand.
GGCGCTTCGCTTGAAGATTCGCTCGAAGATTTGGAGCCGCACACCTCTCGCAGCAGGGTCATCGGACTGTCCTGCCTCGCATTCCTGATCAGTTACATAATCACCGCTGGGCCAGTCGTGTTTATCGTCAAGAGAATCGACTTGCCCGCCGTCACTGCCATCGCTGAAGTTTTGTATGCGCCAATCATCCTGGTCGTCAAGAGCAGGATCCCAATCCTCAGTGGTGCCATTAAGCTCTACCTCGATCTGTTTCAGTAGAGCGGTCTGTTCCACGACGAACAATGCCTACCCAGTGAATGCGTTTCTCGGGCAGACATCGTGCAGGAAGATCAAGCTACGATGCCGCTGCTGCAGCCGTCGAGGGGCCGGGACTGTTCCGCATCGCTTCGGTCATCAACATCGTTCTGACCGTCCTATGCTTAATGATTAATCAGCGCCGCCAGCCGATTTAGCAGGTCATTTCCGGCAGATCTTGCGGGTGGAAAAATCTGCAGCAAGAAGTTGCCAGAGCTTCGGTAGCTTGGCTCCCCTTGCGATGCTCGCGACGTTCCGGTGCCCCGATTTTCCACAAAGTCGTCTCCAGGGATTCTCAGGCGGAGACTATAGGTACGTCATCTCAGGCCAGAATATCTCACTCTGGCCGGTGGACGACGTCCGTTTCAGCTCGCATTTCTCTCATCCAGTCATCTCGGTATGCAAACCCATTGCAGACACCAACTCTGCGTTATCGCACTGTGTATGATTCTGACCGGCTGCGCGCAGACCAACTTTCGCGCGTCGGAGCTGCCTGCTCGATATGCTGCCAGTCCGATTCGGGATTATTCCCTGCTGAATCTCACACAAGCGACGTCTGTCTCTGCGGACGCAGATACGATTCTCGCGGGAGATCGACTTCAGGTTCGCCTAGATCCGGGTACGCTGCTGGAAGACTCAGAGCATATTTGGAAAATCAGCGTTGACGAATCTGGCCAAACATCCTTACCGAACATTGGTCCGGTTCGGTTGGCGGGCTTGACCAGAACCGAAGCCGAACAGACGATTACTCAGGCCAGTTTGCAGCGGCAGGTCTTCCTGACTCCGACCGTGGAAGTGTCCGTCGAAGATCGTCGCGAACAGTTCATCATCGTGACAGGTGCCGTTAACACGCCAGGCCCGCTGGCCGTTCGTGCGAACGAACTGACGCTGGCTGATGTCATCGTCCGCGCCGGTGGCTTAACCAAACTAGCGTCCGGTGTGATTTCCGTGAGTTCGGCGACTACCCAGAATCATTCCACTCCCGGGTCCGGAAATGTCATTCAGTCGGTGTCGATGAGCAGTCCGCGTCCGATGACGATCAGTCTGGCGTCTTCCTCTGTGGAGCAGCTGGGGGAAACCACGATCCCGGTTGGGGCCGTTGTTAACGTCGAAGAGTCTCCACCAAGACCGATCCGAATGATCGGGGTTATCAAGAACCAGGCCATTGAGATTCCTCCCGGCGAAGATGTTCGCCTGCTGGATGCCATTGCCATCGCCGGTGGTCAAACGTATTCCAACTGGATCTCCGACCGTGTGACTGTGATCCGGACTCTGCCTGATTCTAAAGAGACCGTGCGCATCGCTGCCTCAATCCGAGGAGCCAAGAACAACGAAAAAGACAACATCCTGTTGTCGCCGCAGGACATTATTGCTGTCGAAGAGAATATTTTCACCTTTACGTTGTCAACGATCAGTGGATTTCTGGGGGCGGGTTTCAATGCGTCCCGACTTGCGATCTGACAGATCTCCCAGCACTTTATCGTAACTACAGAAGTCATTCGGCTATGGACCCATACACTCTGGAAACTCCCGAATCGCAGGAAAACCAGGGCTTTCACGCCCTGTTGCGTTTCCTAAGAGTCGTGCGCCGACACAAGGCGATTCTGTTTGGATTCGTGGCCGCCGCCGTGTTTTTGTCCATCGTGTATCACAAACGGACACCAAAAGAATACGAGGCCAGTGCAAAGCTGATGGTGCGTCAACTACGTTCTGCGGCCACAGAACATGACCCGCAGGCGGCCAACGGATTGCTCTCCAGCTATCGGCAACTCCTGCTAAGCGACAATGTTCTGCTGGGGACTGTCGATTTGCTGAAAGCACGTCCGCCGGAATTGATCGTGGGCTCTTCAGCCAGATCTGAGTGGCCAAAAATTCTGCGGAAGAATCTGATCAGCGTCTCGTTTGATGACGAAGGGGACGTGCTGGATGTGCGTTGCCGATCGCGGAGCGCCGAGTCTACGGTGCAGGTCATTCAGGCACTCACAGCCGCTTCATCACAGTTTATGGAGAGTTTTCAAAAGAATGAAGCTTTGGAGACAGTGAAGAATCTCGATCAACGTCGTGATGAAATCGAGGAGCAGTTGTTTGAGCGTGAAAAAGAATTGTTGGATGCAAGGAAGGCTTGCGGCGATATTCTGGTCAACGAGAAGTCGGAAGATTCGCATCCACTCGTGCAACGAGTAAATCATCTGAATGCAGAACTGACCAAGGTCCGCCGCCAGCGACTTGAGCTGCAATCGATGCTGGTTTCAGCGCAGCAGCAGGTGGCGGCTCAAGGCGACCTGACTTTGCCATTGCAAAAACTGCAAGGTCTGGTTGGTGAAAACGTCATGTCGCAGTTACCAGGAATGTCAGCCCGAGATCCTAAGATTCTACAGGCTTTGAAAGATAATTTGACAAAGATGGCCACGGAGCTCAGTGCGCTTCGCCGTCACTATGGTTCCGGCCATTCGGACGTTGTGCGGCGAGAATTTGAACTGGGCATTCAACGTCGCCGAGTTGTCGAAGCCGAACAAGAGGAAGTACGAAATGTGCAGGTGGGGGTTCGTGATCCACAAGTGGGGCAGTGGCTGATTTCCACCATTTCTGCCGAGCTTAATGCGCAGATCCAGTATGAGCACTCTCTGCAGGCTGAGTTTAACAACGTGGAGCAGGAAGCGTTGCATTTCAGTGACAAGGTTGCCGGTATCCAATTGGCAGAACGCCAAGTGGAAACGCTGCGACAGTCGCATACGTCACTCTTAAATCGATTGACCTCCATCAATATTCAGCCGGATGGAGGCGTGTTTAAGGTTGCGGTTCTGACTGAACCCCTTGTACCCAGTAATCCAGCGTATCCGATTCTGAGCCGCATTTTGGCGGGATTCGTTGCGATTGGTGTCGTGCTGTCACTGGGAATTATCTACGTCATCGACCTGCTCGATGATCGTCTGCGTTCACCGGAAGAAGTTCGTGACGAGCTCGGGCTGTCCGTGCTGGGCGTGATTCGCAAACTGCCAGAAGCGGAAATTCAACAAGCAAAAATTTACGTCCACGGATTTCCTCAAACACCTCACGCGGAATGTTTCCGAACCCTGAAGACTGCAATTTCACTGTCCGCGATGGATACGAAATGTCTGGCGGTGACCAGCACAGAAGCCAGTGAAGGAAAGACAACAACAACGGTCAATCTTGCCGCCTCGTATGCCCAAACGGGGGTGCGGACTCTGCTGATCGATGCTGATATGCGAAGGCCAGGCTTGTCCCGTCTGTTAGAAGTCCGCGGTCATGGAGGCTTGTCTGAAGTCCTGCGAGCGGAATCTGATATTCCAGAAATGTGTCGAGAACGAGTTGTGAAGACGGAAGTCCCCTTGTTGGACGTACTTCCCTGTGGCCCGAGGATTCTGAATGCTGGCATGCTGCTATCCATGCCAACTCTGGCGGAGGTTCTGGACTGGGCCGTATCGGAATACGATCAGGTCATCGTCGACTGTCCACCAACACTGCCAGTAAGTGATGCGGCCATTGTGGGACGATTCGTGGACAGCATGTTGTTCTTGATGAATCCAGACAAGACACATCGACGCAGCGTCGCTCGAGCCGTCGATCAGTTGCGGGCCATGCATCTGAAGATTGTGGGTATCGTCGCGAACACCAGTCAGAGTGAAGACCAAAACAGCTATGGCTACGGCTATGGTTACGGCTACGGAGCCGACTATTCCTACGGCCACGACGACGACGAATTCGAAGGCGCTGATGACTCCGAAGTTGTTAGAAGGGCGGCCTGATGGGAACCTTCACAAATACCTTGGGCCAGCGCAGTTCCAAAGCCCGCTCTGGACGTGCTGTGGGGCAGCACGCCACGGACAGTGCTGCTATGCGAATGCTTGACGGCTTGGGGACGGTCTGTTTTTGGATCATCATTTTTGTAGTGCCATTGACAATGGCCGTCATCCGCGAAACAGGCGTCGCCGTCTTCGTTGGTTGCAGCTTGTTGATAGGGATCACATGGTCGATACGTCAACTCTGGGCTCCGCAAACAGGCTCGCCGTTTTCTCTGGTTGTTCTACTGGCAGGAGCCGCTGTGCTCCTCGTCGGGCTACAGCTGGTCCCACTTCCCAGAGCAATCGTGGAGCAACTGTCTCCGTTTTCTCACGAGTTCTTCCCGGCATGGAATGCAGGGCTGCAGTCGCTGCCGCAACAGAACTATTGGAATCGGATTTCTATGACTCCGGCACTGACGCGTTCAGGGTTCGTGTTGCTGATTGCGTATGTCACATTCTTTCTGACTTTGCTGCAAAGAATTAAAACGATTTCGGACGTTGACACCATCCTGCGATTGCTGTCGATCGCCACGGTCGTGATGGCATTGATTGGCCTAGGACAGCTGTTGTTCGGAAACGGAGAATATCTTTGGATGCTCAAGCACCCTTTTCGAGATGCTTCATGGCCAGCAAAGGGCACGTTTACGAACCAAAATCACTTCGCACACTATCTTGCACTCGGCATCGGGCCTTTGGTCTGGTCCTGGAAAAAAGCCGGAGCCATGAATGGCAACGATATCAAAGGCAAGGTCAGCAATCGTGGCTTTGGCACCTCACGGAGTTCAGACAGCAACCAGCAACTGATTGGCGGGGCGATCGCGATTGTGGTTTTGGCTGCCGTCCTTAGCTTCTCAAGAGGCGGCATTGTTTCAATTGTCATCGCCTGTGCCGTTTCCATGTTCGCACTGGGTCGACAGTCTGCCGGTATCTTGAAACTGGCCATTCCGACTGTTGGCTTCATGACCGTCGGGCTACTTCTGTTTGGCACAGACATGCTGGAAACCAAGTGGCAGGTGATTATGGAAGCAGAATCGATCGACGATCTGTGCCGCGGTCGATCATGGCTTTGGATGGCATTGCTAACTGCATTGCCTTCCTTTTGGCCCACCGGTTCGGGGGTTGGGAGTCACGCTGAAGTTTATCCCACATGGATGGAACAAGATATCGGCAAACGATTGTCGCATGCGGAATCGGGCTATCTTCAAGTGCTGATTGAGACGGGTTTGCCAGGCTTTCTGCTGTTGCTGGCTGTCATCGGATTGTGCGTCTATTGGGCATCAAACAACTGGAAGCATCAGGATCCGGAAAATCGAGTACGTCGTCTGGTGCTTTCTGCGGGACTGCTTGCGTCCGTACTGCACTCGATCGTCGATTTTGTCTGGTACATCCCTGCGTGTTTAATTTTCGCACTGATACTGGCCGCCTGTTTGTGTCGAACTCACCAGCTTGGTGAAGGGAAACAGGAAACGTCGAACAAGCGAACAACACAAATCACTTGGCCCGTATGCTGGGCCATGATCATCGCCTTGGTCGCGTTGCCGGTGGCGCGGCTTTCGGCAGATGTGGCACTGCGTGACGCCGAGTCCGAATCAGCGTGGGAGTCGTATCGTGAGCAGGCTGTCACGGTTGGGAATCGAAGAAACTTCGCATCACTTGATGAACTCGACGAACGTCTTGAGTTAATGATTACGCATCTTGAAGAATGCCACAGGATTGACCCCGCGGATTGTCGAGCCTTATCCGAATTGTCGGCGCTGTACGTCCACCGATTCGAACAGAATCAGCAAGCGGCAGACAATCCCATGAGTCTGCAGGAGATTCGCAGCACAGTGGAATCCACTGAGTTCGAATCGCCGAAAGAAATTTTGAAATGGCTGCGACGAGCATTCGGTGGAAATGCGGCGGATCTATATCGAGCTTACGCAGCGGCAGAGAAGGCCGTTCAGGGACAACCGTTGCGGGGCGAATGCTATGTGGTTCTCGCACAACTGAATTTTCTGCGAAACTCATCCGTCCAGGAACGTACGGCGCTGATCAACCAAGCGGTTGTGGTACGTCCTTACGAAGGTCGGATTCTGTACTTTGCAGGAATGTCCGAGGTCGAAAAAGGAGACCTTGAACGGGCGTGTGAATGGTGGAAAAAAGCGTTTCATGTTTCTGACAAAATCCAGCCCCTGATCATTCAGACGCTGGCCGCCCACTACACGCCCCAAGAAATCGTCGATCGGATTGATCCCGGCCCTGATGGGCTCTGGAGTCTGTACAAAGAATATGAAGCCCAAGGGCCTCCCGAGCATAAAGACTGGGTTGCCGAACGATATGCTCAGGATTTTGAGTCCTACTTGCCACAAGTCGAACAGTTGGACAAGAACTTCTGGCTACGAAGCAGCGATATTTTTAAGGCGTCGGGGAAAACGGTGGAAGCTGTCGACTGCATGGGCAAGGCGATCGAACAGACGCCACAGAACTACCAGCTACGAAAGAAATTTGGACTGCTACTCATGACAGCTCAGGACACCGCAGCGGCAGCTAAAGAATTCGAATGGTGTTTGTTAAGAAACCCAGACGATCAGCAGGTGACGGATCTACTTGCGTCAATCAGAAAAAAACCTCTGCATGGAGGAGGATCATGAACCAACGCAACAGATTACAGGTTTCGGACAAGTCGCGGCCGAAAGTATTTTCGCCACACACGGCAGACACGTCGCCGCAGCCTGACGCAGCCATACAGACATCGTTAACAGGTGTTGTCGGAAAAATCTCTAAACGAACGATCGACATCGTTCTGTCGCTACCGTTCGTGCTACTGGTCCTTCCGCCTCTGGCCGTCGCCGTCCGGCTAGCACAGTGGAAGCAGTCATCAGGCCCGTTGTTCTTTCGTCAAGAACGGTGCGGACTGAATAACAAGGCCTTCACCATCCTAAAGTTTCGCACGATGAACGTGATGGACAATGCGGACATATCCGATTGTCCGGAGCAGCGGGTTTTTCCGTTGGGGCAAATACTCAGAGCCACAAAGCTGGATGAGATTCCACAATTCGTGAATGTCCTGTTGGGGGCGATGAGCATTGTCGGGCCTCGGCCGCACCATTACCAAGACTGCGTTGCCTTCAGTGATGTCGTGGAAGACTATGCATTACGAACGATCACGAAACCAGGAATCACCGGACTGGCTCAGTACACGGAGTACCGTGGCGATTTCGAATGGAATTGTACGGAAAGCCGAGTCAGTAAAGATCTGGACTACATCAGAAATTGGTCGCCGGTATTGGACTTGGTCATCATTTTCAAGACAGCAGCTGTGATCGGCCGCAAGTCTCTGTCGACCTTAGTCCAAAAGACGCCTTATACGTCACCTGCGTTGCCAGATCCTACCGTACAAGTTGTCAGACGCACCACCACGGGCTGTTCGCCTCGTACTGCGGCCCAAGTTACTGAAGATCGGCGAGCTGCGTGATATCCGTTTTTGCACGGGGCAGTTTGGCTATGGTTGGCGTAAGACATGAGCCAAACTCCGGGACTTCCTGAAAAAGCGAATCCCTGCTCCGATCCCCCGCCGATTTCACCGAGCTGTCGATTTCGTCGTATCGGCGGCATCTTGCCGCCGTTTTCTGTCGAAAAATGCGGTGTTTATACGGCGGCAGGATGCCGCCGATACGCGGAGCCACACGAATTGATCTTCCTTCGAGGATTTTCGCAGCTGGTCAAAACCAGCGAGCGATTCCCGTTCAAACTCACCAGAATTCACCGCATTTTTGAAAAACGTCGGTGGGACACCACTCAACATCCCTGGATTTCCAGCAAAAACCAACGTCCAAAGAGGTCTAGCAATGAATTGCGATTTTCAGGTAGTTTCCGCCTGCTCACCGCTTGCTGACAGCATTCCGCAAGGAACACCGAAGGGACACCAGATCGTTGGGTCAGAGTGTCACCCAAAGGAACGAAGTGTGGGCTGCCTGAACCACATGTCACCTCAAGATAAACCACGCATTCTGTTCCTGAATCGTTCGTACTGGCCTGATTCGGAGGCCACAGGTCAGCTCTTAACGGAACTGTGCGAATCACTGGCCGACGAATTCGACGTTCATGTGCTGGCCGGACAGCCGAATGCAGCCTCAGAAGAAAATTGGCGAGATGAACCAGTTCGAAACGGAGTCACGATTCACCGAGTCTCGCATACTGTCCTGCCGAAGAGCAACATGCTGCTGAAAGCGGTCAACTTCGTGTCTTTCGCGGCAGCCTGCAGACGCCAGATCATGAAGTTACCGACTCCGGATATCGTAATTTTCGAAACAGACCCGTTCCTGCTGCCATTCGTCGCGGACCGCCTGCACCGAAAATCGGGTGTGCCAATGATTGGCTACCTGCAAGATATCTACCCAGACGTCGCCATCGCGCTCGGCAAAGTGAAGAACTCATGGTTCATCCGCAAACTACGACAAAAGATGTTCGACGTGTACAAACGCTGTGAACGCATGGTGGTGCTAAGCACAGACATGAAACAACTGCTGCTGGACAGCCAAATCGATGGGGGAAAAATCCATGTGATCCCCAATTGGGCCAACACGGAAACAATCTATCCTGTGCCTCACGAAAAGAATGTTTTTCTCGAACGACACAATCTGCTAGGCAAGTTTGTTGTGATGTATTCAGGAAATCTTGGGCTGACGCAACGCCTAGAAGAGTTCATCGAAGCTGCCGCACTTCTGCAGCATGATCTGGAAATTCAATTCGTATTCATTGGTCGTGGAGCAAGAAAAAAAACACTGCAGAGCCAAGCTGAATCACTAGGTCTGAGCAATGTTCTGTTTCTAGATTACCAACCCAAAGCAGAACTCGCACACAGTCTGAGTGCCGCAGAGCTCCACCTTGTGCCTTTGACGGAAGAACTCAGTCGCTGCCTCATGCCAAGCAAGCTATACGGCATCTTGGCAGCAGGCAGGCCGTACATCACGAATGCCCCGGATGAATCAGAACTGCATCAGATCACTTGTTCCCAACAAGTTGGCTTGACAATCAAACCAGGTTTGCCAATCGCAATTGCTGAAAAAATCAGCGAAGCAAAATTAGATCGACAGACGCTCACTGCAATGGGCAAGCGGTGTCGATTGCTTGCCGAAGCCAAATTCACACGCAAGCACGCCACTACGGCGTTTAAGAACGTCCTATTCGAGACCCTGAATATCCACGAGAAGCTCGCATGCTGAAACACGTCTGCGAAATCGCGGGCCCTGGCGAATGGGCCAGAGTCAGCATTGCATCAGTTTCCTCAACCATAAGAGAAGAGACGGAATGAAAGCAGTCATTCTGGCTGGCGGGCTTGGCACAAGGCTGAGCGAAGAAACGCACCTAAAGCCGAAACCGATGGTGGAGATTGGTGGGCGCCCGATTCTGTGGCACATCATGAAAATTTACTCCCATTTCGGAGTCAATGATTTCGTGGTCTGCGCGGGCTATAAGGGGTACCTGATCAAAGAGTACTTCGCAAATTACTGGCTCCACATGTCCGACGTGACGTTTGACACACAGAAAAACGGAATCGAGATTCACCATCAGCGAACTGAACCGTGGCGAGTGACCATTGTGGATACGGGCGAACTGACGGACACCGGTGGACGACTGAAACGCGTTCGAGAATACGTTGACTCTGAAGCGTTTTGTTTTACCTATGGTGACGGAGTATCAGATGTTGACATTTCAAAGCTGATCGAATTCCACAGGTCCACGGGTCGCTTGGCCACACTGACTGCCGTCACCCCGCCTGGTCGTTATGGCGCTTTGGAATTTGCCGAAGCCGGGCGCGTGGCAAGTTTCAAGGAAAAACCATCAGGAGACGGTGGCAGCATCAACGGTGGCTTCTTTGTGATTGAGCCTGCAGCGATCGATCTGATCGAAGACGATACGACATCATGGGAACAAAACGTGCTTGGCCGGATCGCTGCAGACGGGCAGCTATCTGCGTACCAGCACGATGGCTTCTGGCGGCCGATGGATACCCTGCGAGATAAGGTACAGCTGGAAAAAATGTGGCAGGAACGCCGAGCACCTTGGAGACATTGGACTTGAATACTTTCTGGAAAAATCAGCGCGTACTGGTGACAGGCCACACGGGCTTCAAAGGAGCTTGGCTCACCCTGTGGCTGCGCCAATTGGGCGCCAACGTTTGCGGCATTGCTCTTGAGCCGGAAACCAAACCGGGACTCTGCGAGCAATTTCATCTAGAAGCCGAAATTCAGCACAATATTGTCGACATCCGTGACGCGGACAAAGTCGTCGAATGCGTTCGCTCATTTCAGCCGACGATCGTCTTTCACCTAGCCGCCCAAGCCCTAGTGAGACCGGCGTATGCGCAGCCAGTGGAAACTTGGGACACCAACGTTCGTGGTACGATTAACCTGATGGAATCCTTGCGGACTCTCCACCAGCCAGTCGCTGCTGTCATGGTCACGACCGACAAGGTGTATCTCAATCGTGAATGGACGCACGGCTACCGCGAAAATGATCCTGTGGGCGGGCATGATCCTTACAGTTCCAGCAAAGCGGCAATGGAAATTGCCGTGGAGTCGTGGCGGAAATCCTTCTTCGGAAATGGTACGCAGGTCGCCATCGCAACGGCTCGCGCCGGAAATGTGATCGGTGGGGGCGACTTCGCGATAGACCGAATCGTTCCTGACATCGTCCGAAGCCTGCAGGCGGGTTCACCCGTTGCCGTCAGAAATCCAATTGCAACACGCCCTTGGCAGCATGTGCTGGAACCGCTGTCCGGATACATGAAACTTGCAGAACGACTTCACACGGCGCAGGCAAACAAGGACATCAACGACCTGAACACTTTGACATCTCCGTGGAATTTTGGCCCTCTTCCGGAAGCCAACCGGACTGTCGCCAGTCTGGTGGAGACAGCCTTAAAAACATGGCCTGGCACATGGTCCAATGAATCGCCCCAAAATCCTCCGCACGAAGCAACATTTCTTGGCCTCGCGATCGACAAAGCTGCACGGCACCTAGAATGGTATCCACGTTGGTCATTTGCACAGGCAGTGCGAGCGACCATGGAATGGTACAAACTCCGATACTTCGAAGACGCTGACCCCAAAGAGCTGGCGACCGCTCAAATTGCATCCTTTGAGAACGTAGCCACGGAATCGAACGTTGGTGTCATACGTTTCGAAAACCGAGTCGTGCGACGGGCGGCTTAGGTGAATCATCGAGCGGGCGATTCGACAAGATGCAGTATACGAGTTTGAATCTTCCTGAGGTGATCAGGATTGATCAGGAACAGATTTCCGATTCCCGTGGATTCTTTGCCCGACTCCTGTGCGGTAGGGAACTTAAAGAACATGGCATCGACGCCACCGTCCGACAATGTAACAACACGTTGACGCGAGAGCGTGGGAGTATTCGCGGACTTCATTTTCAGCGACCTCCAAAAGCAGAATCGAAGATCATACGTTGCGTCCGTGGTGCGATCTTGGATATTGCGATTGACCTCAGAGCGGGTTCACCGACTTTCGGGAAGTTTTCCGTGTGTGAACTGACTGCGGAAAACCGATCAATGCTGGCCATTCCACCTGGTTTTGGTCACGGATTCCAAACGCTGACTGGCGATGTCGAGCTAATCTACTTTCACTCAGAATTCTACAGTCCGGAACACGAAGGCGGAGTCAATCCGTTAGATCCGGCTTTAGGAATTCCATGGTTACTCCCTGCCGCCGACATTTCGGAACGCGACCAGACCCTACCGCCAATTAGCCAGCTGGAGCCTATTCAACTGTGAACTGCCGATTCTGCAATTCGAAATTGACTCGCTCATTCGTGAATCTTGGACATCAGCCACCGTCCAACGCTTACCTAACAGCGAAACAATTGTCCGAGCCCGAAGTGACGTACCCGCTAACAGCATTTGTTTGTGACAGTTGCTGGCTGGTTCAATTGCCAGCACATGCTCATGCTGATGAACTTTTCACAGACGACTACGCTTACTTTTCGTCAGTTTCTTCGACGTGGGTGGACCATGCTCGAAACTACGTGGAACAAATCACCAAACGACTCAACCTAAATTCGGATAGTTTGGTTGTTGAGGTCGCATCGAACGACGGCTATCTATTGCAATTTGTGAAGCAGGCCGGAATCCCGTGTGTCGGGATTGAACCGACAGCATCAACAGCAAAAGCCTCCCGCGACAAGGGAATTGAAACCGTCGAAGAGTTCTTTGGAAAAGACTTCGCTCAAAAATTCGTCGCCGATCACTCTGCAGTCGATCTACTGGTTGGTAACAACGTACTAGCACATGTTCCGGACCTGAATGACTTTGTTGCCGGAGTAGCGGCTGTGTTGAACACAGACGGAGTTGCAACGTTTGAATTTCCTCACTTGATGCGACTGGTGGAAGGTCTTCAGTTCGACACGATCTACCACGAGCACTATTCCTATCTGTCGTTTGCGACTGTCTGCCAATTATTCGCACACCACGGCCTACGAATGTTTGATGTTCAGGAACTGTCGACTCACGGAGGTTCGCTTCGAGTCTTCGCAACGCCAGCCAAGGGAACCATGCATCTGGAAACACCGGCAGTCCCCGAAATGCTTGACCGAGAGCGTTCGACCGGCATGCAGACGACGGACTGGTACAATGGCTTTCAGGCCCGCGTCGATGTTCTCAAGAACGAGTTGCTGGAGTTTCTGCTGGAGAAACGGAAGGCCCATGAGACAGTGGTGGGATATGGAGCAGCCGCGAAAGGCAACACTCTCCTCAACTACGCCGGGGTTAAATGCGATCTGCTGCCATTCGTTTGCGATGCGGCACCGTCCAAGCAAGGCAAGTTTCTGCCAGGAAGTCACATTCCTGTCTTTTCCCCTGACGCCCTCGATGATGCAGGCATCACACACGTCCTGATTCTTCCATGGAATATTGCGACTGAAGTCCTGGGTGAGATACGAGATCGGATGGTCCCGTCCTGCCAGTTCGTCACTGCTGTTCCGGAACTTAAGAGCTTAGCATGAATGTTGTCGTTCTGGGGGCCACTGGTTTTGTTGGACGGCACCTTGTTCAAGCGTTGCTCAACCGGAACCATGTTGTCACGGCGGTTGCAAGGAATCCAATTCTGGCTGCGAGTCTTCCTTGGAATGATCAGGTCCACCTCGTTCCGGCAGACATGTATGGAAGTGAGTACGACGTCAAGGCGATCGCATCGGGTGCGGACGCTGTGATTGACCTGATTTGGCCGCGGTTGCCGAACTACATGGAGCTGTTTCATTTTGAAGAGAACCTACCCGCATCCTATAAGATGCTGAAAGCGTTCGTTGAAGCCGGGTGCAAACAGGTTCTGGTCACGGGCACTTGCCTTGAATACGGGCTTCAGAACGGATGTCTCACTGCGGAAACAATCCCGCAGCCGCACGTCCCGTATGCATTTGCCAAAGACTCGCTTCGCAAGTGGCTTGAACAACTGCGGGAGAAGGTTGACTTCACGCTGCAATGGGCCAGATTGTTCTATGTATACGGGGAAGGGCAGAGTCCGCGGAGTCTGCTGCCGCTGCTGGATGCCGCCATTGACCGTGGAGATAAAAGTTTTCCAATGTCCGGGGGGGAACAGCTGCGTGATTTTCTCCCAATCGAGTCGGCCGCTGAGCAATTGGTACGACTGATCGAACGACCTCAAATGTCTGGCACATTCAACATCTGCAGTGGACGTCCGACTTCCGTGCGGCGACTTGCCGAAGACCATCTTCGGCAAAGAAAAGCCGATATCGAATTCGATCTGGGAAAATACCCTTACCCCACCTACGAACCAATGGCTTTCTGGGGCGAACTGTCTCCAGAACTACTGTGTGAAAATCAAACAAGTACTTCGTGACCGTCACTTAGAGAAGGATCGTTAAAATGACAAGCCAGCTTACCATGACGCCAGCTGAACAATTCGAAACCGAATGTGCGCAAGAAATTCAAGCACTTGGCCTATCGACCGAAGCAGCCAGCGCTACAGATCGATGGATGCATGAAGCGACGCTTCACAAGTACTCTTATCACTTTCATGCACTCGGTCGTCCGATTATCCAGTATCCGCAGGATATTGTGGCGATGCAGGAATTGATCTGGGAAGTCAAACCGGATCTCGTCATCGAGACAGGAATTGCGCACGGTGGTTCATTGATTATGAACGCTGCGATGCTGTCGATGATCGAATACTGTGAAGCGGTGGAGCAGGGCGTCCTGCTTGATCCATCGGCGCCCAAACGAATGGTTCTGGGAATCGACATCGATATTCGCGAACACAATCGTGCGGCCATCGAAGCCCACCCGATGGCGGGCCGAATTCAAATGCTGCAGGGATCATCGATCGAACCTGAAATGGTGCAGAAGGTCAAAGAGATCGCGTCCGGCTACAACCGAATCATGGTCTGCCTAGACTCAAACCACACGCACGATCATGTCCTCGCGGAACTCAATGCCTACGCCTCGCTAACATCCGTTGGCAGTTATTGCGTTGTGTTCGATACAATTGTTGAGGACTTGGCTGCTGAACTTTGCCCTGATCGCCCATGGGGCCCCGGCGATAATCCCAAGACCGCCGTGCATCAGTTTCTTCAATCGGATAAGAAATTTGTTATCGATCAGGCAATCACGGACAAGTTGCAGATTACTGTCGCTCCCGACGGTTATCTGAAACGCACAGAAGCCTGAATCAACTCGACGGAAGACAGATTGCCGCGTTCCGTTTTCAGACGCACGAATCATGACCCTCAGGAAGAACATTGTCGCGAACTACATTGGGCAGGGCTGGGCCTCGGCAATGGGGTTCGCCTTCCTACCGGTTTATATCCAGTATCTTGGAGTCGAAACACTCGGACTGATTGGACTGTTTGCGATGATGCAGGCATGGTTCACTCTGCTTGACATGGGAATGACGCCCACGCTAAGCCGGGAAATGGCAAGGTTCACCTCGGGGGCCGCCGATCTTCAAGCCATTCGAAATCTACTCAAGAGCCTAGAATTCGTCGCATTCATCGTCGCCGTTGCCATCGGCGTGAGCGTCTTTTGGACGTCCGGAATCATTGCTGAATCATGGGTCAATGCTGAAACGCTGCCGGTCCATGTCGTCGCAGGTGCCATTTCAGTCATGTCTATCGTAGTCGGGACGCGACTCATCGAGGGACTTTACCGTGGCGCACTCATGGGGCTGCAAAGACAAGTGATGGCCAACTCCGTCACTGTAGTAATATCGACTCTCCGACACGGTGGGGCACTCGCCGTTGTCACTCTTGTATCCACAACCGTCGAAGCTTTTTTTGCGTGGCAGGCAGTCATCTCAGTCGTCTCAGTGATTGCGCTCGGTGTTGCTGTGCACTCTGTCCTGCCAAATGCACCTGCAAGACCGCGCGTCTCGATGGCTCGGTTACGTGAGGTCCGAAAATTCGCTGGCGGAATGGTTGGGATTACCGTGCTTTCGCTGGTGCTGACGCAAATCGATAAAGTGATGCTGTCGAAGTTCCTGTTACTCAAAGAATTTGGTTACTACACGTTGGCGAGTTCCCTCGCTTCCTGTCTCTATATGTTCAGTGCTCCGATTACGAGAGCCTTCTATCCACGTTTCGTCGAATATGCTTCCGCGCAGAACAACGGAAAGTTCTGCGATTTGTTCCATCTTGGTTCACAAACAATTTCCGGAATCATTGCTCCCGTGGGGCTGGTCGTCTGCTCATTTTCGGGCGGAATCATCTACTTTTGGTCTGGAGACGCTGACCTCGCCCGCCGATGCGGCACGCTCGCCGCGTTGTTGACCTTCGGAACGATGCTACACACGTTCGCGCACGTCCCCTATTACTGCCAACTGGCTCACGGCTGGACAAGCTTGGCGATATACGTCAACACCGCCGCCATCGTCATTTTGCTGCCCGCTTTGATCATGGTTGTCCCGATCTATGGTGCCATAGGCGCAGCGTGCGTCTGGATTACTCTGAACGTAAGCTACATGTTCGTTAACGCTCACCTGATGCATAAGCGTTTGCTCAAAGGTGAAAAATGGGATTGGTATGTTTCAGACTTGGGTAAGCCGATTCTGGCTGCGGTCACCGTTGTGCTTCTGTCACGCTGGATGGCACCACTGCAATACGAAAGCCGCCTTGAATGGTTCGTTTTTCTTGCGGTCGTCACAACGACGACTACGGTCACCGCCGTTCTCTTTGCAGACAAAATCAGACCGCGTCTGTTTGCCATCGCGGCACCGTTTCTGCTCCGCGTAAAAACCAACGCCTAGTTTAGGTTATCACATGACTCAGCGCTCGTTCTCTGTCATTATCCCAACTCGCGAAAGAGCGGACACCCTTGCTGCGTCGCTGCGCACAGTCGTCTGCCAAGACTACGAAAATCTTGAGATTATCGTGAGCGACAACTGTAGTGAGGACAACACAAGAAAGATTGTTGAGTCGTTTGATGATGACCGCATCAAATATATCAATACCGGCCGGCGATTGAGTATGTCAGAAAACTGGGAGTTTGCGTTAGCTCATGTTTCAAACGATTGGCTGACGATCATCGGCGATGATGACGCACTGCTGCCCAATTGCTTTCATCACGTGAATAGAATTGCGGACGAAACACAACTGAACGCCATTCGATCAACAACTTGTGCCTACCAGTGGCCAAATCGTACACTAAAGTCACAGGGGCGATTGTTGATCCCAATGAGAAGCGGTTACTCCGTTCGAAACAGCAGCGATTGGCTGAAGAAAGTTCTCTGCGGGAAAGCGCGGTACCCCGTGCTTCCAATGTTGTACAACGGTGGCTTCGTCAGCATGGATGCAATCCGAGCAGTGATGAGCGAAGGCAAATTATACCACAGTTGTATTCCTGATGTTTATTCCGCTGTCGTCTTATCGAACACGCTGGAATTATACGCCTTCAGTCATGAGCCTCTAGCAATCAACGGAGCCTCGAAGCACAGCACCGGTTCTTCACAGTTTTCACCAGACCCGGAGGAAAAAAAGGCAGCACTCAAATTCCAAATGGAAGGCAACATTCCGTTCCATCCATCAATTCCACTGGACGACGATGGCAGTTATCCACAATCCTTGTACGCGATGGTTTACGAATGCTGTGCTCAGGCGGCAGAATTTTTCCCCAATGCACTGACGCTTTCCCCGGAAGAACAGGCTCAGGTCGTATTGGCTACAGCAGGTTCGCTGCGGCCAGTCGTGGAGCGATGGGTGGAGAAGTTCTGCACACTCAATGATCTCAATTTTGACCAAATCGCGGCCGTCGCAGATCGTGAAGCAAAATCGCACCGTTTGCAGAGCATGTTGGAAAGACTGCGGTCATGTGCCGACATTCAAATCCTGAGCAAGGCAGGCGGCATTGAGGACGTCTACGAAGCCAGCCTGACCGCCCACGCAGTGATGCAGTCGAAACCATCGCTGCCAGCTCGAGTCACTGGTAGAATCACGGCAAAATTACGAGTCATGTTGCAACCTTAGACAGCATTCGGTCCTCTTTTCTGTCAACCAAAATTATTCAAAGCCCGCCTCCGGAGTACTGAATCGAATGAAATCCGTGTTGTCAAAATTGAAGCGGTACATCAGCCAATTCTCGGCAAACCAAGGTCGACGAATTACTCGATATCCGCTTCGTGAATACCTTGAAAATTTTGGTATCGACTGTGTTCTCGATGTCGGTGCGAATATCGGGCAGTTCGGCAGCGAAATCAGAAGCTTGGGTTATACCGGAAAAATTGACTCGTTCGAGCCGCTGTCAACGGCAATGTTAACGCTCCAGTCGTTGGCCGAAAACGATCCTCTTTGGACGCCGTACCCGTTTGCTCTTGGCAGCGGCAACGAATCGATGGATATCAACGTGTCCGCCAACTCACCAAGCAGTTCGTTCCTGCCGTTGAACGCTGAACTGGACACGGGCAGTATTGACCTGTCGACGGTGTCGACGGAAACAGTGCAGATCAAGAAACTGGACGACGTGTTCGCTGACATTGTCGGCGATGCACGCAACATCTACCTCAAAGTGGATACGCAAGGCTATGAGAGCAGTGTTCTTGACGGCGCTGAAAAATCATTGCCTTCCATTGCGATGGTTCAGATGGAACTGTCGCTCGTCACGAACTATGACGGCGAAATGCTAATAGAAGAGATGATGCAGCGAATGCGAAGCTTAGGGTTCACGCCTTGGTGGCTGTTGGATGGGTTTCGACATCCCGGCACTTTGCAGCTCTTTCAAGCGGACGTCTTCTTCGTCAGAAACGATCTTATCGCGGCGGCGTCAAAGATAGCTGGCTAAACCCTTCACCCATGCAAATTTTGGTCTTTGAAACAACGTTATCCGGCCATCGTGGCTATTACGTCCGTGTGCTTGCCCAGGAGTTGCTGCGGCAGGGACACGACGTTGCGATTGCGCTTCCACGTCGTGAGTTTTCGTCTCAGCAATGCGAGGTTCAACTGAAAACCACGCTTCCGGACGTAAAGAGAGTGGAGCTGGAAGACATCCCTTCGCGGCGGGCGAACTCGCTCTTATGGTGCGCTGAGCTCGACATGCTGCGAAGCGCGATTCAGAAAAATCAGCCAGAACACACTTATGTCACCTGCGCTGACGCGATTTCCAGACAGTGGGGACTGCTCTGGAAAAAAGGAATGCGGCTACCTACAAATGGTCCTGTCGAGGGGCTTGTCATGAAACTGACAACTCCGTATCCGCGGTCGAACCCGCTCCACAAGATCAAGGATCGCATAACAGACGCGGCGGTACTAAGCGGCTGTTGGGACCGATTGCATACGCTGGATCCACTGTCATATCAGCTTGGCAAAGCTTCAACCTCACAGCCTCTCTGGCTGTTGCCTGAGGCGATTGAACCACTGCAGGTCGAAGACAAAAACGAATGCCGCGACAGTCTGGGACTGCCCCAAGCCGCAAGAATCATCGCGTGTCCCGGCGGTGTTCAGCAACGAAAAGGGTTTATTGAACTCGCGGAAGCGGTGCGGCAGCTTCCCGGCGACGACACCGTACTGGCGTGCATTGGAAAACACACCGATCGAATGAAGCGGTTCGTGCAGGATCAATGTGCGGACCTTGTTGCGGCGGGAAAGCTAATATCGCGCGATTCGTATGTCTCAGTCCTAGACTTTGACCGATTGTTTTGTGCCGCTGATGTTATTTCGGTTGCCTATCCGCGACACAGTGGGTCGGCCAGTATCCTAATTCGAGCTGCGTTGGCCGGAAAGCCAACTATATGCTCAGACTGGGGCTGGATCGGTTGGGCCGCGCGGAACTACGATCTTGGCTCAGTCTGCGACGTGCTGAATCCGGAATGCCTTAAGGCCACACTGGAAGAAGTTCTGGATCGCGGTGCCAAGACCGTCGCGTCCAATCGCCGCCAAGCATTCCTAGAGTTTCATACACTCAAGAATCATCTCGATCACTGGACAGCGCTTTTGCGACAAAGGGCAGGCCAGTCTGTGGCTGACGTGGCCATTTTTCCTGGCATTCAATCTGAATCCATTGCGGCGTGAGCAAAGCGTCACTTACTTAGTCAAGCGAACATCATCACGCTCCGAAACCAATCGGCAAACAGAGAAATGATCCTATGAATGCGGCCTCAACCATTCGCAACGCCCATCGAGTCACATTCCCCGGTCGAATGTGCATTCGCCAGCGAATCCTTCCAAAGTACCGTGCGCCCTTTTTTGAGATGCTGGCGGAACGATGTGAAGGCGGCCTCACACTGATCGCTGGAGTTCCGAAGGATACTGAATCCACTAGCTCGGTTCAGAGAATGAAAGTTGCCGATCTTATTTCCGTAACAAACGAATCACGGCTGTCTGGTGTTTTCGAATTCTACTGGCAGAAAAACCTACGTCAGCACCTCGTCAACGCTAGTCCAGATGTGATCGTAACTGAGGCGAACCCAAGATTTTCAGACATGCGGCAACTGGTTCAGTACGCTCGCAGCAGCGGATGTCCAGTGCTGGGCTGGGGGCTTGGAACCACGAATTTTTTCAATCACGGATTTGCGAAGCTCCGCCACTGGCATCGTCAACAGATGGTCAATCGTTTTGATGGAATGCTGTGCTACAGTGAATTGGCGGCGCAACAGTATCAAGAGCTAGGCGTAAAACCCGAGGATCTTCACGTCCTGTATAATTCGTGCGTGGACCGCCCGACCAATGATCCGGGAATCGACCAACGAAACAACTCAGTCCCAACCATCATTACTATCGGACGCCTGCTGGAAAATAAGCGTTTCGATGTTCTGATCAATGCTGCTGCCCAATTGCAGAGATCCGGGCTGCCGGTCAAGGTCCAAATTGTCGGCAATGGGATCGATCGCGAACGCCTCGAACAAATCGCGGTCGCCTCTGGGGCAGACATCGATTTTCTCGGCGAACTTCGTGGCGAAGAACTCGCAAAGGTGGGACGACAGGCAGATCTATTTGCCCTCCCAAGTCTCGGGGGACTGGCGATCCAAGAAGCCATGTCCTTTGGATTACCTGTCATTGCGTCCGAAGCCGATGGTACGGAACTCGATCTTGTCAAATCTAACGGCTGGCTGATAGAAAAAGGGAATCCTCAGATTCTTGCGGAAGCCATCCGGCAGGCCGTGTCGAATCCTCAAGAGCTCAAGAAAAGGGCGCACGAATCGTTCCGCATCGTTTCGGAAGACATCAACTTGGAACGTATGGTCGATCGCTTCATTTCCGCTGCAAATTCATATTTCGTCCGGCGCCGAGCCTTAGCTGCGTAGCCGTAGAGTGGTCTCAAGACGGTTATGCTGCAAATCAACAGAAAAGTCGCGATGAAAATTGCATGTGTCGTGGGTGCTCGCCCAAACTTCATGAAGGCAGCACCAATTCTCCGGAGCCTTGAGAAGAATCCGACGACTGAAATCGTGCTGATCCACACAGGACAGCATTACGATGAAAAACTCTCCGGCGTATTCTTTGAAGAACTGGGAATTCGAGCTCCAGATATTTCATTGGAAGTTGGTTCAGGCAGTCATGCCGTTCAGACCGCTGCCGTGATGACAGGCGTGGAAGAAATTCTCACACAGGCTGCTGACAGAAACGTTCCTTTTGACTGCTTGATCGTTGTCGGTGATGTGAATTCGACAATGGCCGCAACAGTCGCAGCAACCAAGGTGGGGGTCAAGGTAGCACACGTAGAAGCCGGACTTCGCAGCGGCGACCGATCGATGCCTGAAGAGATCAATCGATTGATCACGGACTCAGTTGCCGATCTGTTGTTGTGTTCTGAACCGTCCGGTGTTGAGAACCTCTTGAAGGAAGGACACAGCAAAGAATCTGTGCATCTTGTCGGCAATGTGATGATTGACACGCTGTTTCACCAGCTCAGTGCTGCCCGGGAAAAGGACACGCTGCAACGGCTCGGCATTGGCGGTGGTGAGTATGGCGTCGTGACGCTTCATCGCCCCTCGAACGTCGACCGGCCAGAGACACTCGGAGCACTGGTGGAAGTGCTGACCCGAGTGGCGCAGCGTCTGACATTGGTCTTCCCCGTGCATCCACGAACGAAAGCGAAGCTCACAGAATTCGGCTTAATGGCAGCGTTAAATAACTGTGATGGAATTCGAATCTCTGAGCCTCTAGGGTATCTCGATTTTCTGTGTTTGACGTCGCAGGCGAAAGTGATCGTGACGGATTCCGGCGGACTTCAGGAAGAATCCACGGCATTGGGTGTGCCGTGTCTGACAATGCGGTCTAACACAGAACGCCCTGTGACGGTGGAAACCGGAACGAGTACGTTGATTGGCAGCTCTGCAGAATTGCTAAAATCGAAACTCAATGAAGTCCTCGACGGAACCTATAAGCAGGGTGTATGCCCGGAACTCTGGGATGGCCGTGCTTCGGAACGAATCGCTGAAATTCTGATATCCTGTTGACCGAAAATGGTGGAAACCCGCGAACACAGCCACTCCAAGCCTAATTGAAGACTCCATTTAATTGACAGCGCAGATAATTTCCGCAGCGGTGGTTTGCTATTTCGTCGTTCTTTGCCGGCGGGCTTCGTCAAATTCCGGGGTCGCTTTGGCGTTGATCTGGTCCGTCTACGTTCTCGAACAACTGCTGCAATTTAGCATGCCGGTGTTCATTCAATATCGGTCCGCGATCAATATTGCTGTGGCCGCTGTTGCCTCGTTGACCGCTATGCAGGTGATCTTTCGTGGGAAGATTAGAGGTGTGCCCGTACCCTCCGAGCTGACGGCAGTGGCCCTCCTACTAACACTGGCTGGCGTGTCTTTTTTCTGGTCTGTATCCCCGACTGACACGACGCAGCAGCTCACTAAATGCGCACCGTATTTGATAACCTTCGTATTCCTGACGCCATTGTGCGTCAATGAGCAACTTGCTGTCACAACGGCACTCGACCTCACTATCAAATTCGGTGGCCTAATATTGGCTGGACTTTTATTTTCCAACTTGGGAATTCGCGGCGTCGTCCTAGATTTGTATGTGGACGGTCGACTAAATGAGGGAAATCCTCTCGAAATTGCGTCTTACGCATGCACTGTGTCTCTCTGCGCAATTATTTCAGCATTCACTCGCGAAAGGCGATTGTTATCGCAGCTGTTCCTGACGCTCGTTGCAGCGCTCGGCATCTACATCACAATTCGAAGCCAATCCCGGGGACAGCTTCTCGCAATGCTCGCCACACTCGTATTGTGGCTGCCAATCATCACCGGTGTCGCGTCCACGAAATCCAAATTTTTCTCGCTGGGTTTGATTGCCGTCTTTTCGATCCTAGCCATCTACGTGATTCAGGAATTGTCACTGCTAAATCGCTGGAGTGGGGATCAACTTGCGAACGCCGGAACGTCGCGATTCGGACCAATCCGAGATGTTCTGACTGCGTATGCTGACTCTGATGCGCTGCATTGGATTGTGGGACTTGGAAGTTCCGCCTCCTTCCAGGTGACTGGCTGCTATCCGCACTGTGTTCCGCTGGAGATCCTAGCGGAAGAAGGCGTCATCGGACTGATCCTGTTCTCCTATTTTTCAATCGCTGTATTCCGTTCCGGCTACAGAGTCTTAACATCAGCATCGATTCACAAAACTGCTCGGTTTAACATCGGCACGTTGCTCGCGCTTTTCACATTTCACGGCCTACTAACCTTGAAGCAGGGCAATTTTCTGGGATCCGCATTCTTCCTTTCGTTTGGGGTTACAGTGGCATGGGTTATTCCCCGTTATAGCTGCAAAACAAAGAAAATCCCCTCGACAGCCCAGCGAACGACGGTTCGACGACACGCGTTATCGTGACAATGCGAAACGAAACAACTAAACGCTCCGAGAAGAATTGATTAGCGTTTCATTCTAGATCTCGACAGGTGAGATTCTGAGTTACTCATCATTTGTCACGGCTTTCTAACCTCCTAAAACGAGTCACGGACTATGACTTCAACTTTCCAAGAATTTGAAGACGGCAACATACTTTATGGCGATGACTTTGACCAAACAAAAATCGCGGCATGGTTCGCGGACGAGGAAGAAGGATATGCAGGCCTAGTGCAGCGTAATACGTCCGAGTACCGCTACGCATACCACCAATTGAATCGCCAATTTGGGTTCAGGCATTTGGAACTGGGAAAGTTTCGACATGCCTTGGGCTTTGGGGCAGCATATGGAGATGAATTGCAACCCATTGCGGACCAAGTGACACAAGTCACCATTCTCGATCCGTCGGATACTTTTAGTAGCCGGACCGTGTTGGGCATTCCTTCGCGCTTCGTGAAGCCAGATGCAAGTGGACGTTTGGCGTTTGCAGACAACGAATTCGATCTGGTGACGTGCTTCGGTGTCCTGCACCATATTCCCAATGTGTCTTACGCACTTCAGGAGATTTTTCGATGTCTTGAACCAGGCGGAAAACTCCTTGTTCGCGAACCAATCGTTTCGATGGGCAACTGGGATTTGCCGAGGCCTGGTCTCACAAAACGCGAACGCGGCATACCAAAAGCGTGGCTTACGACAACGCTTGAATCGATCGGCTTTCAGATTGACGCATTGGCCGATGTTGGTTTCCGCCCGTTCGTAACTACATGGAACAAAGTGGCAGGAAGTTCGGTCTACGAAAGTAGACTCGGAGCAATGCTGGATGGTGTATTCTCGCGATGTTTTCGCTGGAACTACAAGTATCACACGAATTCCTTTTTCGGGAAGTTCCGCCCGACGTCACTTTATCTAGTCCTGAGCAAACCCACAAATGTGCGGGCTCGTTCTGCAGCGTAGGTGCTGCAAGCTTGACTGGCACTCTTCAATCGCCGCGTCGTGATTTCCAACAGAGATATCTTCAGCGAAGTTGCATGGAATGCCGTAACCTGATCGCTTTGCAAAACTCTGGGATAGTGAACTGATTTTGTATCACTGGCGTCAGAGTCGCGTTTGGATGGCGAGCAGACAATTCACATGGATCTGAAACCTTTCTAAAACGTAACAGGAACCTCAAGGATGAGATTTCTACTGATCGGTCCTCGGAACGGCGGAACTCCGACCGGAGTTTCCAACGCCTTCGAGATGTTGATCGAAGACGTCGTTTCGCTCGAGCACTGCAGTTGCTCAGTCGTCGACATGAACTTCGAAGCGGGCATCAGTAACACGGGCCGGTTTGGACTTTCCAAAGCTCTGCACATTCTGAAGCAATCATTCCAAGTGCTTCGCTGCGCTCTTCGAGCTGATCGGGCCTATCTTGTGATCTCATCATCACGCCTTGGGTTTCTTAAGGATTTCATTGCGATCTGGCTATGTATCCTGTTCCGCCGCCCGATTGTGCTGCACCTGCATGGTGGTGGTTACACGAAATTTTACGGCGAGCAACCAAGATTCGCTCAGTGGATCATTCGCACCACATTGAACCAAGTGGAATCTGTGATTGTCCTAGGTCAACTCCTGAAGGAGCAGTTTCACTTTTTGTCCAAGCCGGATATCAAAATTGTGCCGAACGGAGTCGCGACGCCAAGCTCTGGTATCAACTTCGAAAAGGGAAAAGGACGTCCTCAGAAGGATCAGCCGTGGCAGTTTCTGTACCTTTCTAATCTGATGTTCTCCAAAGGTTATCTAGTTGTAGCCGAGGCTTTCGCGGAACTGCTTCGTGACGAGGAGATTGATGCGGTCATTCACTTCTGCGGAAACTTTCTGCATTCCAGCATCGAAGGTTCTGCAACCGTCGCGGAAGAATCCAAAGAACGGTTTCTGTCGCTTGTCAATGAGCCGCAATTTAAAGGCAGGATCGTCTATCACGGTAACGCAGACACCGAACTCAAGCGTAAGATGTTCGAGAGATGCCATGGCTTTCTGCTACCCACCAAGTACCCTGGCGAAGGTCAGCCCTTAAGCATTCTCGAAGCGATGTCGGTCGGTATTCCTACGATCGCGACTCGGCACGCCGGTATTCCGGAACAGGTTCAGGATGGTGAAAACGGCATTCTCGTGGAACACGGTACGAAAGACGAAATCAAAGCCGCCGTGTTGAAGCTGGTGAACCCGTTTCAAACCGACTATGAGGATATGAGTCGCAGGTCCATTCTGAGATTCGACCAGAGTTTCACCAAAGCACAGCACCTTGCGAGAATGCACACGGTTCTTCAACTGCCGCCGGCACATGAAGTTATTAAACCGGAAAGAGTGGCCGCGTAACCCACGAGTGATAATTGGCCCAGATGCCTTCTCGTCTTTCCAGTGCGATCACGGTGTGCGTCTGTGCGTTGGCAAAAGAACGCCTCAACAGCGGCACAACTTGACTTGGAAACCCGATGTGGTTGCGGCAGATTTTGCCGTTGTCGTCGGGCACAGGAATTTGATTTCCGAATTCCACAATAAACGGTCAGATGGATTTCATAAGGTATGTCGATGAGTCCGATCATGAGGTTTATAGGACGTTCAACTTCTGGCATAGTGATTTCAACTTCAGCGAGTTCGACGTCGTCCAACTTAGACAATTCAAAATTGCACCCAAGGGCTCCGGGCCGGGTTAAGAACCTAACCAAACAAGGATGTAGTACAATGCGTACATCAGCAATCTGGACATTGATTTTTTCCCTGACGATTCTGCCGGGAGTCTCTGTCTCCGCCGGTGAACCGTCAACGGCCGTTCACATGCACAACGTCGAGTTGGACGCTGCGGGGCTTGTCAAAGGCCGCTTGAATGACCACTCAGGACAGCCGCTGGCAAAGCAGCCTGTGGCCATTCAAACCAAGGCGGGCGTTCAGAACACAGTGACCGATGAGAAAGGGCAGTTCACAATCGCGAGTCAGACTGGCGGCAATTGTGCCATCATCATCGACGGCAATGGATACGCCTGCCGTCTGTGGACTCATCGAACAGCTCCGCCAAAGTCACTGAACTCGTTCACAATCGTGCCGAGTACTGAGATCGTGCGAGGCCAAGGCTACGACGACTGTGCAGAAGGCTGCGACGACGGCAACGGTGGCCGCACTGGCCGTTTGGGTTGCGTTTCCAAAGGCCAGCTACTCGGTCTGGGACTGCTGGCTGGTGCTGTTGTGGCCATCGTGCTGGTTGCAAACAATGACGACGATGATGCTAGCAACTAGAGTGACGTGACAGTTCGATTCTAGGTCTAGTCGTCTTGTCGCTGGACAAGGTTCCGGCACGCAAACCGGAGCTAGCCGGCTGGCCGAATACCGTAGCGAAACTCGCCAAGAGTTTCGGCAGCCCGCAGAAAACAAGGCCGAAAGTCTTGGCGACTTCCGCTACAAGCAGGTTTTCGGGCACGGGGCGAGCGCCCAAACGGCTGGGTTCGAAACCCGAGTGACTTTGCCCGGTGCTGAATTCGGGTTTGTATTTCCATTCGCAGTGATGTTCTGGGGGCTTTCCTTGGAGCGTGACTGCGTTTTTTTATGCGCGACCGCTACGACTCAACCCCCTGCTGAAAGTTGGTCGGCAATTTTTACCGGAAGGGCTGATCGACTGGCAGATTTGTGTCGATGACGGACATTGGAACATCCCTCAAAACAAACGGGTTACAACAATGCGTCGCCTCATCAAATCAGCACTCCTTTTTTCGTTACTCGCTTCCCCACTGGTGTCGGGGGTTGTTGCTAGCGAATTTCCTTCGGCCGAAGCCTCTGATTCCGCACGAGTTCAGCTCAGAAATGTGGAATTGACAGCCAGCGGTGCTTTGCAGGGGCAGTACCTCAGCGAAGCCGGTTTGCCGGTCGCCGAGTCCGAAATCGTCGTCACAACGCAGCAGTCAGAACAGACCGTTCTGACTGACGCAGCCGGAAAATTTTCGGTTGAAGGGTTGCAGGGCGGCCGCGCGATCATTCGAGCAGAGCAAGAAGTCTTTGCGTGTCAGCTGTGGACACAAGGCACAGCGCCGCCGAAATCGATCAAATCGATCGCTCTGGTGAATTCGAATGGCGAAGTGCTGCGTGGCAATTATGGTGTGAGCCAATCCTTTCCCGGCGGCGTGTCAGGAGGCGGCGGTTTTCGCCAGTTTCTGCCTGGGCGGCTGGCGGCATTGTCTGGCAGGCAACTATTGGCTCTGGGTCTGATCGCTGGCGGAACGATTGCCATTGCAGAGGGTGCGAACGATGACGACGCGAGTTAAAGCCGCGTTTGCATCTATTCGTAGGCCTTGAAGTTGCCCTAATCCGTACAGCCGGATAGCCGTCCTAAAAACCGTGTCACTGCAGTTGATTCCATGAGCGTCGAGTTGTTGGAGATGTCGAATCGTCTTTGTAACCTCGCCCCAAACTCGCATCGCGAAAGGAATTCAATATGCGAAACACCTTAACTTGGATGATGGTCTTCACAATTGCGGCCGCTCCAACTCTTGTTCAAGCAAAAAATACAAATCCCACCAAACCCAGCTCGCTGCAGCTGAGGAATGTGGAGTTGTCGGAAGACGGACAACTTCACGGCCAAGTCCTCACGAAATCTGGTGTGGCCGGAATCGGGACCGTGAAGGTCCATGGTTCAAAAGACGGTCAGACGGCGGCTCAAGCAGTCGAAACCGATGAGCAAGGTCGGTTTGCCGTCAAAGGATTGAAAACAGGCACCTGTGTCTTCACCGTCGGTGACGACACATTCGCTTGCCGAGTTTGGAACCATGGAACGGCTCCCCCAAAATCACTGCAGACAATCGCTGTCGTGCCAACGTCCGGCGTTGTCCTCGGACAAAACGTGGACCCGTACCAAAAGCCGGGTCTACGCGGTAAACTCGCCTCAATGACTGGAACTCAAAAAGCCTTGCTGGTTGGTGTCATTGCCGCTGCAATCATCATCCCGATCGCACTCGATGATGATGATGACGCTAGCTAACCAACAGTGTTGAGTTGCCGGGGTCGCGGTAGAATCAACGCAATAGAAGTCTGCATCAGCAGAATCTGGAAAAACCCGCATGCAAACGCGGGTTTTTTCGCGCGCTGTGGCTTGTTGAGGAAGGAATCCGTCTGGCACCCAAGACAGGCAATTGGGCAAGGCCGAAACAACTTTGCACGACAGGGTTTAGTCTTTCCCAACTCCTCGCCATACTACGCAAGTCTGGTCGCGATAGCGACTTTCTGATTTTACAGCCTTGGCTCGGAGAGCAATATGTTGCGTTGTTTATGTGCGGGAATAGTCCTGTCTGTGTTTGTTCAGTCTGTCGTGGGTGCTGACGCACAGGCTGCACCCCCGCCGTCAGCTGCACTGCGCAGTATTTTCAATGGCACTGATTTGTCCGGTTGGAGCGGGGATCCGCGTCTGTGGACCGTCAAGGATGGTGTCATTCGCGGGGAAACGACCTCCGAAAATGCGGCGAAGGGAAACACATTCCTGATTTGGCAAGACGGCAAGACAAAAGACTTTGAACTGCGGTTGTCGTTTCACTGTAACAGTGCGAATAATTCGGGCATCCAGTATCGTTCAAAACATATTTCGCCGGGCGACAAAGTCCGGAACGACTGGGTTGTTCGAGGCTACCAGCACGAAATCAGGAACGAAAATAAACTGCCGAATGTGTCAGGCTTCATCTACGATGAAGGCGGAAAACGAGGCCGGATTATTTTGGTGGGCCAGAAGGGGATATGGAAAGACAAGGCCCTCAAGCGCGATGCGGAAAGCCTGATTACGGCAGCCGAATATGAGTCGTTGTTTCGCCTTGACGATTGGAACGAGGTTGTCATTATCGCCAAGGGAAAGAATCTGCAGCACTACATGAACGGTCGCCTCGTGATGGACTTCACGGACAGTGAAGAGATGGCCCTGACGGACGGCGTGCTGGCCCTGCAGTTACACGCTGGCAAGCCAATGTGGGTCGAATTCAAGGACATCCGTTTCGCGGACCTGAAGTAGAGCACCCAGACATCGTTGTTGAGCATTCATGCGATCGCCAGAACCCCTGGATGGAGGTTTTGCTTTCGTGGCTCGGCGGTCTCCGCCGAGCAATCACTGTGGAGACCACCGAGCTACAGGCTCAGCCGCCGTAGGTTACGCTCCTGCGTAACGATCACGGAAGCCTTCGCACTGCGACGACAATTTCTAGGACGCAGCCTGTGATGATTGATACGCGGGAGCGTATCCTACGAACAGGCTCAGCCGCGGGCTTCGATTCGGGCCATGGAAGCTTTCACGTAGCGGCTGGCATCGGCCGCACATTCGATGGCATTCTTGAATGCAGCTGCGTCCTTGACACCAGACAGTTTCAGCAGTGTCTCGCCGTTCGCGCCGACAAATCGAATGTCGCTGGCTTTGAAAAAAACTTGCCCGGCACTCTGGTGCAACTCAATGTGGTCGAAATCTGCGAGGCCGATGGAGGAAATCAATCGCGGGCTGCGTGAAGCCCAGATCTGCATCGTCCGATTGGTGAGGACATAGCGATGCCCGAACAGCTTTTGAAGCGAATACAACAAGACGCCAATGGGGGCCGTGGCCAAGGCGAAAATGTGGGAGAGGCTGGGGCCCATTCCGAAGATTCGGATCGGCAGACACTCATACAGAGTCCCCAGTAGTTGGCCAATACCACCCGCCGCGATGGAGGGGTATTCGACCATCACAACGGCTTCCGTAGAGGGGCTTACGCCGGCAATTGCCTGAACTGTCATGGAATCAGATTGCTGAAATGTTCGAAACGGTTGGTTCTGAATGACGCTTACGTTATCACGAAAACAATGGTTCTTCTACTGTCTGGGCGTCCCGAGCACAGGTTTCGCGTGACCAGGAACCATGACGTGTTACTCCGAGACATCGCCCTTTGGCTCAAGCGGTTCAAACGGCTCTTCAACGTCATCCGGTGATTCCTTCCCTGTCTTCAGCTTGGGGAACTTGCCTGCGTTTTTGAGATTCTTTTCGAGCGGCTCACCAGCCTCGGCGACCTGCAGCTTGCCTTCCATGGACACCATGTCCGGCGGCAGGCACTGAGTCGAATTGCACCCCTGAAACCGGACATGAAACTCCAATTCGATCACCTTCGTGGTGTCAACTTCATCAATTTCCAGCAGACCATACACGATTGCCTTGCCATCATAGACGTGATAGGGCTGGTCAGACCCCTGAACGATTAGCGGATGGTGCTTGGGATATTTGACCTTGGTCAGCTTCACCTTCTGCTTTGTTTTTAGCTCAACTGTGGTCGGTACCAAGAAATCAGGGCTCGACGGATTCGCGTTGATGTGCCAGTTGCGTTGCACATCAAGTTCAATGGCGATCAAGGCTTTGCCCTGCTGCGGCAGCTTGGTGTACATCGGATAGATGTTCACCTTCAGCGGTTTCTCTTTGTCCTGTTGAGCAAACGGGCTGGCTCGCACCGCCGACTGGATTGGCTTGAACGCACGATGTTCCACAATGCTTGGACCGGGTGATGGTGTGGCTTCATCCGAAGACACCTGATCGTCTGCTGCTGGCATGGACACCAAGCGATTTTTGGCCTTGACGGTGACTTCTCCACCGATCAACGCTGTGTCTTGTGTACCACAAATGCAAAGCAGAACTGAGCACACTAGGCGAGTGATGTTCATCAGGCAATCATCCGTTTGAATCGTTGGGAGAGAAGTTTTCTGGGCCTACGTCCTTGTAGGTCACGGCGGCAGACCATGGAGATCCGAATGGCCCATCAGTCGCAGCATATATTCTAGCGACACCCCGTCAAACACCTAGTCTGCAGCGATTTTGAAGGGGCTCACATCCGGAATTTTTGCGGCAAACCACAGTGTTCGGGGCTGCAATACACTGTGCGTGAGTCGCACAAGGCCCAATTCCGGAAAATTGACATCTGATGCCCGCTAGACTTGGCCTCTTGGTTTCCGCGACACAGCCGAGTCCAATGGTACCTGTGAAGGGTTTGTCGTCCCGCCTTGAGGCGGAATTGAGCGCGACATTCGGTGCAAATTCCGCCTGCAGGCGGGACGACGAACGGGCGGCGGCGGAAAGCGCGTGGCATTGAACAGACACCTCCGCTTTCCGTAGCTTCCCACCCTTACCACCCTTACCATCCCTTGCAGATTACCAACATTGGCTCTGCCTCACAACGGCATGCAATTGCCACAATCGGCTCTTCTGGTTGTCGGAAATTATCAACCCGTAGCGATCCTGCCGCCGATGAGAGATAGACAGCGCGCTCAATCAATTCGCGCAGTCTTACGTGCTACCGCAAACCGGCAGATTCTGCTGTCACCGGTGGTGAAGTTTTTGAACACACGACCCGACTCAGTCCTGCCTCACGGCAAGGGCAGGAGGCTGCCGGAACTATGAATCAGCTACCGGAATCAGACCTGCATCAGCGCCTCTCGCGAAATTATCGCAACGATTCGCGTTTGGGGGTGGTCTACGATCAACCTCCAACCAGCGCCGACGATCTCACGATAATCCGTGGTGTCGACACGCGCGAAGCCGTGATCTTAAATCGATTGGGCGTCTACTATGTGGCGCAGATTGCGCTGTGGAAGCATCGCGAACTCACCGGGTTTGCGGATGAGCTCGGCATGCCCGCGTCGGCGTTAATGGACGAGCAGTGGATCGAGCAGGCTCACAGACTCTGCCAACCACCACAACCGGTTGCGGCACCGCAGCGACATCTGCCAGCTTCGTTGATCAGCACGATTTCGCTGCTGGCCTGTGCGATGTTGGTGAGCTGTTTGGTGGTGTACTGGTTCAGTGTGAAATCCGATCAGCCGCTCCGTGGTATCTTGTCTGCTGACATTACGTCGATTCGGGTGCCCGCAGAATCGCGCCTCGTTGCTTCTCATGTGCAGGCAGGCGATGAGGTTTTCTCTGGCGACAAACTCCTGACGCTCGAAAAGACCGAGCACCTCGCACTGATCTCTGTTCAAAAAGGTCGCGTGCAACAGTTACATCAAGAACTGCAGCGGGCGGAAGCCCAGGCGTCACTGGATTTGGAATGGCGGATGCGAGAAGTCGACCGTGAACTATCGGACGTCCGCACTCGTGCTCAGCTGATTCAGGAAGTGAAACGCAATCCGATCGAACCGTATCGTTCGGCGTCAATCAATGAGCAATCTCCACCAAGCGGAACCCGAATCGCCGCGATTCCGGTGTCGCGAGAAAAATACTACGAAGCCCCACGAAGATCACCACGAGCAAACGGAATTCTGTTTATCGGAGCTTCCGGAGATTCTTCGATCGACAATGTTCCGCAGCCGAAGTCGCTGTCCATTCCGACGACTTCCGTCGAGCCAGAACCACGCATGGTGCTGGCATCCGAACCGGCCAGCGAGGGTGTCTTGAACGTGGAAGCTCGCAGTGTCGAAATGCGACTGGAACGCCTTGAGGAACTTCGCCAAGTTCTGCCGCAGCAGGTGCAGCGTGCGGCAGGCGTGGAAGGCATTCGCGTGCAGTTTCAGGACGCTCAACGTCGCCTTGACGACATGCAAACTCTGAGTCGTGATATTGCCGTGATTTGCCCAGGCTATGGTAAGGTCGGCCAGGTGCAGTACCGCCCCGGCGACACGATGTCTTCTGGCGAAGTGATGCTGAAAATTTTGCACACGGAACGCCGTTATGTGATGCTGAATATCCCAACGCGACGCGTCAACGAAATCGAACCAGGGACTCCGGTTGAGCTGATCTTTCCCGGTGACGGACGATTCCGTGGCAAGGTTGCCAATTTGCCGATGCTGGCCGATGTGACCAGCAATGGGCGGAGTCTGGCAACAGTCCGTGTCGAACCCAGCGGTCGGCTGTGGCCGGAGATTCCCATCGGCAGTGAGATCGACGTCGTGATCAAATAGCTTCAGCGTGGCAGTGTCACAATCTATGTCGCCCGGCCGGATGCTTCTTCATCCGTCAAGCGGCATTTCAAGAAGAACCACAACACGGCGACGATCATTGGCACGGCACCGGCGAACAGAAACATCGTTCTGAATCCATCCGAGTTTCCGGATCCGGCTCCGACATCGATGACTCGCCCCAACAGCGGTGCGGAAAGTCCGGTGCCGAGGTCGAGAAAACCCAGCGTGAGATTTGTTCCGCTGCCACGGTATTCCGCTGGGAACGTGCCTGACCCCAGCGACACGATGGATGGAAACAGAAATGCGTGGCCGAATCCGCACAGTGCCGCAGAAAATAACAGGTGCCACCATTCGGTGACGGGCACAATGGCCCACAGTCCCAGCCCTTGAGCCACCAAGCCCAGCAGAATCAGGCGGTATCGACCCACGCGTCGACTTAACGCCGACGTCTTGATTCTAAACACGAACGCCGTAATCGCGTATGTTGTCCAATACGCGGCGATGCCACCGAAGCCTTCGTGTTGAGTAAATCTGATCAGATACAAAGACGGCACGGTAAACACGACTCCCATGACCATCGAAACCAACATGACCCAGCCGGGCCAGTAGGTCCGCATCAGTCTGATCAGTGACGGACGAGCGGCCTTGGGTTGTGGAACGGGAATCTGTCGGGTCACCAACAAGACACAGACGACATAGATCAAAATCAGCACGAAGCCCATTCGAAAGATCGCGGGAAAAAACACGTTTTCGTCCGGAAAGCACCACCGCAGTAGATCCGCCAGTTGCGGGCCAAGCATCATGCCCACAAACCCACTGCTGCCGAGCAAGGCGATGAATTCGGTGCGGCGATTGTCCGCCACGCACCACTGGATATGAAACATGCCGCTGGTAAACATGCCGGCCAATCCGGTGGCGAACAGAATTCGCCCAAGGTTTAGCAACGGCGATACTGTTGTCAGTGATGCAAAGATTCCTAGGCCGCACAACGCCAGTATGCTCATCGCCAACCAGACACGCCGCACTCCAAAGCGGTCAATCGATTGCCCCAGAAAGATCCTCGCACACAGTGCCGCAATCACGCCGTACTGAATGATTCGCCCCGGTAATTCTTCGTGATACGTGGCGGTCACCGTGCCGTGTTCTGCCAACCACGCCACCCAGTCCGCAAAGATAAAGGTCGTGGCATTGGCTGTCACAATCGCGAGGTTAGCGATGTACGACACAATGAACACCGGATGGCTGGTCCGGTCAATCAGAATCCTCGGACGTTGTTCCACCGAGGGGTGGGACGTCTTCAGATCTGTGGCGGCATCTGGTGCATCGATGCACGTTCGATCAGCTGGTTCCTGTTCAGCCACCGAACGCTCCGTAGCGACGAACCCCGCGGTGAAACGCGATCCGATTCAGGGCGAACAGAACCGCCACCCAGACCGCCTGAATGATAAGTTCCAGCATCAATGTGTCAGCTGGAATACGGCCTAATAAGATGGCGGCGGGGAAGTACGCCAGATATTTGAACGGCAAAAAATGGACCCACGGAATCCACTCTGCAATCCACTCCAACGGAATCATGTGTCCCGACAGAAAGTAACTCATCATCATGTAAATGAAGATCAGCGAACTGACTTCCAGAAACCAAAACGACACCAGTCCGATCAACGTTTCAATCAGGAACCCGATCAAGAACGCCATCGCCAGTGACATCAGGCAAGCCGATAGAATCATCGGATCAGGCCATGCCGGCAAGTAATCTCGACACAACCAAAACACCAGCGCAAACGGACCCGTGGCGACAATGTAGTACACCAGTTTGTGTGCGATTCGATGCCAAAACAGATAACCCAGCATATCAACGGGCTGTAACAGATACTTGCGTACCGATCCGTCTCGCACAGACATCGCGATGCCGTTGGCCAATCCCGGCATGCTCGAAAACGCCCGCGCAACCATGACTAGCAGGTAGTAGGACACCATGGCGGAATAGGTGTACCCGTTGAGCTGCCGTTGCGTGTCACCTGAGAAGATCGCGTTCCACAGGAACACCTGCGTGATGATGGGCAGAAACCGAACCAGCGTGGCGAATGCGAAGTCTCCGCGATACACCAGCCGTTCTTCCATGGCGGTCTTCAGGATGACCCATTTGATACGGAGTCCCTGAAGAAAACGAGTCGGCGCAGATTGTGAAACGTGATTATTCATGAAGCCGCATGTTGCCTGTTGTCCGCAGCAAACAGTTCGGCAATCACGTCTTCCAGCGGCCGCTCAGAAACGCTGACATCTTCAATCGTGTATTCTGCCAAGACCTGTGAAAGCACCTGCGACACTTTTTGCCGTTCGACCTGCAATCGCAGCATCGGCGGGCGATCGTCCAAGACAACTCCGTAACGATCGATCCCTTCAGGTGTACTGGTGCCGCCAAAGTGCAATTCAATGATCTTGTGCTGACTAAAACGATCGACGATGTTGTCGAGCGATCCGTCGTGGATGACATTGCCCTTGTTAATCACAATGGCTCGATCACACAGTGCTTCCACGTCTTTCATGTAGTGACTGGTGAGCACGACGGTGATGCCTTGTTCTCGTTGATACTTCAACAGAAACTGCTGCACGTTTCGTTGACTGACAACATCCAATCCGATCGTGGGTTCATCCAGAAACAAAACGTCGGGCCGGTGCAGCAGGGCGGCAATCAATTCCATCCGCATTCGTTCGCCCAGCGACAATTCTCGCACCGGCTGACTCATCAGATCCCCGACCTGCAGCAGTTCCGTGAGTTCATCTAGGCGAGAACGATAGTCGTCCCAACTGACGCGGTAGATTTCTTTGTTCAGCCGAAAAGACTCCTGGGCCGGAAGATCCCACCAGAGTTGTTCTTTTTGGCCAGTGACCAGCGAGAAGCGTCGACGGTATGCGTCTTCACGTTTCCAAGGGGTATACCCCAACACTGTTGCGGAACCAGAGGTCGGCACGATCAACCCCGACAACAATTTTAGAGTCGTCGTTTTTCCAGCGCCGTTGGGGCCTAGAAATGCGACCATTTCGCCTTCGTCGATCGTAAAGCTTACATCACGGACGGCGTGAACCTCGCGATATTCACGATGCAGAAGCCCCTTCACGGAAGCAAAGAGCCCTTCCTGCTTTTGGTAGACCTTGTAGGTGCGTCCGATATTTTGAACATCAATGGCTGGCATGCCGCACATCGTAGTTCACGGAACGCTCGCCACCAATTCGCCGCGACATCCTAGCCTAGAAAACAAGCAGATTGGCCACATAAAACGGCACGTCTATCGCCCCATCCGGGGCTTTGGGAATTCAGGCGGTAGATTGCCGGTGACTGTCGTCACCGGCAAAAGTCTGCCGGCACTGCCGTGGCTGAATCGCAACCGACGACGCATCAGAAATTCAGAGCGATACGAACTTATCAGTTCATTGGCGGCTGCGGCCACACAGCCGAAAGTCTTGGCGACTTTCGCTACGGTCTGGATGGGTCAACTCGATGTGGAACCACTGCTAGCGTTGTACCTGCTTCTGTCCATTGAGCTCGGAAGTGTAGTCCAGCGTGATATTCAGCAGTTCTCGGTTATAAAAGTTGTCGGCGAAGATGTCCTTTTCGTCATCATTGCCGCTGGCTTTTTTGATGGTCTCTTCTTCTTCTTCACGTTCGCGTTCCAGCTCTTCTTCCTCTTTCCGCAGCACTTCCTCGTTCAAAGAAATCGTCTTACGGTTCTTACGAGCGGTGTAGCGTTCGATGTTGCTGCTGACCTTTTGGAAGTCTCGCTCATTCTTAACGCGATTCGCACTTTCCTGATTCAGTCGCGCCATCAAGCCATCACTGACATAATCGTTGAACGGCAGGTAGCTGGAGCGTTGAATTCGGTCGAACGCCAAAGCGTTATCCAAGGAGTCTTCGCCGATGTCGCGTTCGTTCAGGATTGACGGCAGAATGATGTCGGAAACGACACCTTTGTTCTGAGTGCTGTCTCCATTGACGCGATAGAATTTACTAATTGTTAGTTTTAAGGCTCCTCGGTCAGGTCCGAACAATGCCATTCGGCTAGTCACGTTCATGACGTTCTGCACAGTGCCTTTACCGTGTGTTGTTTTGTCACCCACCACGATGCCGCGACGATAATCTTTGATCGCTCCCGCAAAAATTTCTGATGCAGACGCAGACAGCCGATTGCAGACCACCACCATCGGCTTACGCCAATACATGTCAGGATCTTCGTCGAGATATGGCGTGACGGCGTTGTTTGGTTCGCGAACCTGAACGACGGGGCCTTTCGGGATGAACAATCCAGAGACCTCAATCGCTTCACTGAGTGCCCCGCCTCCGTTCCAACGCAGGTCAACGATGAGTGAATCAACACCTTCCTCGCGGAACTGAGCCAGCACTTTTTTGACGTCGCGGCTGGTGCTCTTGAAATCGCCACCCTGAGACGCCGCACTGAAATCTCGGTAGAAGGAAGGGATGTTCAAGACTCCAATTTTAGCCTGACGGCCATTGATCCAGTCGCCGGAATTGATGATCTTGCCTTTGACTTCTTGTTCGGTCAGCTTCACCGTTTGTCGAGTCATCGTGTAGTTTTCGACACCACCAGCCTCTTTTTTGACCTGCAGCAGCACCTTGGTGCCCTTGGGGCCGCGGATCTTTTCGACAACCTTCGACAACTTCATTTCCACGACATCAACCAGAACTTCATTGCCCGGACCATCCGGATCGACGCCGATGATCTTGTCACCTTTCACAAGGTTCCCGTCTGCAGCGGCCGCTCCGCCCTTGATGACTTCTTCGACAACCGTGTAGCCGTCGTCGTACTTAAGTCGAGCCCCGATGCCTTGCAGCTGGAGTCGCATTTGGATCTGGAAGTCTTCCAGTGTCTGAGGCGACATGTAGCTGGAATGGGGATCTAGGCAGTGCGTCATGGAAGACAGATACAGTTCCAGAACTTCATGACCTTCTGTTTGCTCAAGCAGTGTTCTGTTGCGTTGATAGCGTTTGTGCAAGCGCTCTTTGGCGTCAGCTACTTCGGTGTCGTCCATTTTTAGGATCAACAGATCGAATTTAATTCGCTTTCGCCAGCGTTCGGACAGCTCGTCGACGCTGGTCGCCCAATTCAGGTCATCCGGGTCTAGCACCATAGATTCGTCGACGGTGAAGTTGTGCTCCGCATCGATCTGTTGATCAATCAGCGGTTCACGTTCCAACATTCGCAGTTTGTAACGTTCGAAAACCGTGCTGGCAAATTCCACATCTCCGGCGCGAATTTGATCGTCCAAGACGTTGCTTGAGGCTCGAAACAGATCGATATCGGACTGCAGAAAGTACAGCTTCTGCGGATCCCAAACTTCGATGTAGCGATTCAACAGGCGGAGTGCGATGTCATCGTCGATTTGCGGATGGTTGATGTGCCGCAGG
The DNA here is from genome assembly GCA_041688835.1 of Fuerstiella sp. Taxonomy (GTDB): domain Bacteria; phylum Planctomycetota; class Planctomycetia; order Planctomycetales; family Planctomycetaceae; genus Fuerstiella. The sequence goes on from JBDNHJ010000137.1 coordinate 57,857, forward strand.
CTGACCATCTCTGCGACAAGGCGAGCGGTTTCGCCGTCGGTCTTTGTCACTCGCGAATCATCGGCCAAGCTGATACCGGCGAGAGTTGCGGCGACAAGGCCAGCACTCATGACACAAGTGGCGAATCTGGACTTCATTAGTGGATTTCCTTGATCAGACGCTCGCTTGGCATTCGATGCCGCAGGGAGTGCGCGCCTGTTTTGTTTTAAATGATCAACGATAGCTGGGAAGGATAGTAGATGAGAAGCCAGTTTCGCCGCAAGCCGTTTGTGGCCAGTAACATACAAAGAGACGTATGGATTCTTGATTCTCTAACCAGAAGGTTGCCGCAGGGGGAAAGTTGTCGGGCCTTTTTTATGATGTGACACGGGATTTGGTCCGAGTGGCGGGCCACGCAGCGGTTTTCAGAACGGTAGAGCAGGGCGGTTTCGAGCGATTTGCAGGGTTGAAAGCAGTTTGGTGGCTTCGTCTCCAAACGCTTGTTCGTCGTCACGAGCATGCGAAAAGACGATCGAAAACTGCTCTCCCACGGCTGACGTACATAGATAGTAGTCCCAAACGATCGCTTGTCCCGCGGCATTTCCGACCGATTTGACATGACGAATTCGCCAACTGTCGTCGTCGCGAACGGTTTCCGCGTTCAGGACTTGGCCCTGTCGGTCACGGACCGATTCGGTCACGTCCGCCAAGAATTCGGCATCCGGGGTGTGTTGTTTAGGAGGCACGGTCACAGTAGTAGAAATGTTACACTGAGAAACCAGATTGCCGTCCCGCAGTTGTCGCAGCATCAGCACTGACGACGTTTCATGAAACAAATGCCATTCGCGACTATGTCGCAGCTGTAGCTTCAGGGGTGTTTGCAGGTACAAATGCAGCTCTTGTTCAGAAGGCCGTTCGTGCGGCTTGGCAACTGTCGCCAGAGGGCTGTTTGTTTCTAGGCGTTGTTTCCACTGGATGGCGACTTTCACATCCAAGCCGGGGCTCACAGGACCGGGTGACCGCTTTTCTGTTTGTGTCGCGGAAAATGATTTTATGATAGACGTCGATCGATCGATGCTCAATTTACCAGTGAACGAAACATCGGACGTTGAACCTTGCACGGCACCGTTGATTTTTCCGGAAAACGAAACGACAGCGTTGTCGTCATCAATCGACAGCAGCTCGCAGGTCGTCGACTGCTCAATGACCGCTTCCATGCCAGTTAACGTTGGTACCAGCCAAGCATCTGTATTCCAGCGATCACCGATTTCCACGGTGTTGCCGGGCAATAACGATCGAACAGCCAGCACGTCGAACGGCATCTGCAGCAGGTTGAGCTGTCGTCTTGGTAAGGCGAAATTCGGTGACCACACGATCAGACCATTGTCTGAGCCGGAGACTGTCACAGTCCTGTAAGCGGGGGACAGAGCGACTTTGGTCTTGTGGCCCTGACCGACTGTCGTGGTGGTGGCCGCTGTCTGAAATCGTCGCACGGCCTGCAGCGCGAATCGACCGCCGTCTGTGCTCGGAAACGTGCAGTTCTGAAACTGAAAAAGCCCCGTTGACTGCAGAGGAAACCGTTGCGGGCCGTTTTCAGATGGTGTCGTGATTTCACCGCTGATCTGCAGTTGATAGTCGACCGTCGTCGTCAGGGGAGCAACGATCTCCGGCAATAGTAGCACCGCCTCGTCTGTGGCACTCTGGCCGACAGCGCGTTCCGTCGTGAGTCCGGTCGCAATCATGCAAATCAATAGGGGAAGAACGATTCGGGGACTATGGCATCGGATGAACAGCATCGAAGTAGACTCCTGAAGTAGAACGTATTCTGCAGGGAAGAATACGGCACGCTGACTTGCGAGTCGATGTGAAAATTTCGAGCCCGGACGGGATTCGATGTGGTGTGCGTCCTGAACCACGAATAAACAGGAATGGACACGAGTTTCAGGCCGTCGATTCGTGGTGTGAGATACGACCATGCACAAGTTTCTTAGCTGAACCGCGTGGGCATCGCCCCGCGCGTGCCGAAAAACACGCGGCCCGCTGGGCACGCGGTTAAACGAGTTTTTTCCGAGAAAAAACAAGCGCCCACGCGTCGGCCACTCAGCCTGCGTCATCACGCTCAGGCATGCCCCACGCTGGCCTGTTGAGCAAGCTGGCGCGCGGCGTTGGCGATTCCGTTCGCGTCGAGGCCGTATTCCGCCAGTAATTCCGTGCGGCCCCCATGTTCCACAAACTCATCGGGAATCGCCAGCACGCGAATTCGACTGGTCGATTGCCCCAGGCCATTCGCTGCTTCCAGAACAGCGCTGCCAAAGCCACCCATCAGGGCGTTTTCTTCAACGGTGATTACAAATCCGGTTTGTATGGCACGACGGATGACATCCGTGTCGACGGGTTTCACAAAGCGAGCATTCACGACTCCGACATCCAATCCTTCAGTTCGCAGCCGTTCTGCGGCTTCCACTGCGCGAGGCAGCAGGACACCGCATGCTAGAATGTTTCCGTCTTCCCCCCAGGACAACACTTCGGATCGGCCGAGTTCCACAACAGCGACCTTGCGATCCACGGCTTCCGCATCCGTCTTGGGATATCGAATTGAGGTCGGTGAATCGATGCTTAATGCGAAGTCCATCATCGGCTTCACATCAAGCTGGTCCCCAGGAGCCATCACAACCATGTTGGGGAAGATTCGCATGTACGAATTGTCGAACACACCATGATGAGTTGGCCCATCGGGACCACACAGTCCGGCCCGGTCTAGACAGAACAGCACGGGCAGATTCTGGAGTGCGACTTCCTGAAAGATCTGGTCGAAGCTGCGCTGTAGAAAGGTGCTGTAAATGTCCACGATGGGCCGCATGCCGGATTTTGCCATGCCGCCCGCAAAGGCGACGGCATGACCTTCGCAGATCCCCGTGTCGAAGAAGCGTTCGGGGAATTCATTGCGGATTGCACCCAGATCGTTGCCAGCGCACATCGCAGCCGTCATGACGCAGACTTTTTCGTTGTCCTGCATGGCGGCGCGAATCGCGGCCGACACAACGTTGGTGTACGCGATCTTTTTGTCTTTTGCGACGGGTACGATTTCGTTGTTTTCGTCCCGACAAAACGGTGCCGGTGTGTGAAACTTGACGGGGTCTTTTTGAGCCGGTTCGAAGCCGCTGCCTTTTTCTGTGAAGACATGCAGCAGGACGGGCCCCTTCACATCCTTCACCATGTCCAAGTAACGGCGCATCGATACGATGTCGTGACCATCCACCGGGCCGATGTAGCGGAAGCCCATTTCTTCGAACAACATGCCACCATGGAAGAACGTCTTCAATGCTTCTTTGAAGTGCCCCAACATGAGCTCGACCGGTTCGCCAACAACCGGCAACTTGTTTAACAACCACGACACATCACGTTTCAGGCCGTTGTAGAACGGTGCCACGCGAGCCTTATCCAGATAGCTGGCCACACCGCCGACGCGCGGGCAGATTCCCATCTTGTTGTCGTTGAGAATGACCAGCAGGTCTTTGTTCAGACCAGCCGCGTTGTTCATCGCTTCAAACACAATGCCCGAGGGCAGCGCGCCGTCTCCAATGACGGCCACAGCTTTGCGGTCTTCGTCCTTGAACAACAGGTCGTCGGCCGTCTTGAGTCCCAACACGGTGGATACGCTGCTGCCAGCGTGTCCGGTGACGAATAAGTCGTAGTCGCTTTCGGCCGGGTTGGGGTATCCCATCAACCCACCGCGACGTCGGATGGATTCGAACTCCGCAAATCGCCCCGTCACCAGCTTGTGAGGATAAACCTGATGGCCGGTATCCCAGATCAGTCGATCCTTCGAAAAATCGAACACGGAGTGCAGCGCAATACACAGTTCGACCACGCCCAGATTACTGGCGAAGTGCGCGGCTCGATCCGACACGATGGTCAACAACACCTCGCGAATTTCCGCCGCCAAAGCTGTCTGCTGCTGCGCGCTCATTTCGCGCAGCTCAGCTGGTGACTTTAATTCACTGAGAATCTCAAACGACATCAATGATCTCTTTCCACAATGAACCTCGCCAGCTGTCGCAGAAAGTCTGCTCTGGAATCGAAAACATCCAGTGCTGTACAGGCTTGATTGACCAGCGATTCTGCCTTCAGCCGACTCGCCTCCACCCCAATCAGAGATGGATAGGTCAGTTTTCCAAGTTCGCGATCTCGACCAGTTTCCTTACCAAGTCTTTCGTCATCACCGGTTACGTCCAACAGGTCATCCGCAATTTGAAACGCCAACCCAGTACATTGCCCGAATTCTTTCAGGCGTAAGCGTTGTTCGACTGTTGCCTGAGCAACCGCCGCCCCTAATTCCAGAGCAGCCGTGATCAGTGCCCCGGTCTTCATTTTATGAATTTTGACCAATTGTTCTACGTGAATTATGTCTTTGTTGCTGGCGGCATTTGACGTTTCTGCTGCGGCAGCTTCCGCTGGAACCGTCAAATCGGCGGAATCCGAACGCGATTTCCACTGAAAATCGTCATCCATCAGCTGCTTGGTGCTGGGAAATGGCCCTCGTTCCGCTTCCAGATCCAAAATTTGCCCACCCACCATTCCGGCTCCACCGGCCGCTTTCGCCAGCACTTTCAGGCAATCTACTGTGACCGCTGCTGTCACATCTGCGTCTGCCAAGGTTTCAAACGACAGCGTCAGCAAAGCGTCACCCGCCAAAATCGCCAGAGCTTCACCGAACACCATATGGCTGGTCGGTCGGCCACGACGCAGGTCATCGTCGTCCATCGACGGCAAATCGTCATGAATCAGTGAATAGGTATGGACCATTTCGATAGCGCATGCCGCAGGCAGCGTTTGCTGAGGGTTACCGCCACAAACATCGGTCGCGATCAGCGCCAGAATCGGTCGCAGCCGTTTGCCGCCGGCCATTAAGCTGTATTCCACGGCGTCGCGCAAGGCGTCAGGCCACTGCTGTGATTCGATCACACCAGAAAGCGAGGCTTCAACGCGATCTCGCAGAATGGAATAGCTATGTTTGAAGGAATCGGCTGACATACAATCACACGCCGCCTAGCACGTTTTGATCACTGCTGATCGAGGCACGTTCAGCAAAAACTGGGTGATCCACCGTGGCGGCTTCCGGTGCACGACGGAATCGTCTCGAAGTCGCCGGGCAAAAGCCACCGCATCACAACACAAAGTTCGACTTTAGCCCGGAGGGCGACAGATCCTTTGCCGGTGGCGTAAGCCACCGGAACGAAAACAAAGCCGCTCAAAGGCCGGAGGCTGACACAAGTCGGTATTGGCCAGCCCGTTTGTGGCACTCTCCGGGCTGGTTGTTCGGAACTCACTCTGGCTTTTAATTCGCTGAAGCGATCAGCGCAGTGCTCACACAACCATGATTCGACTGTGCTGCGGTGGCGCAGAAGTCGGCCAGATAGCCGCGTCGAGGATCACGCGGTTGCCACGAGGGCAGGGCGGCTTTGCGGGTGGCCAATTCTGCATCCGACACTTGAACTTCGATTTCTCCCTTGATCAGATCAAAGCGAATGACATCGCCATCTTTGACGCACGCAATGGGGCCGCCGACCGCTGCTTCTGGTGAGCAGTGAACACCGATTGCGCCATGAGACACTCCGGACACGCGGGTGTCTGAAATGAAGGCCACTTTGCCATCCAGTTCCGGCACAGCCAAGGCCGCTGTGGCCACCAAGACTTCCGGCATGCCCGATGCCACGGGCCCCCAATAACGAAGCACAATCACTGTTCCGGGTCGGACGCGTCGTTCTTCAACCGCCTTCACGATGGCACGCGGGTCGTCAAAGCACATCGCCGTGCCTTCGAAAACCGGATTCTTCATGCTGGATACTTTGAAGACGATGCCGTCGGGGGCTAGGTTGCCGAAGCAAATTTGCATATCCGCGAACGGCTTGAAACAGTTTTCTCGACTCACGATCAAGTCCTGATCCTTGGGCGGCGGTGGCACATCTGCCAAGTTTTCTGCGATAGTTTTCCCGGTTACGGTCAGGCACGAACCATCCAGTAAACCGCAGTCCAACAGGTGCTTCAGCAAGACAGGAGTGCCGCCGATGTTGTGCAAGTCAACCATCGTACGCAGACCGCGCGGGGCAAAGCTGCAGAGTACGGGAGTGTCACGAAAAATCTGCTGCAGGTCTCGCAGGCTAAAGTCCACTGCGGCTTCTCGAGCCAACGCCAGCAAATGCAACACGCCATTGGTGGAACCACCGGCCGCCGCGATCGATACGGCTGCATTGCGGAAAGCCGCCGGTGTCAGAATGTCGCGTGGCCGAATGCTTTGTTCCAGTAAGTTTTTGACCGCAGCACCAACTCGCAGGCACTCTTCACGTTTCTCCGCACCCACCGCTGGAATCGAACTGCTGGACGGCAGCATCAAGCCGATCGCTTCGCAGGCAATTCCCCACGTGTTAAACGATGCTGCGATCCCACAGCCGCCGGGGCCGGGGCAAGCTTTGCGAAGAATCTGATCACTTTCCGCCTCAGTCATCGTGCCCACGGACACGGCTGCCTGAGAATCGTAGACATCCAGAATTGTGATGTCTTTTCCGTTGTGGCAACCCGGCAGGATACTGCCACCGCTGACAATCAGGCCTGGGTAATTCATGCGAGCCAAAGCCATGGCGAAGCCTGGTCCGTTTTTGTCGCAGTGATGCAGTCCGATCATCGCGTCATAGCAATGCGATGTCACGACGCATTCTGCGCTGTTGGCGATCAGGTTACGAGACGGCAGGCTGGCATTGCCCCCTTCATGGCCCTGCGTGATGTTGTCGCTGACGCCCGGCGTTCCGAACGGAAATGCCAGCATTCCTGCGTCTTCACAGCCTCGCTTGATTTCGCCGGCGAGTTCGTAGGCGTGGACATTGCAGATGTTACCTTCCAGCAACGGCACACCAATTCCGACTTGAGCCTTGCCGAAATCCTCGGGCGTCATTCCCAAAGCGTAGTAAAACGCCGTCACGCCTTTTTGCCATCCGGCTGTGAGCTGAACGCTATTCCAATTGACTGGAGACTTGGACATTAAATTACTCTGATGGCTGCTTGTTGAAGGAATGGCGGGCAAGCGCGAACGCAACTTGCGTTTCGGTTGCTATCGGTTGCTATTTGACTGCGCCAGATGTCAGTTCTTTGATGCGAATGTTGCGGTACCAAGCTTCGCCCGGCGGGCCACCGTGAATCTGCAGAGCAATCTTTCCGGTCAGTGGAATTTTTGGGTCTGCTTCGGTGTAGTCCACTGTCTGGATATCGTTGATCCACAATTGAATGCGGCGCCCTTCGCATAAGATTCGATAGTCATTCCAATCATTGCGTTTTAGAACTTTGGCCAGCTCAGCCTGATCCGGGCCCGCCAGCACTTTGCGTCGACGTGATTCGTCGTACAGGCATCCCCAGTATTGCTGGCCGAGGTCCGCTTGATAGCCAATCATTTCGTGATGATTGGGAATTCGCTGACTCCGAATCTGAATTCCGGCGTTGGTCTTTTCACTCAGAAGTTTGAATTGCAGTCGCAATTCGAAGTCGCTGAAAGTTTTCGCGTGAGCAAGGAAAGAGTTGTGAGGAATCTGTTCCTGCAACTGCCCGCCGACCACACTTTGCTGTTCGACACGAAAAACCGTGCCGTCTCCGTCCCAATCAGTCGTCGTCTGGCCATCAAAGAGGGACACAAACCCAAGCTCCAGAGTTTCTTCTGCAAGAATGGCGGTTGGAAAGCAGACCAACCAGCACAGCATCAGGCGATTCAGCATCTGTCATTCCCCAAATGTGTTGAACACGGCGTACTGGGATATTGTGGCAGCTATGCGGCTGCGCGTGAAGGATGACAGACGTCTGAATCTGCAACTTCATCGTGCAGAATCGACATCAGCAAGCTGCAATTCACGAGTGCGCAGCCCAAACGGTCGGTGAAACAAGGGACAGCACGCGGTGCGTAGCAGCGCCCGAATTCTTCACTGTCCAGTTAAACTGTTGCCAGTTCCGTCTCGGTTTCTTCCGAGCAAATACTCACAGGCTGGATGCGAATTTCCCCATCTGGCCCCTCAATTTCAAGGATCGCAACGTCGTCTTCAATTTCCAGTAGTGTCACTTTTAGGTTGCCTAAAAGTAATGACTCACCGGCCTGTAGATCGAACTGATGGTTTAACATGAGCGATACCGTTGAAATGAGTAGAGAAGCCGCCGCGCCACAACGCTGTGAATTAGAGAAATCGAATTGTGGCAAACAGAAAGGCGGGAATGGACTGAGGAAAGGGGTGTTGCGATGCTGGGAAGAAAAGACACTCAAACGTTACTTTCCGTGTAACTTATGGATCAACCAGCCAGCTCGCGCGGCCCATTTATAGTGCGTGTGCAATTGACCGACAATCGGGAAAACAGTTCATGTTAGAACTTCGTGAGACCTTTTTTTCGTTTGAGAATTTCCAGCCAGTTGACTTGCAACATCAAATGCCGATCGCTTTCTGCGAAATGCTTTTCGCAAAATGCTTTCATATATCGGGAAAGCCGAGGTCGAACCTTTTTTCGTCGCGATGTACAACTCGCCGGGACAATACTCCAATTCCACTTTCGGCCACAAGAGAAATTTTACACGGACGATTTTTCCATGAGCAGCGACAATCCACTTCTGTCTCGAGAAGGACTGCCTGCGTTTGACGCAATCAAACCAGAACACACCGCACCCGCAGTGACGACAATCCTGAAGGAATGCGATGAGAATTTAGCAGCGGCAGAAACTGCAGAACTCGGCAGTTGGGATGGACTCATGACGCCGCTGGGTAAGATCGATTTACTGTTCGAATATGGCTGGTCTCCGGTCAATCATTTACTAGGCGTCGCCAACAGCGAAGAACTCCGCAAGGCTCATGAAGCCGTCCTGCCGCAGATCGTGAATTTTGGTTTGAAGTTGAAGCAAAGCAAGCCCCTGTACGAACGATTCTGCGCACTCCGCGATTCCGCGGAATGGAAAAACATGTCGACTGCGCAGCACCGAATTCTGACGCAGTCGATCCTGAGCGCAGAGCAGGCCGGGATTGCATTAGAAGGTTCGCAACGTGAACGTTTTAACGAAATCGCGCAATCCTTATCTCAAATCGCCAGCGATTTTTCTAACAACGTGCTGGACGCCACAAAAGCTTGGCACTTGGATATCACCGTCAAAGAAGACGCCGCTGGACTGCCAACCAGCTTTCGCAGTATGGCGGCCGCAGCATGGTCGGAAGCCGCAGAAAACAAGGACGCAGATCCCGCCACCGCAGATGATGGACCATGGAGAATCAAACTTGACGCACCCAGCTTTGGCCCGTTTATCGAACATTGCGCAATCCGTGAACTGCGAGAAACGGCTTACAAAGCCTACATCAATCGCGCGTCCAGCGGTGACAAAGACAACACGCCGCTGATCAGTGAAATCTTGAAGCTGCGCCAAGAGAAATGCAGTCTGCTGGGTTACGAAAACTTTGCAGCGTTGAGCTTATCGCGCAAGATGGCAGCAGACGTCCCGGCCATCCAGCGGATGTTTGATGATCTGCTGGCGGCGTCGTTTGAAGGCGGGCAACACGAACTTCACGAGGTCACCGCGTTTGCCAACGACAACGGGCATACCGGAGATCTCGCGCACTGGGATGTCGGCTTTTGGGCGGAACGCCTGCGAGAGCAACGCTATGCGTTTACGGACGAAGAACTGCGACCGTATTTCTCGCTAGAACGAGTGCTCGACGGCCTATACAGCCTGTGCCATCGTCTGTTCGGCATCACGGTGAAGCCCACAGACGGAACAGCGCCTGTGTGGCACACAGACGTTCGTTATTGTGAAGTTTTTAATGAACACGGCGAACAGATTGCAGCCTTCTATCTGGACCCGTACTCCCGACCAGAAAACAAACGCGGCGGCGCGTGGATGGACGATTGCATCGGTCGTTCTGTGACAGGCACCGAAACTAGGCTTCCGGTGGCACATTTGATCTGCAACGGAACTCCGCCGGTTGGCAAGACGCCTTCTCTGATGACATTCCGCGAAGTCGAAACGCTGTTTCACGAATTCGGTCACGGTTTGCAGCACATGCTGACCACCGTTGATCTGCGCGATGTTGCGGGAATTAGTGGAGTCGAATGGGATGCCGTTGAACTTCCGAGTCAATTCATGGAAAACTGGTGCTATCACCGTTCAACGCTGATGGGCATGGCCATTCATCACGAAACCGGCGAAGTTCTGCCGGACGAATTGTTCGACAAGATCTGCAAGGCCAGAACGTATCGCGCGGCATCGAGCATGTTGCGGCAGCTACAGTTGGGCATGACAGATATGATGTTGCACTCCGCCTTCGATCCCGATGGCGATGAATCGGTCTTCGACGCTCAGGCTAAGATCGCCGAAAAAACATCGCCGATGGCACCGCTGCCAGAAAACCGTTTTCTGTGTTCGTTCCAGCACATTTTCGCTGGAGGCTACGCGGCTGGTTACTATAGTTATAAATGGGCTGAGGTTTTGAGTGCAGATGCGTTTTCGGCCTTCGAAGAAGCGGGACTCGACGACGAAGCCGCTGTGGCAAGGACCGGACAAAAGTTTCGAGAGACCGTGTTATCCGAAGGTGGTAGCCGGCATCCCATGGATATTTATCGCGATTTTCGCGGGCGAGAACCCGATACGGAAGCCTTGTTGCGACACTGTGGTCTGGTTTCCGCGTAGTAAAAACCTCCAGTGTTGGCAGTCTGTTGATTACGGAAGGCGTGTTCTGCAACAGCGAAATACTGATTCTCCACCGAATTTATTTCGGTGGGAAAAAGTTTTTGCACTAACGTTCCTAGCCGAGTGGATTCCGCGTAGTTCGACCAAGTCGTGCAGAAATATGTCTCCACTGATGTGAAATCGGCGGGGGACGGGCGCAGGAACGAAAACATCGCTGTTTCACGCCGCCGCAGGCTGAGCCACTATCAAAGGCTATCCTGTGGCGACGGGATAACCGATAAACAACTGATAAACAGGCGAGGCTTACCTCTTTTCAATTCTTCATCGTGCTAGCTCCCGTTCCATGACGACCGAAAATCCGTGTGAGACCCAAATCACTCCTGCTGCCAGCTATGACGTGATCGTCATCGGCACCGGCCCCGGCGGAGAAGGGGCTGCGATGGAGGCGACAAAGCAAGGAAAGTCTGTTGCCGTCATCGAAAATCAGCCGCGTATTGGTGGCAGTTGTACTCATCTGGGCACAATTCCCAGCAAGTCTTTAAAGGCGGCGATCAACCGCATGACGGAGGTGAATTCGAATCCGCATTTTCGGCAATTGGGCGTGCATATCGATGTGGGATTTCGCGATCTGCGTCGCAGCGCACAAACTGTGATCGAACAGCAAGTGCAGATGCGCCGCGCGTTTTACGATCGCAATGATGTGGCCGTGCATCACGGAACAGCGACCTTCCTTGATGCTCAGCACATCCAGATCGAAGATGAAGACGGCACTCTAACAGCTCTGCATGCTTCGAATTTCGTGATCGCGACGGGGTCACGTCCCTATCGGCCGACCAATATCGATTTCAGCCATCCGCGAGTGTTCGACAGCGATACCATTCTGGATCTTCCGGAAACTCCAAAATCCATGACGATCTATGGTGCCGGTGTGATCGGCTGCGAATATGCGTCCATGTTTCGCAATCTGGGCGTGACAATTAACCTGATCAACACTCGCGGCAATCTGCTGGAATTCCTCGACGACGAAATTTGCGACGCGCTCAGCTATCACATGCGTGATACGGGTGTTCGAATTCGTCACAACGAAAGCTTCGATCATGTGGCAACATTCGACGATCATGTCGTGGTGCATCTGAAGTCCGGCAAGCAGCTCAAGAGCGACGTCTTGCTATGGGCCAACGGCCGATCGGGAAACACCGAACAGATGAACCTTGAGGCCATCGGCATCACGCCGGATCATCGAGGTCAGATTCCAGTCAATGAGAGCTTTCAGTCGTCGTTGTCTCATGTGTACGCCGTCGGCGACGTCATCGGCCCGCCGGCCCTAGCGAGTGCAGCGTATGTCCAAGGCCGTTGTGCCGCTCGGCAGCTCGGCGGCGACCACGCAGAGCCGTTTCGCATGGAAGACGTGCCCACTGGAATCTACACCACTCCCGAAATCAGTTCACTCGGCAAGACCGAACGTGATCTCACCGCCGAACGTATTCCGTATGAAGTCGGCCACTCGATGTTTAAGAGCTTGGCCCGGGCACAAATCATGGGGCAGCCGGTGGGTATGTTGAAGCTGCTGTTTCATCGAGAGACACTGGAGATCCTTGGCATCCACTGCTTTGGTGTGAATGCTTCAGAAATCATCCACATTGGCCAAGCGATCATGTCGCAGGGCGGCGAAGCCAATTCGCTGCAATACTTCATGGCCACCACCTTCAACTACCCGACGATGGCCGAAGCCTACCGCGTCGCCGCCCTGAACGGATACAACCGCCTGTTTTAGTAGGGTATGCTCCCGCGTACCAAACGTTACCGGTTATGTTGTCACCGGTCGCGCTGTCGCCAAGAATGAGCCTCAAACGGGAACCCTTTCGTGGTCGTTACCCAGGAGCGTAACCTACCAATTTTGTTACGCGGGAGCGTAACCTACGGTTCGCCGAAATCGTGTTTGATTTGTGAGAAGTCGGGAGGAGGCTTGCGGCCACACGCCCAATCGGATTCACAAACACCTTGACGAACCCAGCGATGAAAGCTGCTGGCGGCCCAGTCGATGGGGCACTCGACTAATCCATGTTTCACGGGATTGAAGTGAATGTAGTCGAAGTGAGCGTCGAAATCGTCTTCGTCGCGAATGACGTGTTCCCAGAACCGTGGTTGCCAAATGCCGAGGCGCTTTTGCTTTCTTCTGCCTTCACTGACCTGTCGTGAGCGTCCGCCATTGGCTAAGAAAGTTTCGTTAAACGTCTTCTTGATGACACTCCAACGACCGGAATAGTTGGTGTCACCGTTCGGCAGAGTGATCATGGCATGCAGATGATCGGGTAGCAAAACGATCGCGTCGACGGAGAACGGCCAGTCCACTTGGCACGTTCGAATCGAGTTTCCCAACAGACGACGATTGAGTTCTTCGGCGAACAACCGCCGGCGCTGGTAGGTCACCAATGTGAAGAAGTATGTCCCGCACGCCACAAACGCGCGGCGATAATCGGGGATGTTCTTCCTTTCAAAACAGTAGGGTACGCTCCTGCGTACCAATCGTTAAAAATAGTGTTGCCGTCGACATTGAACGTTACAGGAGATGAGCGTCGAACGGGAAGTCTTCCGTGGTCGTTACGCAGGAGCGTAACCTACGGTTCCTAGCCTTTCGCTTTCAGGTCTGCGGCGGTCTTCTTTAGTTCAGCCGCTTTCTTGATTGTGTCTTCAGACTTTTTCTTGGCGTCTGCGACATTTTTCGTGGCGGCATCGGCGGCGGCTTTGGCTTCGTCAGCGGCCTTCTTCACAGGCTCAATGGCTTTCTTCACCGTTTCGGCCGCTGTCTTTGCGTCTGCGATGGCTGTTGTGGCAGCGGCGACTGCGGCGGTGGCGGCATCAACGTCGGCTTGGGGAGCGTCAGGATTTGCTTTCAAATCCTCGACCGCTTTGTTGGCACCCGCCAATGCTGTTTCGGCGGTCTTCACGGCGTTGTCCGCTGCCGTGACCTTGGCGTTTTCCACCTCGAACGCCTTCGCAGCTTCGTCCGCTTTTTTGGCAGCTTCAGCGGCTGCTGTTTCAGCCAATGGAATTGCGGCAGCCAGTTCTTCCACTTCTTTGCCAGCATCTTCAGCCGCTCGTTCGGCTTCCACGATGGCCTTCATGCGATCTTTTTTGAAGTCTGGAACGATGTCGATTTCCGGCAACGCGGCTTTCAGTGCTTCTTCACCAGGTTCGGTGACTTTGGTCTGCCACACAAACAGCTTCTTCAGTTCTTTCATGTCGGTCAGGTGAGTCAACGCTGTGTCGGTCACTTGTGTGCCGTAGAGGTTCAGGTACTCCAGTTTGGTCAAACCTTTCAGCTGCGCAATGCCTTCGTCCGAGACAGCCGTGTTTTCGAGATGCAGGCGGGCCAGATCTGTGAGGCCAGCCAGATGAGGCATCCCGGCGTTGGTGACTTTGGTGCCACGCAGGTTCACGGCATAGATGTTTTTGGCACCCGCTAAGATCTTGATCGTGTCGTCCGTGATTTCTTTGTCGGACAGATGGAAGGCAATGGTGATCCGCGTGTCGTTTTGCGCCAACTGATTGGCCTGACCACCGGCATCGCGAACTGACTTGATGAGCGCGATGTCCGCTTCCGAAATTTCTGCTGCACGCAACAGGGGAGCAGCCAACAGAAAAGCGACGAGTAGAGCAGAAGTTTTCATAACCATACGTCCTGAAGTGAATGAACCGCACAGGGAGGGAAGGGGAACACCGCCCCTCGAACGCCGTTGATGCCGTTTGGTAGTTTGGGGTGGCTCTGAGCCCCCTGAGAGTATTCGCTTTTGCTTCAGGATTCAACAGTGCGCCAAATCTGACGCATTCGTGAGTTGAAAGGTGCCAGCCCCGACCGGAATCTGAGGGCCGTGTGTTTTGAACTACAAATCTGCAACGCCGTTAAGGATTCTAAGCTCGTATTGGGCACGTGGTCGGTCCTAAATCACGAATTGAAGCCTGAAGCGCCAGCGAAGCTGAGCAATAAAAGCTCTTCGCTGGCGCTTCAGGTTTCCGGTCAAAAACCCGAGCCAACCGGACAGCTCTCAACGGAATTATTGGCGATTCTGCCAAACACAGCCGTTTCGCGGCTCGAATTGGTCTCGCCCCGGTTTCGCCTGCTGAAATACAATGCCGACAGCAAGGACGCTTCGAACGTATGACGACTTCAGCAATCCAAAATCCGATCAACACGCTCGGCCGAGCAACCCAGGCATTTTGCGGCGGTTTCGGCAGCTTGATTGTGTTTGCGCTGCGAATGCTGGCCAGCGTAAAACGCGGGTTGCCACGGCGACATGTTGTGGTACCGATTTTGTACGAAGTCGGAGTGCGCAGCGTGCCTGTCGTGCTGATCACAGGCACTTTCATTGGCATGGTCTTGGCGGTCCAAACCTATCAGCAATTTAAGATGATGCACATGGAGTCGCGACTGGGCGCCATCATCACGATGACGCTGGTGTCGGAACTGGGGCCCGTGCTGGCTGCAACAATGTTGGCTGGCCGAGTCGGTTCGGCGATGGCCGCAGAGCTCGGGACCATGCGGGTTACAGAACAAGTCCACGCCATCAGCGCTCTGGGAGCCGATCCGATCAACTATCTGGTTGTGCCGCGTGTTTTGGCCTGCGTAGCGCTCATTCCGTTGCTGACAGCGATCGCCGATTCCGTCGGCATTCTGGCGGGGTGGCTATTCAGCTGGCAGGTGCTGGGAATCAATAGTCATCAATACTGGATGTATGCTGTGCAGTTTGTGACTGGCTGGGACGTGGCGGCCGGTTTGATCAAAAGCGTGTTCTTCGGATGTGCCATCGCGATCATCGCCTGCCAACAGGGATTTCATTGCGGTGCCGGTGCGGAAGGCGTGGGACGTGCAGCAACGCAGTCGTTCGTCTTGTCCTTTATCGCGATTCTGGGGCTGGACTTTCTGCTGACCGTCGTCCTGAACAACACGTATTATCTAATTTGGCCAGAAGCCGTGTCTTTGG
This sequence comes from Fuerstiella sp., assembly GCA_041688835.1. Taxonomy (GTDB): domain Bacteria; phylum Planctomycetota; class Planctomycetia; order Planctomycetales; family Planctomycetaceae; genus Fuerstiella. The sequence continues at coordinate 73,514 of JBDNHJ010000137.1, forward strand.
CGACGTCCTTTTCTGGGTTCGCACTGCCGGGAGCATGGTGATGTCTGCTTCAGCCATCGAACTGCGAAACATCAGTTGTGAGTTCGGCAGCCAAAAAGTGCTGTGGGATCTGAACCTGAAGATCTCAGTCGGCGAAACCGTAGCGATCGTGGGCGAAAGCGGCTGCGGCAAAAGTGTGACAATGAAGGTCATGATGCAGTTGCTGAAACCGAATTCTGGTCAGTTGAAATGGTTCGGCCAAGACGTTCGAACTCTGACAGTTCAAGAACAGCGTGATCAGCGGCTACGACTGGGCTATTTGTTTCAAGGGGCCGCACTGTTTGACAGCCTGACGATCTACGAAAATGTCGCGTTCGGTTTGCGGCAAGTCGGCCGTTACAGCGAACAACAAATTCAGCAGATTGTGGTTTCACGGTTGGAAGAAGTCGGACTGGACATCGAAATCATTCGCAAACGCCCGTCTGAAATCTCCGGCGGCATGCAAAAACGTGTGGGGTTGGCGCGCGCGTTAGCGTTGAGCCCCGAAGTGATGTTTTACGATGAACCGACAACAGGCCTCGACCCGGTCAACAGCCGCCGCATTGATGACCTGATTCACTCGGTCAAACAGGCGCACGGCGTCACGGGAATCATTGTCACACACGACCTGCGCACCGTGCAGCGTGTGGCCGATCGCATCGTGATGTTGTATCCCAGACGGAAACTTGCCGACGACGATTCACAGGTCATCTTCGACGGAACGCTGGCGGAACTAGCCAGCAGCACAGACGCTCGTGTGAAGGAGTACGTCGGTGACGAACTGAACGCCACGCCGCAGAAGACATCACCGTCACACAAGGTGACAGAAGCGGCCTGATCAGGCTGAAAAACTGGAAGACGATTTCATGGATGAGCAAAAACAGGAATTTCGAGTCGGCGTGATGGCGGTCGTCGCTGTCGTGGCGGCGGTTGTGATGATCTTCAAGTTCGGTGACCTCGGAAATCAATGGAAGTCCGGCACTCAGATCAGCATCGTGTTGCCCAATGCCGCCGGCATCAATCCGCAAACGCCGATTCGCATGAGCGGCATTCGCATTGGGCATGTGAAGTCAATGCAACTGGTGGCCGAAGGTCGTGGCGTGATGGTGGAAGCGCTGATTGATTCCGGCTTCACGTTTCGCGACGATTCGATCGCTCAGGTTAGTCGTTCGTTGCTGGGCGACGGAGCCATTCAGATCATTCCGGGGATGAAAGGGCAACCGATTGCCGCAGGCATGAAAATCGCTGGTCGTTCTGTCAGTGATCCCATGGAAATGGCGGCCAAGTTCGAACAACGCTTGTCGGTCACGCTGTCTTCGTTCGAAAACACGGGACGTGAATGGGGCAAGCTGGCCACCAACCTGAACCGCATGATGGAACAAACCGGCCCCGACGGTGCGAACACGATGGAACGATCCGCGGTGGCTCTGGAACAATTTACACGCACCATGAGAACCGCCGAAGAAACTCTGGCGGCTGCTGGCACGCTGATCAGTGATCCACGTTATCAACAACAGCTGCAGGCCACACTGACGGCGTTGCCCGAACTTCTGAACGAAACTCGCAACACCCTGCAAACCGTCAACCAGGTGATTCGGCAAGTCGATACCACCGTGGCCAATATCAACACCGCGACAACTCCACTGGCGCAACAAAGTCAATCGATGGTCACTCGGCTGAATCAATCGCTGGGCAACATCGAAACGATCACGTCAGAACTGGCTGTGGTCTCGACACTCATGAACAAGAACGATGGCACGATCCGAAAACTGTTGACGGACCCGGACGTTTATCGCAATCTGAATTCCACATCCGCCACACTGGCCATGCTGCTACAGAATCTGAAACCTGTGATCGCAGATATGCAAATCTTCAGTGACAAAGTGGCGAGGCATCCTGAAGTGCTGGGCCTGCGAGGCATGGTGCGCGGCAGCGACGGCATCAAAGGGGTCGACGTGACGCCAGCGTCTTTCGAGAATTAGCGAATGACAACGGCCGGTGGGTCCGTTCATGGATTTCGGTTTGGTAGCCGTTGTTCGTGGTTTGCTCACTGCGATTCAATCCCAGCGGGATGGCAGACGACTGCCGTCGGCGGTAGCCGACGGATACTCGCCCATCCACGAAACCAGTCCCGGCGGGCAACGCCGTTAAGGATTGTGGGCCGCAAAAACATAGAGAGCCAAAAAGATGAGAATACGATTCAGGCTTAGAAAGCCGACACAGCCCATTCGGGCTTGAGTCGCAGATGGCAATTCACATTTCACCAATGTCTTCCCTCGCGAAAATCTTTAACGGCGTTGCCCGGCGGGACGACAGAAGGTGAGTCCCATTCAGGGTCTGACGTGCCCTCTGGGACTCAATAATCAGGCATAACATGTAACGGTGACTATCGTCACCAGCAACCGTCTGCCGTCCCTGCCGGGACGAAATCGCAGTCCACCAACAGCGTTGCAGGTCGTCCCGTCCGGAACTTATTTTTGCAGGTCGCGACACCGGCAGCCGAAAAGCCTATAGCCCATGCATGGCTTCGCTGCGTAGCGAACGGCCGCGTTCGATGACGTCGGACGAAATGTCGGGGTGTTTCGGCTGCATCTGAAAATCGTAGCGCCGATGGTCGCGAATATGAGTGCCCAGCAGGTTGTCGCTGACAAAGTCCAGTGGGAATTTCTGGTACCAAGGGGCTGAAATATCGATCAGTTGCGTCTGTGTTTCGTAACCGTCCTTCAGCAATTGAACTTCTCGCGTTCCGTACCACGTATAGTCCATCGATGCCGGTGTGTAGCCAATGTCCTTGCCGTCAATTCTGACCAACGCACCTTGCGGGTTGGAATTGATCGTGACGCGACGATGCACACAGCCTGTTTGAGACAGCAGCAGCAAGGCGGTAATGAACAGAATCTTGCGAGACATGGGCAAATGTGTCCTCAAAACAGGACCACATCTTGAATGAAGGACAGACGTGCGATGTGTGGGCCTGACCGACTGTGCCAAAGGTAGAAGACAGAAGGCAGCAGGTTCCCAGACACTTCAAATCAAAGAGTGCCCGCAGGTTAACTCAAATCCGGAAAATGCCCCAAGATCAGTTTTGGAAAGATCGGGGAACAAAATCGCTCCTAGGATGGTGGTTTGTTCGACGCTTCTTGTAACTTAGAAACGACTTACGTGGATTGATTCGTGCCGATCGCGATGTCAATCGGTTCACCCGTGGTCGCAGACTAAGCTGGAAAACCTCGTCTGCGACCACGGGTGAAACATTAAAGATGTCTAATTCTTGTCCCACGTCGCAGCGTCTTTGTGAGGTGTTGAGCGATTCTCGGGCAGAATCGTCAGCCAGCCGGTCAAGCCTCATCTGCCGTTTACTTGACGACGCCCGAACGGGAACTCGTTCTCGGCAAGTGATTTGCGTTGTCGCGGACGCGAACTAAACTTCTGATCCTAGCTCAACCGATGTCCCGTCCAGAGTCAGAATTCGTGTTCGGCGAGTCAGGCACATTTTCCTCGATTTCTTTGTGTTTGGTGTCACGGTGCGGGCGGGTGCCACGCCAGTTTCGGGCAGCCACTGTCGAAGTTTTTTCATGAGTATTCAGCCATTGGTCCAATATGCGTCGCGCACCGACGTCGGTATGCGCAGAGCGGCCAATCAGGACTCACTTGCCGTCCGCTTGTGTAAAGAAATCACTGAGTGGGAACAGTGCGGGCATCTGTTCGTGGTTGCCGACGGCATGGGGGGCCATTCTGTTGGAGATCTGGCCAGCCGGATTACTGTCGAATCTCTGCCTCAGGCCTACTTCAAAATCGAAGCGGAAGGTATCCGCGAACGCCTGCTGGCCGCGATTACAGCCGCCAATCGAGCGATCAGTGACAAGGCCCGTCAGAATCCTGAGTTTGCTGATATGGGAACCACGTGTTCCGTGTTGGCGTTGTCTCCGGACGGAGCGTTCGTGGGGCACGTCGGCGACAGTCGAGTCTACCGGGTGCGAAATGACGAAATCCAACAGCTGACATTCGATCATAGTTTGCAGTGGGAAATGATTCGGCAGGGCAGGGCGACGGCGGAAACCGTGGACTTGTTGCATCCAAAAAATGTCATCACGCGATGTCTGGGGCCTGATCAAAACGTACAGATCGACATCGAAGGCCCGTTTCATGTGCAGGCGGGTGATCGCTTTGTGATTTGCTCCGACGGCCTCACGAATCATGTGTCCGATACCGAAATCGGAGCGATTGCCGGCAATCTGCCTCCAACGGAAGCCTCGCGACTGCTGATCGACCTGACCAACTGCCGTGGTGGTTCTGACAACGTGACAGTGGTTGTCGCGAATGTTGAGCAGTTTGCGGCCATCACCACGCCCGTCGTTGACGCTCCCGCACCAGCCCTTGAGCCACCGCCCAACACTGTCAAAAAGAAGCCCGGCAGGTCTGGCAAAGCTTGGGCCAGCACGATTTCGTTGTACCTGTTTTTGATCTTTGGCACCTTCGGATTGGTGCTGCTAGCCTTAGGAAAAATTCCTCTAGGCCTGACTCTAATTTGCCCGGCGCTGATTCTCGGATTCGTTCGCTTTATTGTGCTGACCAGCGGACGCGATAACGAGACCGAGTCTGCGGTGCCCGAAATATCGAATGCCAGCAAAGAGACGGCAGAAATGCGGCCCCCGCCCCAGTTGGCGTTGAAGTCGCCTTATCGAGTGGCTGCGGCGGGCATCACGCCGGAATTTCTGGAGTTCTTGGCCGCCGCTCAAAGCGAGTTGACTCAGGCGGCCCGCGAGAACGGCTGGGAAGTCGACTTCGAAATGCTGGCGAAACTGAACGGCGAAGCGGCCAGCGAGCACAAGCAGCATCATTTGGCGCAGTGCGTTGCAAAACGAGCGCGTGCCATCGATTCGCTGATGAAAGAGCTCTACCACAAAACACGCCGCTGAGATTCTACGCCGCATCGCCTGATCTCGGCGGTTTTTGCCGGTTTTCGTCTATCGGCAGACACACTGTGGGCCTAACATTCCGCCGTCTTTGTCTGCTGCCCGTTGCCGCAGCCCCGATCGTGAACAGGGAGGTTTGCGTGTTTTTTCTGCGAAGTATTCGACGCCGACTGGTCAGTGGTTTCACGATTGCGCTGGGGTTCATGACACTCATGACCATCGCTGCATTGTGGGCGTTGCACCAGCATCAAATTGCGCTGCAAGAAATTGAATTTCTGGTTCACGACAGTCCGGACAAAGCACAGCTGCTGGAAAAAGTGAGTCTCGTGCTACACCCGCTGTGGGATGCCACGCTGGCTGTCAAAGATCGCCGCGCAGATCTGTCTCGCGAAGAAACGATTTACGGCCTGCAAACTCGCTACCTGAAAAATGTTCGCGCCGCTCAGGAAGAGGCAAAGATCTATTGGTCGCGCAGCGAGCAGGTCATTAACGACCCTCGCAATGAAGGCCCCGGCTTTTCTCCTGGGAAGAAGATTCTGCAGAGCAATATGGAGGCCGTGACGCTGAAGCTGAAGGTTCTTGAAACGTTCGAAAAGGAAATCGGTTCCTTCGCCACCACACACAGTGATCATCGCGCTCGGCAGTTGGAAGCCACTGGTTTTAACGTGCATTATGTGATCGCAGACATCATGTCGAATATTCAGCGGCTGCCGACTTACGACAAAGAGAAACACGTGCTGGTTCCGCTGAGGGACAAGATGGCGAAATCTGCTTTGCTGGAACGGCGGGTGTGGATTCTGGCGGCCATCAGTCTGGTGTCGTATGCCATCACGATCTACTGCGGTTTTCAATGGATCTCGAATCCACTGCGGACGATCGCTCATGGAGCGTCTCGCATTGCAAATGGTGATACGCGGTTCCGTCTCGGATCCGTGACGCCTTGGAACGACGAATTCTTCGATTTGGCTGAGAACTTCAATCGAATGGCGAATCGCTTTCAGGAATCGGAAGATGATCTCAACGCCAAGGTCGAAGAACGAAGTCGACAGCTTGTGCGATCAGAGCGTTTGGCGAACGTCGGTATTCTGGCGGCCGGGTTGGCTCATGAAGTCAACAATCCTCTGCAGTCGATCACGATCTCTGCTGAGTCACTGCAGATGAGATTGTATGACCAGCTGGACCCTGATCATCCAGAGACGAAGGTTGCGATGGATCGATTGGCGATGATTCAGCGGGAATCAAAACGTTGCGGTGAAATCACCCGGCGACTGTTGAGCTTTTCGCGCAGCGACAGTGCCGACGAACGTGTCGACGGACGGCTGCCAACAGCGCCCGACGATTTGACGCGTATCATTGGTGAGGTCATTGCGATGGTCCGGCCGATGAGTCAATACTCGGATCGCGAAATTGTGTTTACACGATCGGACGCGCTGTTCATTGAGGTCAATTCGTCGCAGATCAAACAAGTGATTCTGAACCTGATTGTGAACGGACTGCAGGCGACGGATTCTGGCGGCAAGGTGGATATTCGCGTCAAAGATCAAACCGATTGGGTGGTGATCGACATTCAGGACAACGGGCACGGCATGACGGCTCGGAATATCGAACAGCTATTTGAACCGTTTTATTCCACCAAAGAAACGGGGCAGGGCACCGGGCTGGGACTCAGCATTACCCATCGTATTATCGAAGATCATCACGGAACAATCGATCCATCCAGTCCGGGACCAGGCCTGGGCAGCACCTTCAGTATTCGCCTGCCCCGCCGTCAGTCGGCGAATCGAGCGGCCTAACGATCATTTCAACCGTGCAAGTTTCGCTCAATCGCCATCCCCAAGCGGATTCCCGCTGGCATCGACGGTCGTTAAAAACCTATACTTGGCGTCTCACGAGCCTGTCGTGACGCCTTTCCTGTCGTTCTGTCGTTTGTCCAATCTACCGGGGTTTCCCCATGTCGGGTCTCACTCAAAATATCATCTACGCCTCCCTGGCCATTGCTGGCCTGATGGGATTGGCCTGCATCGCGGATCTGGTGCTGACCAACGGCCCGTTCGGCGGACAGACAACCTACGATGTGCTGTTTCTGATTGCCGCTGGCATCACAGCCTACATGGGAATTGATTGCCTGCGACAGAGCTAACAGCCGTCGCGGCGGGCACTCGCTGCCGATTCATTCCGATCGATCGTCAGACAAAACACAACGCCTATTGCGGGAACGCTTTCCGCAGACCTCCTGCTTTAACACCGGCTTGTATCACCCTGCGCGGTTGTGTCGATCATTCCGCCGATTCTTGCCCGGATAGCTTTCCCAGCTTCCATGACTCTCATAACGCGGTTCAATCGTTGCGTCAGTTGTAACCGGACAACGCCCACAACGCTTTCAAGCGGAGCAATTCTCAACGTCGATAGCTTCGGGCAGACCCTCACACACGTTGCGACGCGGGTAACCGCTGATTGTGGTACGAACGTACGAGGACGGATGTTGAGTTGCATACCGGTCAGCGAAACACGGCTGATCATTTCGGGGCGTTGTCACCCTGCGGAGCATAGATCTATGAAAACCATTCCCCTTATTACAGTCCTCAGTCTTCTGACGCTGATCGGAAACACGGCTCACGCCGGGCTTCTCGAATTTCGCGGCGGACTCAAGAGCTGCGAATGTGCCGAATCGTGTCAGCCACTCAGTTGTAAGCCGTCGATCGCCAGGCCGTGCCACGCGATCATTTACGCTCATCAGCGAAAATGTTCGAACGTCAAACCAACTTCCGCTGCCACGGGATGCGCGGCGGTGTGCTGTTGTGCGCCGACGTCTGCTTGTGACTTGGCTGCCTCTTGTCCGCCATTTGCGGCATACAGCGTGGCGAACTGTGGTGATTCGTGCAGCGGGGGACAAGGAGGCTGCCCAGAAGACTGCCGCGAAATCGTGAAGCTGATTCAGGAATCGATGACCGGTTGCTATGCCACTCATCGTCGCGACGCAATTCACAAACTCGGCGATCGCTACGATTGCGTCTGTTATCCCCAAATCATGAATGCGTTCATCTACGGTCTGAACGACAGCGACGAACGTGTACGCAGCAAATCAGCGGATGAAATTGGTGATCAAATTCGACGGAACCGCTGCATCTGTGGCAGTCCTGTGATTCAAGCGTTGCAGCGTGCTCTGGCCGACTGCGACCGTGGCGTTCGACGTCAGGCAGAACAGGCGCTGAAGCTGTCAGGTTACGAAATTGTGGATGGCCGCTGCTGCACCACCACTCAATCTGACCCTCAGATCTTCAAGGCCTCTGTCACTGCGGTCTGGTCGGGATCAACACCCAAAGCGACTTCGGCAACTGCTGCCTGCGAAGACGTGCCGGCTTTGCCGCCATCTTCGGCCAGTGAAGAGACCTCTGCGGATGACGTTGAGCAGGATGCGGCTGACGAGAAATTGAAGAAAGACCGCCTGCCCGAGTTGGATCCATCCCCGTCTGATGCGGGCTACGACGCGGACCCGCAATCACCAGATGACATGAAGGCAACGACCGCACAACCACAAACGCGGTTTCCATCACCGCGAAAAACGGGCGTGTTGTCGCGACTGCTGCGACAGCGAAACTAAGCATGACAAATTTCTGCGATCGCGATGAATGATCTGGCGTTTGCGTTTCGAACGTCGTAACAAACGTAGGATAGGCTTCCAGCCTGTCGAAACAAAATTGACATACTGGAAGCCCGTCGGTGCAATAAGGATAGGCTGGAAGCCTACGTCATGTGATGCAACGTCAACCATGGATAATCCGCCGGAACTCAATCAAAAAAAATCATGGCTGGCTGTGTTTTGCGCCGCTGGCTGGGTCGTTGCGTTCCTACTGAATTTCTTTGGGCAGCAGATGCCCAACACGTCGGAATGGCGGTCTGAAATTTGGAGCTCGTTGCTTACGAATTGGTTGTCCGTTCTCAACCCACTGGACTACACGATTCCCAACGACCCAACCGCTGGCTGGCAGAATCTCGGCGAACGACTTCCATTGATGTTGACGGCCGCGATTCTGCTAATTGCCGCCTGGAGCGTGGGCAACATCGCGTGCCGCCGCCTGCTGAACACCGTTGCGCTGCTGACGTCTGAACGTCTGGTCATCGTGTTGGGGATCGGAATCTCTCTGCAGACGCTCTGGATTCTCGGCTGCGGCTTGGCAGGACAACTGACACCAACCGCGATGCTTGCGCCGGGAGTGCTGGGGCTGATGGCTGCTGTGCTGTTACGTGTCAGGCGTCAACAGCCGGCGGTCACCATGTTCGAACTTCCGGTAGCGACAGGCTGTCCGGCATCGACCGCTTGGAAGTTGCTGTTTTTATGTCCTTTGCTGGCGTTCGGCCTACACATTGTGTTGGGTGGCATGACGCCGCCGTTTGATTTCGATGTTCGTGAATATCACATGCAGGGCCCCAAGGAGTGGTTTCTGGCGGGGCGAATTCAAACGCTGGAACACAATGTCTACACCAGCTTTCCATTCCTGAGTGAAATGCTGAGCCTAGCGGCGATGGTGCTGTCTGGTGACTGGTGGTCCGGAGCGATCGCGGGCAAGCTAACACTGGCCATGTTTCAGCTGCTTTCCATGCTGGCCGTGTATGCCATCGGACGCCGTTGGCTGGGCCAGATCCCGGCGTACATCGGAGCTGTCGCATTTCTATCGACGCCGTGGGTGGTCCGAATTTCCACGATCGCTTACGCCGAAGGAGCCATTACCTTTTACCTGATCGCCAGCGTGATGACAGCATTGCTGGCATCGCGAGTCAGCGATTCCCGATCGCGTGCAAAACTGATTGCGCTCACGGGATGCCTAGCGGGCAGTGCCATGGCATCAAAATATCCAGGCGTGTTATCTGTGATCCTGCCGGTCGGGTTGTTTTTGTTAACAACCGTTGTGCGACATCGTTCTGTGCAGACGAGCAACTCCCCATCGTCCCTACTGCGCGACGTGGGCATTAACGCGGCCATCTTTGTGGTGGGTGTGACGATTGCCGTGGGGCCGTGGCTGTTGAAGAATGCTGTTGCCACCGGAAACCCCGTGTATCCGTTGGCCTACAGTGTGTTTGGAGCCGCAGACTGGAGCCCCGAAATGGACGCCAAGTGGAAGAATGGTCACAGCCCGTCAGAACATCTGTTGGCTCAAATACCTGAGCATGTGGCGGCCGTTGCTGTTCGGAATGACTGGCAAAACGGGTTTCTCTTTGCGTTTGCCGTGCCTGCGTTACTACTGATCAGACGCCAGCCCATCGTGGGCTGGTTGTGGCTTCACGCGGCATGGCTGTTGATGACTTGGTGGTTGTTCACGCATCGCATCGATCGATTTTGGGTGCCGCTGATTCCCGTGGTGGCGGTACTGGCTGGAGCCGCATGGCATGTCAGCACTGCGAAAGTCTGGCAGTCCTTTATGGTGACAGCATTGGCCATCTGCGCTGTTTTCAATTATGGGCTTTGTCGCCATCTGCACGTCATTGGTTTTCATGTGGGCCTGCGAGAACTCGCCGCTGCCCGTGAACTCCCAATTCGTCATGACCTCAAACTGATGAATGCGATCACAAACGATGGTTCGCGCGTCCTAATGGTCGGTGAAGCGGAAGTCTTCGATGCGGACTTCGATCTGGTCTACAACACAGTCTTTGATGAAAGCATCTTTCAACAATGGACCAGCCGTCAGCCAGGCTATACAACGCCGGCGGCAGAACAGGTGCTGAAATCGGCGACGGAAATTCGGGCGATTCTGCAGGAACACCGAATCACTCACGTCTTCGTCAACTGGTCCGAAATCCTCCGATACCGCCTAACATACGGCTACACCGAATATGTTGTGCCGCAGCGCTTCACGGAACTGCAGCAGATGGGGATCATCGATCAACCCACAGCACTGTCGACCAGTCAATTCGATAAGCTGACACCGCAGCAACAGCAACAAATCCAATCATGGGCGGGGCATCAGTCGCTGCTAGAAGCGGGAAACACGTGGACCAACGTGCAGTTGTTTCGAGTCCGCAACGATTAGACGTTCGGAAATTCAGAACTGTTTTGCGGGGGCCGCCGAGTTGCCGGAGTGCGTTCGGCGTTCGGACACACTGTAGGAATCTCGAGTGTTGCTAGTATACGCCACAATGAGTTCTGCCAGCAGTCCCAGAGACATCGCCTGACCGCCGAGCAATGTGGCGGCAATCGAATAGGCCAGCAGCGGGCGGCCTCCGATGGGATCGGTCGCCATCAGGCCCACAGCATTGACCAACCACACGATCGACAAAAATCCAAGACCGATCGCACCGATGCCAAAGAAGAACAATCCGACGGCTCCCAGAGCGTGCTGCGGGCGTCTGCCAAAGCTAATCAGAAATGTGACGGTCAACAGATCCAGCAGGCCTCGTAAGAACCGCCGCACGCCGTACTTGGATTCGCCATGTTGCCGCGAACGATGATGCACGGGCATTTCCGTCACCTTAAATCCGCGCGCGAACGCCAGTACGGGGATGAAGCGGTGCAGTTCACCATAGATGTTAATTTCGGCCGCCACTTCTGAACGAAACATCTTCAATCCGCAATTGTGGTCGTGCAGCTTGAGTCCCGTCATGCTGCTGACCATCCAGTTGAACACGAGGCTTGGATACACCTTATGCCACGGATCGAGGCGTCGTTTTTTCCAGCCGTTCACCACATCATGGCCGGCTTCAATCCGCTTCAGCATCTCAGGAATTTCCGCCGGGTCATCCTGCAGGTCGGCATCCATCATCAAGATCAGATCACCATCCGCGGCGCGCATCCCGGCAGTCAAGGCGGCCGCTTTGCCAAAGTTACGCCGGAAGCGAATGCCGCTAATCCGATCGTCCGCAGCGATCAATTCAGAAATCACACTCCACGACGAATCGGTGGAACCGTCATCGATAAAGATCAGTTCGAACTTATCCACAGCCTGCTCAGCCGTGGCGACAATTTCGCCCCACAACAAACGCAGGCTACCTTCTTCGTTCATCACCGGGACAATGATCGACAACATGTGTGTGCTCCCCAAGCGGCCAGTGCTGTGCTGAATCTAGCTTCGTATCTGACCACCCATTTCACGCACTTCTGGTCGCTGAGTCAAGTTTTCGGCGAATATAGAAGCCAGAAGCGGTTCCCTGCGGTGTCAAGTCAGGCAGCGTTTTCCGCTCAGGAAGGTGCATTTCCCAATTTCTTCTGTGGCGACAGCTTTGACGCGACTGTGGCTTCGCGTGGCCTAGCTTCTCCTCGATCTCGCAACGCTTCGCCGGAAATCAGGTGGACCAGTTCTTGCCCAAGGCGGTCCATTTCCATCACCAGACCGTCGATCTTTCCGGAGAGAAACATGTATGCCGTCAGAGCAGGGATGGCGATGAACAAGCCAGCAGCCGTGGTTAGCAGTGCCATCGCGATGCCTCGCGCCAATTGTTCGGCCTGTCCCATCGCGTTGCTTTGAGCGATGTCATTGAACGCCTGAATCATGCCGATGACCGTTCCCAGCAATCCCACCAGCGGACTTAATGTGGCCACGCCATTTAAGACTCGCAACCGTTTTTTCAGCTGGCTTACCTGTCGTTCACCGCCGTCGATGACGGCCTGTTCGATTTCAACGCTGGGTTTCCCCCATTTGCGGACGCCGTGCAAAAACACGTCGGCCATTGGACTGCCATCCTGCTGGCACACGGCAATGGCGTTGGGTTTGTCCATGCGGCCAGATCGTAAATGTTGCAGAAACCGGTCCACAAAGGCGCGAGGAATCACACGGCGAGTTCGCAATAACACCAGCCGTTCGATACCGCACCACATGGCAACCACGGATGCCACGCCAAACACGAGAGCAAACGGCCATCCGATGGCCTTCACGACTTCCTGCGGAGAATTGGGGATCGCTGAAGTCAGCGCCGCGTCATCACCTGCAACAACGTTTGTCTCTGGCAGGCTATCTGGGGCTTGTGCGTAAGCGACACAGGGCAGGGCGATGCAGATCAACACGCAGGAAACCAACAAGGTGCCGCGCAAAAGAACAGAACGACTCATGGATGAAGACAAATAAAGACAGGAAATGTATGACAGGAGGAAGCAAGCAGGCCTTGTTTCCGGATGACTTCAGACTCGGCGATTGTAGCAGGCCGCGCGTCTCAGCAGACCACCGAAACGCAAGAATCTGCCGCATGGCAGCGAAGAATTCGAACAACACGTTGTCCCGAAACGGCCGCCTCATGTTAGGAAACCGTTTCCATAAAGGATGCCGGGAATCTGCCATACATCGCTTGTTCAAACACTGTCAGCTGTCGAAAGTCAACTTCCGAAAACGGCTCGTACTCCTGCATTGTTCGGTGCGATCCCAAGCCGTACAAATCCAATTCTGTCAGGCAACCGGCCGGTACGTCGGTCTCCGTTCCGACCAGAAAACGAAGTCGCTGTTGCGACCTGAGCAGCGCCTAGGGTGCTGGCTGGTTCTCCCAAAACAGCGGACGATGCTGACGCTTCCATAAGTGCCAGATGATGTGCTGATACGGTGCGAAGAAATCGAATCCATGAGTCCAGAAGCGAACCATGCGGTCCACTTCCTCACCGAAAAACAGTTGCTTGAGGTGAGGATCAGAACGCACGCATTGCAGGGCATTGGCTGTGGAGAAAACAAAACACCCCGAACAAAATGCTCCATGAATCGGTGAGCGATACGTCCCCATCAGCGTGGCCGCACGCATCCGAAGAATTCGGTCTTCGTGAAATCGCCGAGCTCTCAGTAGTCGAGGCCGCTGGTCCCGATGCGGTCTGCCCGGAAGCTCGTATCCTGGCGGATAGGTGGCCTAGCAATGGACACAAAGATTCGAGGAGCATCGCTCATAAATGTGTGTTGTTCCGGTAAATGTCGTGCCTCCGCTCATTGTTGTTTAACCCGCCGCCGCAGGCAAGGACGACGCTTGTAGATCGACCTCGCCTACGGGTTCAACGAGCTGTGCCCAATATCTTATGCATGGTTGATGAAGGACCGAGCGGGAAACAAGTGCCTTCTCTTGTGACTGGGGCTTCCAGCCGCAGCACTGCGGCTGGAAGCCCCAGTCACTTGTTGATTGCACGATGCTAAAATTCCCCAATCACTTGACCATCCGATCGATCCGACAGCAGCTGATAGATGCCCCAAGTTGTGGCGTCGCTGATATCATCGATTCGAGAATCGACGTTTTCACTGACAAAGTGGACACTGCCATCGCAGAACAAAAACTGAGCACCACCGACATGTCGGCTGCTGAACGGCAGCCACGGTTCAACGCTGGGTACGGTCAGCCCGATATCGAGCCCTGTTTGCAGTTCATTGCGAGTTGGCGGGTGCAGCGCGATCGAACAGTCATTGGGGAGCGGTCCGCCGCAACTGGTGGAATCCGTCGCTCCAGACCAGACAGACGCTCCACCGATTCCAAAACCGGACACGTCTCCTTAGGCGCGTTCGCCAACAAGAAACGTGTTGCTGGTGCCGTCCGTGATGTCTCGCATGCGAACCGCGCTGTGGGTGTGCAGAATTCCGGCGGACGGTGAACCGGAGGCGGATTCGACGCCCATCGACCCCACGTAATTCGAAAGAGAAACCTGAACATTCGCGCCAGCGGGATCCATCGGGTGATGATCATTCAGATTCGGCCCCGTCGACGACGGACAGCGATACGCGGCCAGAGGCTGTTGCACAAGATTCAGAACCACCGGATCGCTCAAAGCCTCAAAGAACGATCTCGGATTGTTGGGGGCCAGCTGTTGAGACAGGGGAGCTTGTTCCAGTTGCGGCAGAATCATCACGCCCCACGCCCACACGGAATCATCCGCCGGATGTCGCGACGATCGGACAGCACTGGGCGGAAAGACACGCTGGATATCGTGGTCGTTGTGCATCGCTAAGCCGATTTGCTTCAGGTTGTTTTTGCACTGCGTGCGGCGAGCGGCTTCGCGGGCCTGCTGCACAGCGGGCAGCAGCAGGGCGATCAGAATCGCGATGATGGCGATCACCACCAACAGTTCGATCAGCGTAAAAGCTTTACGGCGGTTTGCAGGCATGGTGTCAGCTCCTATTGTCCGGAATGAATTAATAACAACGGCCCTCCAAATGACATCGGGACTCAGGCGGAGTCGCGACTGAATTTAATCGTGGAATGATGGTTCTTGGATGGTCAGAGAACGCGCGACTGGCTTCCATTGTTGCGCCGAGGCGTTCAATTCGCCTTTGTCGCGGCTTCGAGAATCGACTTCAGGGAATGGATGTAAGGGTATCGATCTGCGGTTCCAGTATCGAACGCACTGAAGATACCTTCTTCAATTAGGTGGCTACGAATCGAGTCGAGATCGTAGCCCGGCGAACACTGCACGTTTTTCACAAACACTTCTCGGAACTTGACGAGGGGGAAATGTCTTCGCAACTGCAGAATGGCATCGTCCTTCTCGCTGTCGGTTGCCTTGGCCCGCTCCACAAACACCTTAAAGCCATCCAGTCTGAGATATTGTGCCAAGAAGATCAGGTCCGAAAATGCATCCATATCTAGGATCGGTTGATCTTTGGTGACACGTGGTCCCGCTGCTTCCATTTCGAGCAACCAGTCACGTGTGGTCCATGATTCCCACAACCATGTCGCCCTCTTAGGAGGTTGCATACGTAATTTCTTGTGTAATTCCGGACGAAGTACGCTACAACCAATCGCGAGTCGAACTGTTTGAGGGGCGTATAGTCCGTCCCCGCTGTGGCATCCAGTCGATAGATTTCGGCGCAGACTTGCGACAGGCATGGTTCCATGATGTTTCCTCTTACGGAATTCGATTGATGACTTCGACATATTCCTGAATGTGAACACTCCACTTGCTCACCTTCAAACGTGTGCCACCGAAGCGAAGGCCAAGGCCTTTTAAGATATCTACATTGCGGAGTCCCTCTAACATGTTCAATCGATAGTGGCCGGAAATATTGTCGAGGTACTCAATTTTTCCTCCCTTACCAACCACCATTTGTCCTGCGGCCAGCACATTATCGCCATCGGACAACACAGTGTGCAGATGTCCGTAAAGTAACCTATTGTCTTTCGCGGGTAGAATTAAGGGGACGCAGCCAATAGTGTTCGGCACGGGATTTGTTGGTGGCTGACGGTTAGTGTACAAGTGAACAGTATTGCGCGCTGCGGTTGAATCTGCCAGGCTTCGTGCATGGCGGACTCTGACGCAAAACGAAAGTTGACCGAGAAGGACATCA
>JBDNHJ010000138.1:0-3064 GCA_041688835.1 Fuerstiella sp.
AGTGCTTGCGATTTGGTCACTCATGATTTTCGACATCATCTGCGTCCTCCACACCACCAAAACACGTTTTTCATTCATCCCCTGCGCCGATTGTTGAGCTTCAGTCAAGAAACCCAAACCATGCGTAGTTGCGTTTAGTGTGTATCTCACTAGGGTGTTACAATTGCAACGTCCTTCCGTTCCGGAAAATCGAAATTTTAAGAAATTAATATTGTGGCTCTTGCACCGGAACCTACTAGGAATCGCCGCTTGGTTTTCCTGCTGGCCGTCTGCCTGACCGTTTCGTCGACTGTGGGACTGTGAACGCAATCGCTAAAGCCGAGCAAGATCACGTGCATGGCAGATGCAATCGCGATCACGCCCCAAGCAGGGAATCGAGTCACCCGTGGCGACGACATCATTCTAGCTCCGTCGCGAATAGTTTGGTCAAAAATGCGTCCGCCTCACTTCCGTCCGCGCCATCGACCACGATTCCATTGTCCAACACGAAGACTCCAGGTGCCGCCACGAAGGGAGGATCACTTGCCCAGTGGATCGAAGGGCGTTCCGCAGCAGCCACTTCGGAAAGCGTGACTCGGTCGAATTGCAGCGACCAGTGCCTGTCAGTGGCATGAAACATCACTGTCCGCTCGCCGCTACGGTGGCGAGTGGGATCGGCGAACCATGTTTCGACCAGTTGCTGGCAGTGCTCGCAGTCCGGGCGGAGTACGACGGCCAGCCATTTGCCCGTCTGTAGCTGGGTCAGATCCGGATGGTGTCGACTCGTGATTGGCCACGCTTGGCCTTGCAGCGTTTCGGGCAGCAGAAATTCGACAGATGACGGCACAGACATCGCGTGAAAGGCAAACGCGCCGCAGCTGACTGTTAGTCCAAGAACCGCAGATCCGACAAGCGCGCTGCGCATCGAATATGTCTGCGATCCAGCTGTGGAGATCGTGACGTCGGCTTGGGACGGCGAAACGGCTGGGGAGTGACCCGTGCCAGGGCTCGAAGCCATCGTCAGAGCAACCATTGCCAGATCGAAGATCAGCATGTAATGGGATGGAATCGAACTGCCGAAACACTGGCACGACTGCTGTGTCAAGGTAGCGTAGCCGGAGACACCTGCGAGCAGTAAGAAGGTCACTAGGCAGAATAACCTCGAAACCCGCGGCCGTAAGACCACGAGCAGCAGCGCAACGGCCGCTTCGCCACCGATGGCAGGAAACAGTCGCCAAGATGTGGAAAGCAGCCCTTCCGATGCCAGTATTTCGGTTGCAAACGTGGCCTTCGTCATAGCGGCAACAAGCAGAGCACCAACAGCGATGGTGCGAACTACCGGCCAAGGAAGCGGCGACTTTCCAATCATTCCCGCCTCTTGGTTCTCATGAACGATTGCCATAAACTTCTCGCCCTGTTTCTTAGTCGTGGACTTGTTGAGGCGTGTCTACGGCGTCCCGTTGCCGCTGTCGCAGGAAAAACCAAACCAGTAGCAGCAGGATGCCGTTTCCGAAAAAGAACCACGTGATCATTGGTCTGCGCGATGAAACGCTGCTCGCGGATGGGGGAATAAACCGCTCGATTTCGAATTCGACGCTATCCGGCGCATCCAGACTCAGGCTGGTGAAATTGACTTGCTGGCGTTGAAAAAGGGTCCAGTCTCTGTCATCGGAGAGTTCCCTGTCGACAGCCTTTCGATGAGATTCTTCGAGCACAACCTTCGTCAGTCTAGGAGTCTCGTCGTCCTGAAATGGTTCGTAGTCGCAGCGCTGGACGATGCGATCTTGTTTATACGTCGTGGGCGTGTCGAAGACGTATCCAAACGTCGTTGCCTTCCTCAGGGCGCAGGCTCGATCTCTGTAAAACTCAAACAGCGACGCCGTAGGAGCGACGATTAAAGCTTCAGGAATTTTGGGGCTGCGCGGATGCGTCAATCGGATTGCAATCAATCGTTCGCCTTCCTCATCAGTGAGTTCTCCGACGCCAGCCACAAAGGTTCCACGGCTGGACGCGAAACTTAGGTCAACAGAACGGTAATAGAACGAAGTGGCCGCATTGACCCACCATTCTTCGTATCGATTGTGTTCGGCCGTAAACCGATTCGTTCCGTGTGTTGTGATGAAGTATTTTCTTGCCGTTGGATCCAGTTTGAGATTCCAACCCTTATTATGATTGATCAGGAATACTCCGGCGGACGTCCGACCATCGGCGCTGAGTCGGCTGCCTATCACGAGATAGTTGTCGGTTCCAAGTCTACTGACTTCCAGCGACCGATCGAGATGCAGAATCGACGATTCCCAATCGGCTGCTTCCGATTTCGGCAATCTCCAAGTCTTATCCCGAACCACCGCTCTCAGAGACTGATATTCGGATCGCAATTGCCGCTGAGCTATCAGGCACTCGTCCAGCAAGTCGCGTTCACTTTTTGCCAGACGCGAGTCGTCGAGCCCTGCCAGAATTTCCTCGGTGCCAGTTCTTGGCGCCCCGATGTCGTCGCTGAATGCGATGATAGGGAGAATTCCCAATACACAACAGCCGTAGCGCATGGTACATCCTTTACATATTACGGACGTGATCGGCACACGCACAGGAAGTTTCAAGTTCATGGGTGTGGTTCATGCATGAACACCGCTGTTCGACTGATCCGCCCGCGCAGTTCTCGCCCGCTGGGGCGCACGTACCAGAAAAATTACCGCCGGTGCATTCGACGCACGCATAGGTTAAGGTGTTGTTTGCTCGTTTACAGGCGTGGTCCAGACAGCCGATGTCAGGTTCTTCGGGAGGTGGGTCGTCAGCATCATCATCTCCACCGCCGCACCCCAGTAAACTCAGCGAAATGCTCAGAATCGCAATCCAGAAAATCGTGCGGTCTCGAAAGTCATTCATCCTCAATCCTCCGTCGATGTCCTCTGTTACCTGAATTCATCCTCAGTCTGCTTTGATTCGACGCAGCGCAAAATCTGGCTCTTCGTCTTCGCCGCCGCAGCCGAGAATCGTTAAGCCGAAGCTGGCGAACGCGAACCAGAGGATCAGACGTTCTGAAATTGCATTCATTTCGATTTCTTTCGGCTGCCGTGAATTCTGA
>JBDNHJ010000139.1:0-56230 GCA_041688835.1 Fuerstiella sp.
CGTCATTCGTCATTCGTCATTCGTCATTCGTCATTCGTCATTCGTCATTCGTCATTTTTCATTTTTCATTTTTCATTTGAAGGACATGACAAATGAAAGATGATAAATAGCTAATGGCAAATCTGTCGCTCTATTCATTCCGATCCTCAACGAACGTGACAGCGATTTAGTCCCGGCAGGGACGACAGACATTGCCTGTGACTGACCTTCTGTCGTCCCTCCGGAACTTGTTTCGTCGGTGGGATGACATCCGTCGGCTACCGCCGACGGCAAAAGTCCGCCGTCCCTACCGGGACTGAATTGCAAGGAACGAAAACACAAGCAAAGCACAGTGGGGAACAATTATGAATACCAAATTCTAACAGCCCACGCTCCGGGCGCAGTGATGTAGGCCGAAACACTGGCAAAAACGCGCTGATGATCCGAAACGATCACATCACTGACAACATCAACATTCTCTCGGTTTGCTTGTTGCCGGCCTACGAAAGGCCCGAAACTCACGATCACAATCATCCATGGGCGCTCCCAATGGCGTCTAACGGACCGTTCAACTCCCGATGTTTTGGACAGGCTGCCTTCCCTTTTTCCGTGTTTTCTCAGACAATTCGTGCTCTGGGCGGAATCATTTTCTGGGAATGCCGCCCCCAAATCCCCGAAACGCCCCAACGAAACCGGGCCGGCCAGCGTAACTCAGCTGGAAGGCCGCAAAATGCTGAAGACCATGACCGAACCGGACGCGAATTTCGAACCGTCCGAGGCTGATTTGGAATCGGATGATTCCGTGATGTCTCAGGCGACCGATGCGCGTTTGGTGGAAGAAGCTCGACGAGGAAACACGGATTCGTTCGGCCAGTTGGCTCAACGGTACGAACGTCGCGTGATCAAAGTCATTCGGCGGTTTATGTCCGACCATGATCTGGCGCTCGATTTGGCTCAGGAAACGTTCCTCAAAGCCTTCGACCGGCTCGAACAGTTTGATCCGTCGCGGCGATTCGGCCCGTGGTTGTTTCGCATTGCCGTGAACACCACCTACGATTATTTGCGAACGATCAAACGCAAAGGCAAGTGGGCGTTATTCAGCGAAGCCGGTGAAGACCGCGTGCCTGATCCAGAATCGACGGACCCGCGAGGCGAAATCGATTTGTCTCAAGAAGTCCAGATGGTTCTGGTCGACATCCCGGAAGCGTATCGCACGGTTCTGGTATTGCGTGATCTGGAAGGGTTCTCCACGTCCGAAGTCGCCGCCGTGACGGAACGCAGTGAAGCCACCATTCGCTGGCGGCTGGCGGAAGCTCGGCGGATGTTCAAAGATGCGTGGGAACGTCGGCAGCGTTGTATCGAAGAAGAAAACCTAGGGTAGCACAATGCAGAAAACGAATTTGAAATGCGTCGACGCTCGACACCTCGTGCATCTGGCCGTGGGAGACGACACGCTGCCCGATGAAGAGCAACAGCTGACCGATCATCTGCATACGTGCTCGGACTGCCGTGCGTACCACGCAGGCATGATGGATGCGATGCATGCTCTGCAACAAGTTCGCGATGTCGACCATGATGAGCGACCGGGCAAATCCATTTGGCCCGGTTTGTCAGCGCAGTTGAAGTCTCGCCAAGCGGCTGTCGCGGCTGGTCCCGAACCGCGACGCTTTAACGTGGCGGTGGCCACGCTGTGTGCCTGTTCGATGATGCTGGCGTTGGTCACGGCCGTGCAGAACCTGCCATCGAACAATGTGGATCAGCATGCCAGCCAACAGCTGATGCCGGCGATGAACGTTGGATTTCACGCCAACGATTTTCAGCACAACGTGAATCAGCCTGTCCGTCAATTGATCCAAATGCGTCAACCAGACGGCACAATTGTCGTGGTGGATACCGCCACCGGACAGGTTTTCGCTCCCAGTGTGGCTTTGTCGAATGACGAAGACCTGAACTTCTAGCATTGCGGCAGCCTGTCGCGATCGGGGTTTCCTGAAACGGTATCAAAAGGCTGGGCCAGCCAACCACCGGTTGGTCGAATTCCGCAAACCGAAGCGACGCCACGGACGCGGCCTGTCGCAGACTTCTGCCTGATCTGTTGACTGCTGCGGACGCAAGAGCTGCCGATGTGCTGAGTCTGTGGCATGAATTTCAGTTGAGCGATGTGGATCCACCGATTGCGCCGTATCAGTTCGGCAGTAATTGCGACGCCTCCAAAAACCGCTCAATCCGCCATTGACGGCGTCGCTTCGCTGGACCTATCAACCGCATGCTGCACGCGAATCCAGCGTGCAAACATGACATGTCGCGTTGGGCCGCGCTTTCAATTCAGGCTAGTCGGAGAAGCTGTATTATGTGTGTTCCTCAGCTGAGGATCTCTACAATGCTTATTTTGGCTTCTGTCTTTGGAGTCACAAATTCGATTGCTGATGACGTCTTTCCTCTTGGTCAAGAATCCCCTTCCCCCATTCGTCTGACTGCCGCTTCAAAGCCGCTAGCCGTTAAAGATCCGCGCGTGTTCGCCAGTGGTCCCGTGGCTTCGAATCCCGGAATTCCGATCATCATTCCGGCTGCTGCAAACCCAGTGCTGGACGACATTCCCAAACCACTGAAGGCCGAAGTTCGGGTGCTGGAACCAGTGCCGCCGCAACCCGCGCTAGAATCGCAAACGGTGATGGCGGCGCCCATGCAGCCGTACTACCAGCCTTATGAACCTTATTCGCCTGCCGTTAAAATGGGCTTCACTCAGCAGAAGACTCGAGACTGGGTCAGCCTTGAAACACTGATCTGGTGGACCAGTAAGTCCGACATTCCCGTGCTGGCTTCGACCAGCCCCGCAGGCATCAGTCCAACTCAGGCCGGTGTGCTGGGCGGAAACGCTCAAGCGTTATTCGGTGGCGATGAAATTTTCGGAGACTCACAAGCCGGATTTCGACTCCGGATGGGCCACTTCCTCAACGACTGTGGCGGCAGCGGTTTTACGGGTGAGTTCTTCATGCTGGGCTCACGCGGTCATGATTTCCTCATGAATTCCAACGGCGATCCGATTATCGCTCGCCCATTTTTCAACACGAATACCAACGCACAGGATTCTCAGCTGATCGCCTACCCCGGCTCCTATCGAGGGTCGTTGGCGATCAACGCCGAAACGCGGATGTATAGTCTGGCCGGACACTATTGGGCTGAACTCTACATCGACCGCTGCTGCGACAGTTGCAACGGTTGCGGTGACAGCGGCTGTTCGTCTGGCAACAGTTGTCAACCACGTGGCGCGGACGAAACGCAACTGGGTCTGAAAATCGGCCCGCGATTCATGCACCTCGACGACACCCTGTTGATCAACGAAACTGCGGTCAGAATCAACACCGGCAGCACGTTCCATTTACTGGATTCGTTCAAGACAGAAAACAGTTTTCTGGGCGGTGAAATCGGAATTCGCGCCAAACGCCAACGCGGGCCGCTGGAACTAGAAGTCGGATTGCAACTGGCCATCGGAGCCACTCGACAAGAACTCGACATCGCCGGTTTAAATACCGTGACCAGTGGCGGTGTGCCAGTGACTTCACCCGGCGGACTGTTGGCTCTGGAATCGAATTCCGGCGCATGGGACCGCACACAGTTTTCTCTGGTCCCCGGCTTGGAATTGATGGTTGGCTACGAACTCAACGATCGCTGGCGCGCCACCGTGGGCTACAACCTGCTGTACTGGACGAATGTACTGAGAGCCAGTGAACAAATCGACGGGACGATCAACACCGACCAGCTGTCCCCCGCCATTGCACCCGGAGTTGGTCCCCAACGCCCATCCGTACACCTCGACGAAAGCGACTATCTCGCCCACGGAATATCCTTCGGCCTCGAACGACGATGGTAGGCGTTGGTGGAACCAGAGCAGGGCTTTTCACGATGCTTGAATTGCCTGACCCTGTCGGATCCTGTCGGATCCTGTCGGATCCTATACCGCGTGCGGGGACGCATGAAGCGTCCATCGTTTCACCCGTGGTCGCAGACGAGGCCGGAAAACCTAGTTCGCGACTACGGATTAAACATCAAGAAGGTCTCAGCTTGCCCCGCGTGCAGTCTATGTGCTGGGCCTCTTTTGACGAAATCGCTGGATCATCATTGAGCTTCGGCTTGGCCCGGCTTGATCGCATTGACAGCGATACCGCCGATAATCATCAACCCGGCTCCGACGAAGTATGGCGTGGCGGCAGAAAAGTCCAGCAGTTGAATGCCAATGTAAGGGCCCAGAATTCGAGCCAACGAAGACAAACTTTGTCCGGTTCCCAGAACAGCGCCCTGTTCGTCGTCTGTTGCGGCTTGAGACAACAACGATTGCAGCGACGGTGTGACGGCAGAAAAACCAATCGTCACAATCGGCAGGATGGACCACAGTGCCGACGGTGGCAAACTGCGATTGCCTGTCAGGGCCAGCAGCACAAAGCCAACCGTCATTAACACAACGCCCAACAATGCCATGCGGTATTCACCGATTTTTGGCAAAAACCGACGCACTAAAAATCCTTGGCCGACCATCAGAATGGCTCCGATGTAAGCAAACAGCAGAAAGTTGCGCTGTGAACTGTAACCGAATTCTCGAGTCAGCAGCGACAGCGTACTTTCGAACAGTGCGAACGCGAATGTCGTGATGAAAATGGCTGACAGTACGACGGCAAATTTTTCAGCAGTCAAATGTCGGACCACGCTGCCCATGGCAAAGATTCCGGCGTGCCTGCGCGGGGTGTTCACCGTGCCATTGGCCGTGTCAACAGCCGGACGCGTTTCTGGCAGTCTGGCGATGGCGAACAGCAATGCCAAAGCTGACAGCGCGGCGGCCACATAGCCCGGCATGGCCGATGGCGGCGACAGCAGAGCAGCTTTGACTTCGGAAGTGGTCTTTGGTTCCGCCAACAGCTGTACGGCTGCCTGAGTGTCGGCGGCGGCCAGACCTCCATCCTTTGTCAACTGGCTGATCAGTTGATCGGAAGTCATACTGTCTGCAGAGTCCGGCCAGTTTTGCACAGCCTGATACTGAACGTCGTTCAAGGCGATGGCAGGATTTTCCGTCGTACACGCGGCTCCGATGAGTGGCCCAAAGGTGAACCCAATTCCGAAGGCCGCACCCACCAATGCCATTCCTCGGCCCCGACCTTCGGCTCCCGTGCTGTCCGCGATGACCGCCTGAGCGGTCGAAATTGTGGCACCGGCGATTCCTGCGGCGATGCGCGTGATAAACAACCACGGCAACACGCCGAGCCCCAGCAACATGCCGTTTCGGCCCAGCGATGTGGCATAGCCGAACAACGCATAGGACAACGTCGATCCCACCAAACCCACGATCAGAATGGGGCGTCGACCAATGCGGTCAGAAAGCGTTCCCCACATCGGAGCGAACAGAAACTGCATGGCCGAAAACGAAGCCATCAATAGGCCCAGCTGCATTCGCGAGGCGTTGAAGTGAGCTCCGTAGCGCGGCAACAACGGCAACACGATACCGAAACCCAGCAGGTCGACAAAGACCACAACGAAGACGATCAGCAGCGCTGATTTGTCGCGAGGCTTTGAAGGCTTTCCGGCGGCATCGGCGGCTACATCGTCGGCTGCGTACGGATTTTCTGACACAGAATTGATTTCGTCGCAAGAGTTGGAGGTGGGGGAATCGGGGAGATTTGAGATTTCAGATTTGAAATTTGAAATGCAGCAAGGGATTCAATCTCAGGTCGATTCCTAAGCTTTCATGAACCACACGCACAGCCAAGCCAGCAATGGGAACAGCACAAAGATCAACACGAACGTGAGCAACGTTGAGCGATTGTTATCTGGCCAGCGTCCCATGTGTCATTCGTTGAGAAGTAAAAAAGCCCGGCATCAGATGCCGGGCCAGCGTGTTGTAATGATGATCGATCGCGTTCCGTTAGCCGCTTGGGCGCTAGCCCCGGTTCCGTCAGCAACCCGCTGCTAACCCCGTGCGGCTGATTGAATCACTACGCAGTCTGGAAGTCGTCTTCCGGACAAGCGTCACTTGACGCATCGAACCATTCTGGTTTGAACTCGATGCGTTGCTTGTGCTTCATCGCCAGATTTGCGGTCAATGCCATAATCGCATCTGCCATTGCGACGTGGCCGTTGCAGCGCAATTCGTCTTTTCCGGTCCGAATGCAGTAGCAGAAGTGTTCCATTTCTTCGCGATAGCCACGGCTGACAGATTCTGGCGCGGCAGCGGTTGCGGCAGCGGATGGGGCCGCTGTTTCGTACGTATCCAGAGTCGGGCCAGCTTCTTGGCTGTCGACCATCCAGATCCGTTGCTCAACGCCCCCGCTGCTGCTTTTGCTGGCTTCTTTGTACAGCAACGCTTCTTTTTCGGTCTTCATCCACAGCGTGGCACGGCTGCCAAACACGGCTTCGCCATAGGGTTCCCAGCGATTTGTGTTCATCGAAGAATAGGTTACAACGCTCACATCATCGCCGTTCTTGCCGGGCGACTTATCATTTTGTGGATGAGTCTTACCGGGGAATTCGAAGGTCACGAAGATCTGATCGTCGATATCGCGATCATCGTCTTGAGCGGATTTGGGACCGACGCCTTCCATGCCGAAGAAGTTTCTGCCGCCGTAACCTTGCACGGCCAGCGGATGAACGTGTCCCAAAAAGATACTGGCGGCGTCCATTTGATGGCTGCCCAGTTCTGCCATTAAGCCACCGCCGGTTTCGTTAAACAGACGCCAATCGATGAGCTTGCGAGCGGATTCGTAGCCGAGTTCCTGTAGCGATCCGTCTTGTTCCATTTTCGTCAGCAGGTCTTTGTCGACTTGCTTGGTCAAGCTTTTGTTCGTCCATTTTTGCCAAGCGTCGCTGCCCGGAAAACTATTGTTGCGGTGCCACTGGGCGCGAATGAATTTGATGTCGCCCAACAGACCGGCTTGAGTCATCCAGGCGGCATTGTGATACAACACGCTGTAGTGACGTTGATGCCCCACGGCCAGCATGAGGTCGCGGTCCTCTGCTGTGCGGATCATGCGTTTGCAGTCCATCACATTTTGAGCCATCAGCTTTTCGCTCAGCACATGCAGCCCTGCTTCCATGCATTCGATGGCCACAGCCGCATGCTGGTTCAGCGGCACCGCGATGACGACCGCTTCCAGCCCCAGTTCATCCTTCTTCGCCAGCAGTTCGCGATGGTTGGTGAACATCTGCACGTCAGCAGCTTTGGCACCGCCTAAGATCGCTTTCAGGCCTCGACGAGCCACCGGATGACTACCGGTCATTGTGCGTTCGCGATTCGCGGGTCGCAGATCAGCGATGGCCACGATGTCCATGTAGTCGGTCGGGTGTTCGTTAATCAGCACGTTGCCTTCGTCGCCGGTTCCGATGAACGCCGTACGAACAGGCTTGCCTTTCAGCGCGCCGTAGCCGAAGTAGACGGCTCCCAATCCGGTGCCGGCCGCCGCAGCCGCCTTGATGAATTCACGGCGTTTCATGCCCATGACTTCAGTGAAGTTATCTTTGCCGATTTGCTGTTGCTCTGGAGTTAAAAGCATGTCGATTCTCCGCGATCTGGATGATGTTAGAATGAGTCAATAAGAGTCGTTGGTCAACCGTGACACCGATTCATGTGTATTATACGCAGCGCTCAAGCTGTGACCGCTGCAGTTTCCGGTTCATCACCAGATAACACGGTGGCTTTCAGATTGGGGCTCAGCTTTTTATCAGCTTGCCATTTGCCGAAGAAAACGGCCAAAAGTCCGTCCAATCCGAACCATTTTCCCGATGGCAGCACCCCAATGGCCAGCAATGCGAAAACTTCGATCAGGTTTTTATTGACGATAAAACTATGTTCTGGTCCGGGAGCAGGCGGCAGGCCCGGCAGAGGGGGCATCGCGAGATAGAAATTGAACAGCATGAACGCCGCCGCAAATGCTGCGAACCGAGTGAACAACCCGAAAATTAACATGGTCCCCAAGGCTGTCAGGCCAACGATTGTCATGATGTCCGATATTCGCAACGCGGTCCATGGTTTTGGCATGGCACCCAGTCCGTGCTGTTCGAGTTTCAGCAGGTTGATGGCCTGTTCTTGGAAGTCATATTCCATGGCCTTCACCGGGCCAGTCATTCCTGCACGAAGCGTTTGAATTTTATTCCAGCGATACGACAGATGATCCCATTCAGATTCTGTTTTTGCCTTGGCATAGTCGACGTGATATTCTGCCAGACGCTCTTTGTATTCGTCAAGCTTGCCAAGTTGCTGAGTGTCTTCCCAGCCTTTCAGATTCGACCCCAACAATTCAGGATCTCCCTGAACCGCACCTTGCAACTTACGCAAAAAGCCGAGACTCTTTTTCTGCCGATCGTACGCTTTGTCTAAAGCCGTCACGTACGCCTCAGCGTCTGCGTCGTCTCGCCCTTTCACCAGTGACTTTAACGTTGCAAGTTCGTCGGGCTGAACCAGCTTTTGAGCATCAATGTAAATGCGTTTATTGGCTGCATCGAACCAGATCGCACTGTTGCGTTTTTCAAAGGCGGCCAGCTTGTCGCCTTCCAGCGGAAGCTTGGCCAACGGTTCGCCGAATCCCGTGCGGTCGCCGACTTTGCTTTGGCTGCCGTACAGGAGTCGGTTGAGAGATCCCGTCTGTTTTTCGTCCAGCTTGTAATGCGCCTGAAACCGATTGGACCAGTCCTGCCATCGCGCAGACACGGTGTCGTAATCTAGCCAACCCAGATCATCCGGATCGCCCGCTAAATTGCGAAACGTGTCTCGCATCGGGCCGGTCGAATTTTTTAGATAGCCAGCGGCTGTCCATGGTTGAGGAGAATCGAGCGTGTCGATCTTCCACAGCCCTTCGTACAGCAGTTGCCATCCGATGGCTAACCGTAACACAACCAGCAGCACAACAGCGGCCAGTGAATAACGACGAATCTCGCTCACGAGGTTTTAACTCCGGATGGTGATCGATGGGTGAACGTTTGGTGAACTGAACGCTTGGGTGAGCAATTCGCCAAGATGGTTTTAGGCAGGCGGGGCAGCGTGTTCCAGCCTGAAGCCGCAGTCAACCGCAAATCTTCAGGGAAATCACGCTGGAATCAGGTCAAACATCAGACAACCTGCCAAATCAGCTCGCGAAATGGTTAACGCGAAATACTGACCTGCTGGTCATCCCAAAAAATGCGATCCGGGGGGACTCCGATTACAGTCGGTGACACCCGATTTCCCTTGGTGGGAAACGGAATCAGAATCGCACCGACTGCCGACAGACTATCGCAACACTTCTTCGCGTTTTCGACCCCCAACACGAAAAACGCTGTAGAAAGCGCGTCTGCGATCGCCGCAGAATCCGCAAAAACCGTCACAGACAGCATCCCATCGACCGGCAGCGCCGTTCGCGGGTCCAAGATATGGCCATAACGCTGACCGTCGTGCCGAAAAAACTGAATGTTCGATCCGCTGGTCGACATCGCTTGGTCACTCAGCAACACTGTTCCCAATCGTTTTTTGGTGAACAACGGGTTGCCGATCCCAACTGGCCAGCCGGAATGTTGGTTGTTGCCGCCGCAAGCCACCAAGCTGCTGCGGCCGCCATGAACGAGGAATTCCGTGGGGCAGCCTTCCGTCTTTTTCAACCAAGCCGTCGCTTCATCCAGCGCGAACCCTTTGCCGATGGCACCGGGATCCAGCTGCAATCCAGCGACGTCAAAACTGACTGAGGTCGTGGATTCGTCCAGCTGCAGATGGTGCGAACCAGACATCCGCTGCACGTTTGCGATTTCCTGTTCGGTCGGAATCCGTTTCTCCGCCCGGCAATTTTTCCACAACTGGATTTGAGCGCCAGCGGCGATATCGAAGGCCCCATCCGTCTGATCGAACAGTGTCTGTGCCGTTTGCAGAAGTTCGAACAACGAGCGCCGCACATGCACAGGCCGCGTCGCCGCATCACGATTCACCAGCGAAATTTCGCTGTTGGGCTTATAGACGCTCAGCCAAGCTTCGATCTCATGCACCAGTTCCAATACATCGCCCACGGCGGCCACATGTTCGTGCGGTCCCGGATTCATAATCACCGAAAACTCACACGCCATCGCGCGAGTCGCCACATGGATCGTGTTGCCACTGACAGGCGGTGCACGATTCGGTGCCACATCTTTGCTACCCAACGGCGCCAGCGATTCTAAAAAACGGCGGCGGCTGCGAGACGAATCAGACATCACGGCTACTCATCAAACAACGTCATCATCGTGGAACTCGTCTTCGTTAACAAAGCAGGAAGGAATGGCCCTGCGAAGTCTGTCTGCCCATTCGGCTCGCAACTCGCCGTCAGCGTCATTGATCGCCGTTTTTTCGATAAACCATGCGGCGGAAACCAGATTCATATCTTGGGCTAAGAGCCCCTCAATGAAAACCTCACCACTGGACGAGGCGATTAAGATCTCTGAAACAGTCTCCAAAAGATCATTCCGAAAAGCTCGATCGTTTGCGCATGGGTGCCCCCAATGTCGAAGCATCAGCTCAAGCAGCAATTCTGCCTCGAACGCCCCAACGAACTGGAGTGAACGTTCAACCGAATTAAACGGATCATCGCTGGACATTGAAAACAGGCTTTCGTGAACGAATAAGCTCGAGCGCCTTGCGTACCTTCATATTCACATGTGAGGGCAAGGTCTGGGTTTCGAGCCTGAGATCCTCAACTCCATTTTCCCACATCCAATGAGCCAGCCCTTTGTTGTCTGAGTGGTCCAGATGTTTCTTTAATCTTTTGCGAAGGTTCGCTGACTCGCCGACATAAAGCAAAGTGCCCGAGTCAAAAAACAGATAGAGACCTTGATCGGTTGGAAGGTCACAGGGGAGCAAGGTCGAAATTTGATACTGCTGGACTAATTCCGGCTGGAGTATTCTCGCTGCAACTTCAGGCTCAAGGCTCTTGGCCTTTCGGAGCCCCAACGCCGCCCAACGATATTCCAATTTACTGTATCCGGGGCAAATCGATGCCGCGAGCTGGTCGAATTCGAAGGCCAGCACAGGGTCGCAAATCACTCTATCCACAGATGCATCGTGCTTCCGTTCCATGAACCGAATCGCCATCTCGGCAGCGAATCGATAGTCGTCCTGATTCGAGAATTGCGTCCGTTTCGCAGGTGAACGTGCCGTTAGCACTCCAGCCTTTCGTAAATTCATCAGCTGGTGATTTAGGTGTGCGTGGCTGCCTGAAAGTCCCGATGCTGCACACGCTGCTAGAAAGGCAGCATTCAAGAGAGGATCTGCGACGACGCGGTCAACAGAATACCCCTCGCTGGCCAAGTCGAACGCGGCGATTACCAACGCTTGACTCATGACGTCGCCCTAAGATCTGCGACGTTAAACTTTGGCAAGTCCTTACGTTTTGCCAACAAGCAACTTGTCCAAGCCGTCAACTCTCGAGCGCTATCGCCGGTGCGAAAATACTGAATCGTCAAATTGGAAGGATCATCTGCCCATAGGTTTCGCCGTGGTGAGTCGAGAATCGCGTGAATCCGTTCGCGAATCCGAAATGCTCCACTGATGTACAGCATCTGATCCTTCTCCGAAATGAGGTAGATCCCCGAGGACGACGGAAGATCGCTTTTCGCTAAGTCATCGAAGGGTATTTTTCGCCCGACCCTCTTCGGGGCGGCCTCCTTGAGCATACGCCCTTCATTGCGAGCTCCCATTGCATATTTTCGGATTCGTAATGCTCCCCACCGGTATTGCAAACTCGTAAACCCAGGTGAAAACTTAGTCGCGATTTCATCGAATTCAGCAGCCAAGTTGGGATCGCAGAATATCTCATCTAGGCTCCCTGCCCTTTCATCGCTGAGCAATTGTTTCCAAGCAACCTCGCTCGCAAATAGAAAGGGTTCACATTCCTCAAACGGTAGTGAAAATCGAAGACTGCTTTTTAGAAGACTGCTTTTTAGTACACCGGGACGCTTACGCATCCTTAGCAATCGATGGTTCCAAAACCTTGGATTCCCTGGCAGCCCAATCCTCTTGCACTCATCAACGAAATGCAGATTCATCGCCGGGTCAGCTAGTAAACGATCGACTGAATAACCATCATTCGTCGCTTCGAATGCTCTCGCCAGTCCATCTTCAAGGAGCCCCTTTGTACCTTCCAAACCTGCAAGATCTTGTTTTTGGATTTCATCAGCTGCATTCTCGGCAAATGCAGTCGAATTTTGCCGTCGCATCTTTTTTTCAGGGGGCGTTAGCTCGGTTGACTTCTCGAATGCCTCCATTGTGGGTTCTGGCGATCCATCTAAACGATCGCCGACGGCGGTCGCGTCCAGCCGCATCTGGCCTTCCTGTTTGTATTTCTTCGACAGCTCAAATCCGATTAGCTGACGTCCGAGTTTCCTAGCAACAACCAGCGTTGATGCACTGCCCGAAAATGGATCCATAACGATGTCATTTTCGCTGGAGCACATTCGTATAATTCGCCCCAACAACTGTTCAGGCATTTGGCAACCGTGAAATCCGGCCCGCTCTTTGAACGTGCCGGCGACTCTCGGTATGTACCACGTGTCCTCATTCGCCGAAAAGCGTTGACTCAATTCTTGCGGTCGTAATGAAAAAGTCTCAGGCACTTCTTCCTCTTCCAACTCATCAAGAGCGACGTCCCAATAATCCGATTCATGGTCGGCAACCGGAGGAATCAGCCAAGTGTCATCAGGAAGTCGTCCATTTCCTTTCGCTCTTTTGTCTCCGTAAACGAGTGCTCGTGCCGACGGTACACGGTTCTTCAAATCGCCCTCGTGAAACGTAAAGTTTTTGTGGTCTTTAATGAAGTGGAACAGGTGCGTGTGCGAACGCGTGAACTTATTCTTGCAATTGACGCCGAATGTGTAGTACCAGATCACCCAGCTGCGACAGCGGAAGCCAATTTTCTGAGCTTCAATTTTCAGTTCCGCCGCAAAGTCGTCTCCAATGGCCAGCCAGAATGTGCCGTCCGATTTTAGCGCACGATAGGCGGCCGTCATCCAGTCGTTGGACCACTTCAGATAATCTTCAGCCGCCATTTTGTCTTCGTAGACGTCGTACTTGTAGCCGATGTTGAACGGTGGATCGGCAAACACCAGATCCACGCTGCCTTCCCGCAGTGAATTCATGCCTGCGATGCAGTCGCGGTTGTGGATTTTTCCCAATTCAGTGGTCATCAGTTTCTCCTTGTGGGTCGAGTATAACCGGCGAAACTCAGATGCGCAACACTTGGGGCGTCAATGACAGAAAAGAAACAATGGCCTGCTAGGTTGCTGGGAATTGGGCTAGGTATTTTCGTTGAAAAGTTGGCGATTTCTTCCTTCTTACAGGCGCGTTATGAAAAAAGCCCGCTCAAAAAAAAGCGAATCCTCCTCCTGAATCAACGCGAAGAACGTATACTCAATTCCATGTCGGCGAACCAGAATCAAAACGGAAGCAAATGCAAGACGCGCCACGATGGGGCGAACGTGCCGACCAACCTCCACGATGTCAATGCCCAACAATTGGATCTTTGCAGTCGTTTTTTTCCGTATGATAGTTCTCGGCCGTTGTTTTCGACCGGTTCAATACATAACTCGAAACTCAGCGCGGACGACATTGTCGTACCAACTTCTTCCCGTCAGAGCTCGACCGTATCCGACATATAGCGACTGGCTTCCGGCATTCGCGTTGCGGGGATTGCCCAAGCCGATCCGAGCGCCAACTTTGAGGTTAACAATTGTTGTCGCAGCATCAGTCGGACCAGTTGCCGGGTCCAACCCGCGGCCGTTAAGTATGGACCAGCCGACGGCTTCCACCACTGGTGCGACGTACACGTTTTCACCTTCAATAAGCCGGTGGCTTATTCCGACACCATATCGAAGCACGTTGCCCGCCCATGCGGTTCCGCCGATGGGAATGAAATCCCGCAGCTCGGCCTCAAGCGTTGTCCCGTCAGCGATCTGTCGAAGGTAAAGCAATCCGGGCTCCAAAGTCACGTGATCCGTTCCCAGCCCCCGTTCGCTGTCACCAGTGGGGATAAACGTTCGGAATTGAAATGTCAGGTGTTGAATCTCATCATCGTACAGCGACACACGAACACCTGCGTTGACATCCGAGATGCCTCCGGCGTTCGCATTGACCTCCGGATTGACGAGACGAAAAGGAAGCTCAACGAAACCGGAAACCATTCCCTCAACAAAGACGTGTTCCGCGTAGAGTTGAAACTCCTGATAGTCGACGTTTGTTTCCGCCAGTGGGGGTCCCGGGGCGTTCGGGTCTGCTCCAGAGACACGGAAGCATCCGCACTTCGGATAGAAAAATTCTGCCCAGTCTGGAATAGAATTTCCGTATGCCCCGTCAAAACGAAATCGGATTTGATCGCGGATTGGTGCCGAATCGATGTATCCGACGGCTGTCCCACCACCGGAAAATTGTGCGTGGGCAATCCCAGCGTTGAGCAGGTTCAACAGCCCCACCAAGATAAACAGTATAAGATGCGGATTCATCTTCTACGAGTCCTGCACTGGTTTGCAAACGTGAATCCCTAGTTTTATCGGTTGATGGCAGGCGGAAGTGACTGCGGATTCTATCGCCTAGTCAAACGTTGCGTCTTCCACCTAGTTTACCGGTCATTCCGGGTAGGCAGGCGTTTCCGTAACTCCGCAATGACCAACACAGGTGCCCAGGAATTCACGGGGTCTAAGGAACGAGGTCTGGGGGAAGTTTCAACAACGTCATTTCCTGCAGCTGTTGCAGACACGATAAAAATTCTTTCTGAGGCCGCAATAGGGAAAAGGGTTCGTTAAGCAGCCCTGTAAACGGTGAGTTTGCCGCAGTGTCACGTTGGTCGAGTTCAGCGATGTTGACAGCACGTCTGACCTGACTAATCGTCTCCTGGCGGTCAGCGTCGGTGAGCGGACTTCTGGAGAGTAAAAGCTGACCTGCAAAAAGATGGTGCCCAACCAGCAATCGCCAATATTTGCACGAATTCTTCTGCCATGCCTGAGTTTGATGGCCAATCGCCTGTTTTGCTAATTCAACGGCCAACTCGCTGTTTCCAGATCCGTTTGCGACAGCCGCCAGACCGCCAAGAATTTTGCCAAGCTGGCTATGATGTTCGGGGATGTCCGGGTGATCGCTGACCAAAGACTTCGCCACGGCCTGCGCTTTTTCTAACCAGTTTTTCGCCTGAGCCATATCGCCACCAATCCCGGACAGGACACCAAGATTATTAAGGCAGTCGGCGTATCGCGATCGATAGAGCGGCGACGGAGGCAATTCTCGAAATCGTTGTTCCGCGGCGGTCAACAATTTTGTCGCTTCGACCGGTTTTTGCAGTGCTGATCCCAAAACGAAGCCACGGTTCATTTCACAAACAGCAAGCAGGAAACGATATCGAGGAACTTCCGGTCGGGCTTCCGTGAGGCGTCTGAACACCGCATCGGCACGTTGATATTGCGCGTCGGCCTCTGTTGGAGCAGACGATTCATCAAGCAGGCCCAGATTTAGCAAGGTCCGCGCATAGTCCATCAAGAAGTCTTCATTGTCGACTTCCTGCTCCACCAGCGAAGACAGAATGTTGTCTGCCGTCTGAAAGTGTTGTTGGGCATCGCGCTGTCGGCAGGTATCAAGCAGGAAAATGCCATAGTTGTTGTGACTGCGAGACAGTTCCTGCTCATACAAAGCCATGCTCTGAGGCTCACTCGTCAATTCCGTCAGTAATCGCAGGGCCTCCTCATAAGCCTTTTCCGCCTCAGTGGTTTCATCATGAGCGCGCAGGACTTCGCCCAGATAATCCCAGGCGATAGCGGCACGAAACCGATGCCGAGGCTCATCGGAAAAGTTGTTGTTGAGCACAGCGAGTCGGTGGATGGCGCTGCGAAACGCGGCCTCGGCCAATTCACGATTTCCAAGATATCGATTCGCCTGACCCATCTGAAACTGGGCGACGGCTGCTCTGTGCAGTCTTGTGGAATCCGCAGCGTCGTTCGTGAGTAATGCCTCGTAGCGTTCGACTGCCTGTTCGAAGTCGTCAAGAGACTGTTCGAGTTCCAGTCGTTCGGATTCGGCCATATCAGCATTGGCTGAGAAGAACGAGTCGCCTTTACTGTATTGCATTTCAACGTCGTCGACGTTTTTGTCCAGCCGAATTCCAGCCTCCGTCATTTGCTGCTCGGCATTGGCGATTTGCTGCCGATTATGCCTGAACAGGAACAGCGTTGAACAGCAGACCAATATGGCGATCGCACACAACAATGCAGCCACCGCTCGATTGCGCTGACACCATCGCCAGCAATGCTGTGCTGCCGTTGCTCGGCGTGCCTGAACAGGAAAATGATTCAAGAAGCGATGCAGGTCTTCCGCAAGAGCTTCCGCAGTCTGATATCGATCAGTCGGTCGTTTCTCAAGACAGCAGGCGCAGATGGTTTCTAGGTCGCGAGGGATATTTCTGTTGACCGACTGCAGTTTGGGTGGAGGTTCATCAATAACGCGTCTGAGCGTTTCAGTGATCGACTTACTCTGAAATGGTGGCTTTCCGCTTAGCAGGCAGAACAGAATCGCGCCGATGGAATAAACATCGGAAGACACGCCGACTTCGTGAGACCGCCCGGCAGCCTGTTCCGGTGACATGTAGCTGGGCGTCCCTATGATGGAACCGGTCTGAGTCATTCCGCTGTCATCTTCGATGTTTCGGGCGAGCCCAAAATCGGTAACCTTCGGTTCACCTGCTGCATCCAGCAATATGTTGGCCGGTTTTAGATCACGATGAATGACACCGTGTTCGTGAGCGTGGGCCACGGCCCTAGAGATTTTCAGTGTTATTTCAGCCGCTTCATGAGCAGAAAGCGGGCCCGTTTTTACATAAGCCGACAGACTTGGGCCTTCGACAAAGGCCATGGAAAAATAGTGGCGACCAGCATGTTGTCCGACGTCAAAAATTGGGACGATGCCGGGATGATTCAGATTCGCAGCGGCTTCCGCTTCAATCTGAAATCGTCGGATATCCTCTTCGCCAGCGAACTCACCGGACAGAATCATCTTCAACGCAACAATACGATTCAATTTGGCGTGCCGCGCTTTAAACACCACCCCCATGCCGCCGCGTGCGATTTCCTCCAGCAATTCGTAGTCGGCGAATTCGCGGACGTCGTCTGACACCTGATTCCCGACGCTCCGACCGGGTATCAGGGTTGGTTCCAGCATCGCGCCGACATCCGCCGATGCCCCGTCAGCAGGCGGCGTTTGCGGGAACTCAGCGAATGCCCCGTCAATTTCTATGACTGCATCGGGAAAACGCTGTTTGTATTCGTCCGGTTCAGGGTACACACCGCTTTCCGCGTGCCATGACAATTCGAGACTCAGGAGTTGCCGCAACCGGGAAGGGCGTTGGGTTTCTTCGACCCCATGTAGCCAGTCCTCGATCTTTGGCCGATGACCGTGTGACAACGCGGCCTGGAACGAATCCAGTGTTTTTTCCACCTTGACACTCCTCAATGGTCAAGCCTGCGCCGAATCCAATGGCCGCCGCCGCGCCGCAGCTTAATCACCAATCAATAGTCTCACGAAACTCGTCAGTTGTCTTTCCAGTCCTCGTGTGTTCAATTTTCGTCCAATAACGCTGTAAAGGCAATCGTGTGGGACATCAGGGTGTCAACGATGTCCACTTCCGGTGTCGAGTCGTCAGCAGAACCCGTCGTGACAGGATCAGGTTGACGGGCGACGTTGGCCACCTTCGTTTCGTCCAACCGCGTTCGATCATCGGCAGAAGCTTCCGCAGAAGAATTCGTATCGACGCGCGCCACGACCAATTCAATCAGCTTGTTCTGCAGCGACGTCAGCGTCTGTGTATTCCGTGATTGTTCCTCCGTCTGCGTGACACTGAAGTCGAACTTGTGACTCCAGCGGCCGGAAGTAAAGAGGTTGGTACTGTCAATGGCTTTTATCCAAGCACGATAGTTCCCCGTTGGCAGCGACGAAGCAGGAGTAAACGAGCTGCTGTCAACAATGTGGTCTTCGCGAATGACAACGTTGCCGGAATCTGCATCTTCTACGTGCAAAATGTAGCGTGCGGTCCCGGGAATGCTCATCCATGAAAACAACTGTTCATTCGCCGCTGTTATCGCCGATCGCCCTTCAACGTTGGTAATACCGACCTCACTCCAGCCGCGGTTGCCGATCGATTCCGTTGCTCGCACCCACCAGCGAATGTTTCCGTCCGGCAGATCGAACGGTGGGGTCCAAGTTGTCACATTGGCCGGAATGTCCGAGATAATTATGTCGCCGTTAGCACCGACCGAGTTGTCTCTCGTTCGGATAAACAACTGGTAACCGGATGCATGCGGTATTTCTTCCCAATTAAAGGCGGGACGCCGTTCAAAAACCGGCGTTAGTGGCCCAATCAGCGTTGGTCTCAGTTCGAATGTCTGTGAATGAGACCACGCAGTCGTCACTCCCTTGCTGTCAGTCGAGCGGACCCACACACGATAAACGGCTGGAGGAAGTTCTGAGGGAGGCTCCCAGCTGTTTGTGATCACAACGGACGTGTTGTCTGTGAAGAAGAGTCGTGACTGGCCGGGGGCAATTCGTGCGAACCAGATTTCGTAACTCACCGCGTCAACCGATTCACTCCAACGGATTGTCGGACGAGTTTCACCTTTCGCCATCGTGACAGGCGTCACTGAGGGTACCGACGTGTTTTCCTGGAGGAATGTGACCTGATAGTCCTCGACCTCACCGTCGTTTGCCAGCCGAATCGGGTCAAGGCCGCCGGCGGTGCTGAGCCGGAAGCGAGTGAACGTCGTGCCGGGCGGCGTGCCGGCCGGGATCGAAAATTCAAGCTCATTGACACCGGCAGAAACAGCCACGCTGTCTGCAATATTTTCACCGGGATCGTCCCAATCGCCGTCCTGATTGAAGTCGATAAAGGCGTCGAGCAATCCAGGGGCAGACGCCACAACGGAATACGTTCCCACTGTTGCGACGCCTGATTGCACGATCAGCGGTTGCGGAAACGAAACGCCGTCTTCGTCAGACGTCTTGTTGTTATCATCTCCATCCGCCAGATCGCTGGGGATACCATCCGGTTCCCAGTCAACCGCAGTGCCCAGAAACAGTGGTGTTCCCAGTTCATGCCAGGCTCCGGCATTGGCTCGCAGAGTCGGATACGGTGCAGGTGCATCGCCGAAATCGCCGCGCGGACGGAGCACGACCTGATAATCTTCCACCTCGCCGTCGTCGGCTCTGGCAAGCAGTGTCAGTCCGCCCGCCGTGCTGATACGGAATCGTGCGAAGGACGTGCCGACCACCGCATCCACCGGAACAGTAAACGTAAGCAAGTTGTCGCCTGCGGTGACCTGTGTGCTGACTGCGATCTGTTCACCGGGATCATCCCAATCGCCATCAATGTTGAAGTCCATCCAGGCATCCAGTTTGCCAGCCTGTGAAGCGGTCACGGTGTAAGTCCCGGTTGTTGGTGCGGTCGGATCGACGATGAAGAACGTCGTGAACGTCACACCATCTTCATCATCCAGTCCGTCAAGATCGTCACCGTCGGCGGCGGCGCTGGGAATCCCGTCAGGATCAGAATCGATGCGACTTCCCAGAAACAGCGTGCCGCCTGTTTGATGCCAGGCGCCGCTGTCACTTCGCAACGTCGGATAAGGAGCCGGGGCATCGCCAAAGTCACCAGGTGCCGCTGGAGCGACTGCGGCTTCTACGATAACTGATGCCGTGACGGTATCACTATTGCCGTTTGCATCAGTGACCGTGTAAGTGAAAGTATCTTCTGCCGTTTCGTCGCCCACCAGATGGGAGAAGTGACCACGTGGATCGTAATCAAAGTCGCCACCGGCATTGACTCGCAGCGACGCTCCCGATGGCAGCGTCATTCGCTGGCCAACGCTGGTTGCTTCGCCATTGATCGCCGTGATCGACAATGTGTCTGCAGCGTCACGGTCCGCGTCATTCGCCATCAGTCCGAGAGCATGGTAGTGGTTGGCAACCTGTGCGGCAGAAAGTGCGGAGTCATAAACAGCGACTTCGTCGATGGTTCCTGTAAATGCATAACTCTGCAGCTCTGCTGCACCATCGTGGAAACGAGTCTCGTCAATAACGCCGCCAATATTGATCCGGCCTAAGTGACCGGAGACACCGCCAAGAGTTCCGTCAAAGTTGCTCGTCACGGTAGCGACCTGGGTGCCATTGATAGACATCGTCAGTCGCGGCGAATCGTACACGGCGACAACGTGGTACGTCGTATCGCGAGAAATGGATGACTTGACGGGTGGCGCGGGCGTACCGTTTTCCCAGGCGCCGAAGTAGAGTTCTCCCTGATCAATGTACAGGTTGAATCCGGATGACGCATCGCCCTGTTCATATAACACCTGGCGAGCACTGACGTCCTCGGCATTGAAGATCAATTCGAACGTCTTTTGCAGCGTGGTGCTGGCAGACGCATTGATCAGCGGATCATTGGGCACGGTGGCGATCCTGGTCCCGTCAAAGTAGGCCGCAGCATCCTGGCTAAGCGGTACAAGGCTGGCCGCAGACTCGGCGTCAACGCCCAGATAGCTCGGTGGAACCGGTGTGTCGCCCGACCAGACGGCTCCGCCGACCAGTGTGCCGTTATGCGATCCCGTCTGACTCACCGCGACATTCCCGGCACCTTCGCTAAAGTTCCATGCGGCTACGAGATTGGCTTCGGTACCGGAAACACCAGTGGTCATGCGGCTTTGAATCTCGGTCTGAGACAACGCTGTATCCCAGAATCGAGCATCGTCGATGTTGCCGAGGAAGGCAAACGCTGACCCGCCGTTACTGCGACCGATCGTGAACCGTCGATCTTCTGTCAGCGGTAGGTACCGGGCATTGAGCCGTTCGCCGACAAGTTCTCCGTCGACGTAGAACCGTTTGACTCCGGTATAGGTGCCGTTTCCATCGGGGCCGCTGGTGGCTTCAAAGGTAGCGGCGATGTGGACCCATTCGTCGAGGACGATCGCCGGTCCGGTAACTCTATCCCAGCTCGGGCTGCCGGGCCGTCCATCGATTCCGGTCCAGAATTGCCAGCGGTTGTCGATTCCGGCATAGATAGTGAATCCTACGTCGTTGGCTCGGGACATTACGAGCGTTCGCCATTCGCCGACTCTACCGGTGACTTTCGCCCATGATTCGAAGGTAAAGCTAACTGGGTTCAGCTCAGTGCTGAACGGCACGTCGACTCGTGAATTCACACCATCGAAGGCCACAGAATTTGTGTCCAAATCAGACACATACGGTTCCGGAACAGTGACATAGGCACCATCAGACGTCGACGGGGACATCTCGTTCACCGCGACAGACCCGCCGCCGTCGCTCAATCGCCAATAGGCGACCGGATTGTCCGTGATGACCGCCGCGTTGTAGCTGTTGCTGGACAGCGCGAGCACGTCGCCCGCAGCGATTCGGAACGTGTCCTGGCCAGCAACCGGTGCGTCGGCCTGGCCGTTGATGGTGATCGAAAGTGTGCTGGCACTGGTTGTGATCGAGTCGCTGACGGCGTAAGTGAATGTCTCGACCAATAATTCTCCAGCCTGTAATCGCTGCACGGCTGAACTGGTGTTGTCCAGCGTGTACTCGTAACTTCCGTCGGCGTTCCAGTTGAGCGTGCCGTATTTGCCGAGCACATCGTCGGCGTCAGTCGTGTTGCCGTCGATGGACGCGACAGCCAGCCGACTGGCCAGGAACTTGATCTCGCCCAATCCAATCCGATCACCTCCCGGTGCGTCAGGCGTTCCGAAGTGATTGTCGGTGATCGTCATTCGCACAGTGTCGGCCAGAATCGTCGTACCGAACGAAAGCGTTTCCTGTTGATCGCCCGTTATCGCCTTGGAAAGCGAGATCGCGTTGCCAAAGGTGTTTCCGCCGTCGGTCGAAAACTCAAGTGTAAATTCTTTGGCTTGGTTTCCGGTCGCCGGATGGTAACCCCAAACCACTAAGTCCGTCAGAAGCGATGGGCTTCCCAGATCGAACGTCAGCACGGGAACGATGCCCAGCGGGTAATAGTCCGGCAAAATCGCGTCCGTGACCCATGAACGTGCTGTGTTCTGAGTGCCGTGCGTAATCGATTGATAGTTGTTCGCGTCCGCCACAGCACTCAATCCACTGTTATCGGTGAGACGCCCGACCGGGAAGAACTCGCTGCCGGAATTCAACGTCACACCCGCCGGTGTCAGCAACGAACGACTGTCCACATCGGAATCATTGGCAAGTAAGTTCCCGGCAACCAGAACATCAGCATCTTCGACCAAGGAGTTGAAATCCGCTACAGCCAGCGGAGCGTCGTTGACACCGTTGACGGTGATGGAAATCGTGGCCGTGTCCTGGTCGCCAAAGTCATCGGCGATGGTATAGGTGAAGGTATCCACCACCGACTGACCGGCCGCCAGTGCATTCAGATTTACGGAGCTCGACGGGTCGTAGGACAGCAGGCCGTCGTTGAACGAAATGGTGGCACCGTGGCTGGAGATGGCATCAAAACCAACGACCGTATGTGTGTCCAACACGCCCGGGTCAAACGACTGGACGACAGTAATGGCACTAAATGATCTGGTCGGCGTTTGGCCGGACACCGTGGATGTGAATACGACCGGCCCCGGTTGTCCGGTTCCATCATCGGCGAGCACATCCACTTCATAGTCGCTGAGGCGTTGCTGGCAGCAACCATCATCGCGTTGCCAAACGCGAATGGAGCCAAGTGCGCGAGTTTCGCCCAGGTCCACAATGATCTCATTGCCAACTCCCGGTCTGAGGCTAAACGTCGCCGAACTCCTTTGCGGCAGGCCATCGATAAGGGCATCGGCGCTGCCATGTTGAATGCGACCTTGGAATGAATGAACGCTTGCACCCTGGGACACAAGCGCCAGGTCATTCGGATTGTCGTAGCTG
Organism: Fuerstiella sp.; assembly: GCA_041688835.1. Classification (GTDB taxonomy): domain Bacteria; phylum Planctomycetota; class Planctomycetia; order Planctomycetales; family Planctomycetaceae; genus Fuerstiella. Next base: position 22,865 of record JBDNHJ010000139.1, read on the forward strand.
GCGTCTGGAACAACACCCGGCGCGAAGACCTCAATTTCGCCGATATGCAATTCGCGAGACGCATCGCCCAAATTTCGAATTCGGATATAGCGGCCCGCCGTTTGCGCCAGAACATCCTCGGCAATCGTGATGACAGAGTCTTCCGTCGCGATGAACCCGGAGAAATCGGCAGCCACCGGAGCCGCATTACGAATCACAACGTCGACCGCTTGATCGCGCGCTGCGCCGTCGCTGTCAGTCACCGTCAATGTCGCGGCATAGGTCCCGTCCTGAACATAGTTGTGCTGCTGCGAAATCGTTCCTGCGGCGACATTTCCGTTGCTGTTCGGTGTTCCATCGCCCCAGTTGATGACGAAGGTGTGCGTATCGTTGCCAAAGTCAAAGACGTCGGCGTTCAACGTCACTGCTGTTCCCTCGACGCCTTCAACTGCATCGACGGCCAGAGTCGGCGCGGCGTTCTCAATTGTTACGGCAATCGCAGCAGCGTTTCTGGAAATGATCGTAGGGAATTCCAGCGCGTCGTGAATCCGTATCTTGTCGAAGACGACCAGTGACACGCTGTATTCGTCACTCAGGTCAGGCGCAAAGTCGTAAGTCGCCTGATCGCCGACCTGGACACGATCTTCTGTGCCACGTTGCAGGAACCATGCGTACTCCCGTGAACTGATCGCATTCAGTTCCGGCAGACCCGCGATCGTAAACGTCAACACATCGCCTTCCTGCGATGCTGCTGTCGGGGCGACGATCGAAATCGCCGCAGCCCGATCAACGGAGACGTCGACCACTTCGGTGTGGCTTAGCCTGCTAAACGGATTGCCGCCGGTGTACTGCAAATCGAACAGCGTGGTTTCGAAAGTCGTCAATACGACGTTGCCGCCGGGTTGATTGAATCCGAATGAGTCGAACACGTGCCCGGTTAAGATTAAATCGGTCGCGACCTCAGTGATCCCTCCTACCGAGACCGTCAATGTTCCCTTCCCAACTGTCGGATCATAGTCAATCGTCCACGGATAGGTGCCAGCGTTCAGTGAGGTACTGGCACCACCGTTGGTGTTCCCCACTCGAAAACGGTTCCCGCTTTGGTTGCCCCAGGTGATGCCAAAGACATCTTGGTTACCCAGAAAATTCTGGGAGTCGAAGAATCCCCAACGGAAATTCAGATCCGCGTTGTCGGGATTATCAAAGGTCACCATGCCGGAGGCGGAGAAACTGTCGACCGCCACGTCCAGTGGCGAATCGAGGTCGGTGTCCGCAAGGTACCCGACTGCACGAGCCTGGAACGTGCCACCGACGGTGCGTGAATCGATCGCCGCGTAGTCGTTGGTGGGGAACTGAGCGTCCTGGACGTTCGATCGCCCCTGCCAATTTCTCAAGTCTTCGTGGAAAACGTCCGTGATCGTCAAACTGGTTCGGTACGTTCCCGAAGTTGTGGGCACGAACTGCAATTCGCGGCCTGTCCCCGTCGCTCCGTAGAGTGCCTGGATCTCGTTGAAATCGAGAGCCCGGTCGTAAATGTAGACTTCGTCGAGTTCCTCAGCGAACTGTTGATTCAAACCCTGGTGGTTTCCGATGGCGAAGAATTGGTCTGATCCCTGTCGATCGGATGTGCCGGCATAAACGCCGTCGATGTAAAAGTCAGTCTTGCCATCGGCACCAACTGCGGTGACATGATGCCACTGGTCGCCCCATCCGACCGGGTCAGCGTCGAAGCCTGCGTCACGAAAATTCCCGTTGCCATTGGCAAACATTCCGAAGTCGTGCGAATTCGCTTCCACGATTACCTGATGGCCCGTCGACTTGCCACGGAACAGAGTGTTCCAGCGACCCGAAACGATCAGCCCCTTGAACCAGGCTGCAGCCGTCCACTCGGAGCCTGCTTTGATTCCATTGGTGCCGATTTCGAGAACACTGCTTTGCCCGGCAAACAATGCCGATCCGCCGCTGACGCCATCGGGAGAATACGAAACACCGCTGACCTTCCCGAGTGGGTCATTAGCACCCGCGGAATCGAATGAAAGATCGTTGGGATCGTCGAACGAATATCTGACGACAGCATCGTCGGGCACGCCCGGCACGCTGGGGTCGCCAAGAATCCTCCATGCATACTCGCGGGCCACCGCCTGATCAGTGCCCAGCAGGTTCGCCGCCGGCGCGACGAGACTTGAATCCTCAGATCCCAGAACAACGACCGAACCGGCTGGCGGCCTACTTTGCGGCCGCGTGATGACCACCGTCGGGGCGACCTCGAACGATTCACTGTGCGAATGAGAAGCTCCGTCGGAATCCGTGACGGTCAACGTGACGATGTAGTTTCCGGCATAATTTGGCGTGAATTCGAAGTCAATTTCATCCGATGTCAGAATCGCTTGACCATTGTCCGTCGTGACCTCCCACAGATAGGTGAGCGTGTCGTTCGAACCTGAGTCAGTGATGTCCTTTGCGTCCAAACGAATCGGCTGGGCAATCCGGTGAGGTACGACACCCGAGAAATTCAGGTCGTTGATTGTGGGTGCTACGTTACCGACGGTGAACTCCGTCACAGACCTATCAAATCCGCCGTCACCATCGTTGGCAGTGACGGTCAATGTGTAATTGCCGTTGTCCGAGAAAGTCAGCGACCGGTCGAACACCCCAGGAGTGTCCGAACTCCAGGTCGGAACCTGCTGGGCATCGTCGATCGTGGATGTCGGCAGGCGATCGCCGGGGAAATGGAAACTTGCATCAAGCCCGAGCGGACCGCGATCCGAAACGACGGTACCGTGGCCGTCGTTCATCGGCAACCACAATCGCAGCGACGACGATGTTGCATCGATCTGACCGTTCATGGCGTCAAGTATCTCTGCCGGATTTAGTACACGATTCCAGATGGCAAGATCATCCAGCGAGCCAACGAACTCGAATCCTGGAGAAAATCCCGCTCCGGATCCGCTTTTCAGCTGACCAAGAACCAGTCCTTCGCCGATGGTGAGTGTTTGCATTGGCTGAGAAACAGTCCGGACACCTAATGACACACCATCAACGTACAATTCCAACCGTTCATTGGTTTGATCGCGAACGATGACGATATGGTGATACAGGCCATCGGCTAAAGCGGTCGTGTTCCAAGGGACGTTTCCGTGGCGAGTTTGCAAAGCGATCAAGTTGTGCTTCACTAAGACCCCATACTCATTCGACTGCGTCGCATCGAAACCGCCAATAACCGCTTGGGTATTCGCCTGATCGGTCTTCAACCAAAACGCAGTGGTCACGTTCGATTGGCCGTCGAGGACTTGCGACTGTAGATCGAGTCGGTCGTTGTCAAAGGTCAACGCACGAGGCAGAAGATCCGTCACGACACCGTTTGGGTCGGTGATCGAAACTTGCAGTGATTCGGCGCTGAGATCCAGGCCGGGATCGGTCACCAACAGGTCGCCGCCGGGAACACCGTCGATCAGGAATTGTTGACCGGTTTCGAGTTGCGGTGGAGTATCGGTCGACCACGTGGCGTTAACAGGAATGTTGCCCGGATGATTTCCTGTACGATCCGCGACAACGTTTCCCGAACCCTCGTTCATGGACCAGGCGGCGACCAGATTGGATTCGCCACCGTTGGCAACCGTACCGAGACGACTTTGGATTTCCGCCTCGGTCAGCGCGGTATCCCACAACCGAACCTCATCCATGTTACCGCTGAAATGGCCAATGCCACCTCCGATCGCGAGGTCATTGCTACTCGTGGCTTGCGGCTTGTAGCTTCCCGTCGTGCGTTCAGCCGCCAACGTGCCGTTGACGTACATCCGCATGGTTCCCGGAAAGGCTCCATCCGCATTGACAGGTCCGGTAGCTTCGAATGAGACGGCCAGATGCGTCCACTCCTCCAGGACCACGTCCGGGCCAGTGAGCCCCGTTCCGAATGATTGATTTCTGGTCACAAAGAACCATCTATCACCGGTGTTTGCAACAAGAAAGAATCCGCCGAACCTACCGCTGGCGGTATTGTCTGCCCTGACGATCGTGCGTTGCGTTCCTTGACCTCCGGTAACCTTTGCCCACGCCTCGAATGTGAAGTCGACAGGATTGAGCGCCGCGTCGAAAGGCACGACGACCTCATCACCGGCCGTTGCTAGGTCAAACAGAAGCGACTGCGGACCAAGCAGACTGATCGATTGGCCTTCCAGAATGCCTGCGGCGGAAAGATCGGGAACGCTGTCGATTGTCGGTGCGACGTTGTGGATAATGACCGGGAATTTGTTGTCAGCGACGTCAACAATGGCCACTCCGTCATTCAGTGCGGTAAAGGACACTTCGCTGGAAGTACCACTCGCGATGATCGCATTAGTTGTCGCATCAGTGACCGTCCACTTTCCGCTACGGATCAAATCAATCGAGACATCGTCTCCTTCGTTGACAACGAAATTTGTACCCACCACCACGCCTGGGAATGAAAGCGTCAGCATTTCGAGATTGGGTAGCGCCCTAAGGGTATGCAGCGTCGTCTGGCCCACCGGATCAACACCGGTTCCATCGAGTCGCAATTCACGCAGGTTCGTCAATCCCGCCAATGCCGAAATCTCCGAGATGCCGGCTTGTCCCGTCAAATCGAGCGATTCTAGTCGCGGCGTTCCGATGATCTCGCCAGCACGCGGACCGGACGCTTGGGTGCGTGGAATCAAAACATCCAGATCCGCGTTGTCCAAAGCGTCGCGAGTCATCGAGAACTGCAACAACGGTGGCTGATCGCTCTCGCTGCTATGTATGGAGATGTCGTTCCCGTTCTCTTGTCCGACTCCTTCAAAGAAGAACACGAGTCCCTTGTTGCTTGCGGGGTCGTCGATCCATCTTTGGATGACGGCTGCCGGAATCGTAAAGACGATCTTTTGCGTCGCAGGCGTGACGGTAATCGCGTCAAGGATGGTTGGGTCGTGACTTCCGAAGGGTCCACCACCAGGAATCGAATTGAAGGTCGTTTCCTCGCCCCAGTCCGCCGTCGATTCGTGTAACTCGATCGCTTTATTGACGTTGACGCTTCCATGGACAGACGATGTAGTCAGCTCAAACGTGGCGTCACTCGTCACGTCAAAGCCCGCCAGATCCGAGACATCGAATCTCACCAGCGGGGTCAAAAAGTCCAAAGCGGGGATCAGGGCCAGAGTGGTGTTTTGACCAAAACTCCGATCGCCGGCTCCGCCGAATGTCTGGATGAACGTATCCGCAGCCGGAGTTCGCGTTACGGGAACGTCTTGTCTCGCCGACAAGTCCAGCGTTTCCAGATTCACGGCGTCTTGGAGTATCGTCAAGTCAGAAACTCGCGGTGATCCAAGACTCAACTGAGTCACCGATCCGAGCTGGGTCAGCCGAACATCTTCATGGGTCAGCGGTCGTCCGTCGATACCCGATGTCGTGACCGGGTGGCCCAGCGAGGCGGCAATCGCGGCGCGAACTTCAGGGGCAATGAACTCGGTGACTTCGATCGACACATCATCCACAAACCAATCGTCGAACAGTCCAGCGCTGGCGATGTTGCCGATGTTGCGGATGCGGAACTGGAAGGATCTGGCCAGTGCCCTCTCTGGCAACGTCGCTCGCACTTTGTGGAAGGTGGTTTGATCCGGTCCGCTGCCCAGTTGCCGCGAGACTTCATTCCAAGTCGTACCGCCATTGGTCGTGAACTCCACGATCAAGTCTTCGCCCGCTTCGGGACTGTTCGTGATGCCGGGTCGCTCGGCACTGCGTTGGTAGTGATAAACGATGTCAGCCGACTGCACATCCGATAGATCGATCACCCGCGAAATGATCGCGTCGCCGCTGTCGGGCGACGAATCAAATCGTACTGCTAGAGAACCGCTAGGCTCATTGAGCGCATCGCCATCGATCCCGGCAGTCTCGACAGACGACCACTTGTCGAACGTGCCAGATTCAAAGTCATCGAAGAACCGAACCGGATGGTAGGCCGCCTGAACCATCACTGGATCGAGCGGCTCGGGAACATTTCCCGCTACCAGTTCGCTGACCAGCATGTCGCCCAGTGCAGTATCGGCAACGCCGATGTCGCGAATCTCAATCGGTTCGGCGGTGAAGGTATCCGCACCACTGCCGCCGAAAATCTGATCCAAGTCATCGTTGCCAACGATCACATCGTCACCATCACCGCCGCGAATCACATCACGATCCGGGTAGGTACTCGACTCGTGAGTCGCGCCACGAACCGGTGCTGCCAATTCCACCCGGAACGGTGAGTTCAATGCCGCATCCAGCGAGTCATAGAATCGCACGGCGGCGATGTCGCCGGTAAAATTGCCGAAGCCGCTCAAGCCGGTGCCACCGCCATGCTCGTTGCTGACTCCGCCGATCGCTGCGCCATCGACCCCGGAACTGTTCGCAAAGGCATTGGAACTAATCGGATCGCCAACAGCGGTCCCGTTGACGTAGAGCTGCAACTGGTTGCTGTCTTTGTCCCAAGTCGCCAAAGCATGAGTAAAGGCATCCAATTCGGTCAATACGTCGCTGCGGACCGCGAACACGCCCGTCGAATCATTCACTGCAAAGAGCACCCGATAGCCGCCGGTTGCCGCTTCAACATTGAGACTCGATCCGATGCTCAACCCACCTGTCTCCATCAACACTTCGTTGTCAATCAGATCACTGGGCCGGAAGATGACCTCCCAGGCAGCGGAATTCGTGTTGCTTCCAGGCAGGATGCTACGGAAGGCTGACATCGTGCCGCCACCGCTGCCATCGAATGTATAGGCCTTTGTAATCCCCTGAGGATTGTTGAGTCCCGTCGTCAGCGTCACGCCGGAGCCAAAGTTCGCGAAGATCGCATCACCATTGGCAGGTCCGGATTCCCAAACGGCCGGATCAACATCATTGGCACCCGCCGCATCAAAATTCAAGGCGGGCGTCACCTCGTCGCCGAGCGCAAACGGATCGCGATAGACACGCAAGAAGTACTGACCCGCTTCGAGCGTCCGGAGGTCGAAGACGCGTTGATTGGTGGCAATGACTCCTGAATCATCACCCACCAAATCCGCTCGGACCCCGCGATCGAGCCGCAGGAAATCGCCGCCCGATCCGTCGCCGAGCAAGGCAAATTCGAACCATTTCTCTTCACCTGCGACGACACGAAACGGGTCGCCACCGAGATCGAAGATTTCGGATCGACCCGTGCCTCGATCGACAACGAACGAGCCGCTGCCGGGAACCGAGAAATTTTCGAGAACGACTGTATCTCTGAAAAACGCGAGCGGGTTCCCGTAGATCGCATAGAGTTCACGCCCATTGGGGATGGCCAAATCGTCGATCCCATCGGCATCCAAGTCCAGAACCGAAGGAGTGATTGATTGCGGCGAGACGGAGAATGGATCGAACGGCAATGTAAAGTCGGCTTCGCTCAGCGAGATATTGCCGGAGAGTTGAGCAATCGTTTCAAACAGATACAAGCTTGCTGACTGATCCGATTCGATGGCAGTCACCGCCAAGTCGGGACGGCGATCCGCGTTAAAGTCGCCAACCACAAATTGCAGATCGTCTCCCAGAATAACAAACCGGGCTGGATCATTCGCGAGGTCCGCATGCCCATCAAAGATGCTAACACGATCGGCCTCAGAGATCGCGAGATCATCGCTTCCATCGTGATTGATATCGCCTAGATAAGAAACGCTTCCGGTGTTGGCGATGATGTCCGACGCCGTCAAGCGGAACAGTGAGTCAAACAATTCCGGCGCAACGATCGTCGATGACTCAAGCGATAGACTGTCCTGCGTCCCATTGTCGGTAAAGACCGTAGTCGTGTCGGATGTGTTGATAGTCATCGACCAACCATCGATCACGGTACTGTTGAAATTCTCGGTCGAGTCAACTTGCAGTGTCCATGTGCCTCGCACGGAATCGAGATCGACGTAGCTCAATGGTTCGTGTGGAGCGAAGGTTCCTGTGATGCGAGTCGCCGGATTCGTGTCGCCGGTGACATCTTGAATCGACTGACTCACGCTGTCCGTCAAAGTCACGTTGTAACCACCGACAAAGCTGTCGCTGAAATCTTGGCGATCCTTCAAAACGATCTTGTGTCCGTCGGGGGACACCAACGTGAGTTTCACACGTTTGATTCTGCCAACTGTCATATTAAAGCTGACGGTGAGGTTCTCGATCTTGACGCTTTCATCGACATCTACAAATAGCGACGTGGATGCAGAGGCATTGGGCGGATTGGAAATCACCTGGGTTGTTGAAACCGGATTCAGAACCGACGTTTCAACCTCTGTGAATCCCATCGGATAGAACGTGGATTCCTCGACCGTCATCACGCTGGGAAAGATGCTCGTTGAATCACCGGTCGCGAACGCGGGACCAATAATCAACAACCGATTGTCAGGCGAAAAGGAAGCATAGGTATGTTGATTGATCAGTTGTTTCGCATCCTGTATTCCCAAGCTCTGCGTACCGCGAACTTGAGACACTTCGACATTGGCAAATGCCTGGTTCAGCTTTTGAGCGTAGCTCGCAAAGGTTTCTCCTTGAGCAACGGTCACGTCAACGACCGCGCGAAGCGTTGACGCTGCGGGAGCCAGCGAGCCCAAGTAACGCAAGTCGATTGCAAAACGTGTCGTCACGCCAGGCACCAACTCGGCGGGCTTGGTTCCTGCGAAAATGAAAGCCGATGGAACCGCAGTCGTCTGCGATTCGATTCCGAACAGGCTGCTGGGCAGTTCCTCGACCGTCAGCGAAATATCACTGCCACCTTCGGTAGTCACAAACTCAAGCTTGCCGTCGCGGACGCGCGACTGGACCAGTCCGGCAAAAATGCTGTCGCGGATGGCGACGTTGAATTTGTCTGCAATCAAATCAACATTGTCGCCGACCGACTGCTGGATGCTAATGTCGCTGGAGTGGCTTCCCAAGGTAAGACGCATCGTCGTCGTGAGGCCCGGTGCCAACGTGGGCGAAGTCACTGCGGGCACGATCGCCGGCGCGACCGCAGCCAATTCGAGGTGCTCTTGCGAACCACCGATGCCGATTTGCGAGACACCATCACCGTTAGTATCCCCCACGACACGGACGTTCACACTGCCAGCCAGCCGACTGTCGATCCGTCCGAGTTGATCAGCAAGCGTGAGTTCGGATGAGCCGTTGCCACTTAGCGTCGAACCGGAGAAGACATAGGCGGAGTTGAATCGTGACGTGCCTGTTCCCGCTTGTTGCGAATTGGAATCGGTGCTGATCAAAACGTCTGCATAACGGTCACCCGTCAGCTCTTGGACCTCCAAACGAATGCCAACGCCCGGTGCGATGGGCGAAAGTCCAGCGGAGACTTGCGCTGCGTTGGACTCAATGCGAATGACGGCGGCGTTTCGCTGGTCACCCGAAGTCTGCAAAAGTGTTTCAGAAAACGCGGCATCAAAGTGCCTCGGCCACGCTGCGGCGATCGTCGATCCGTCGGGGACAACGCCTGAATTCGGTCCCCCGAAGATGGTCGTGACCACCGTGTCAAAGCCGTCACGTCGGATGAACGCTAAGTCCGTGATCGAATCACCGTTGATATCTCCGAACGATTCCGCTGGCTGCCCGAAAGTGGATCGGTCGATGACAACATCCGCAATGTCATTGATTGCGTCCAGGTCGGTCAAGGTCGTAGGACCAAAAATGAGGTAGCTGGCCGTTGACCCCGAGACCAAATAGTCGTCGTGTCCGTCGTCATTGAAATCGCCAACGGGAATCAGTTTCGAGAAAGCTTCATTGTCCGTTGACGAAAAGCCGAATGATTCATTCGTGGTCTGATGCACTACAGAGCGATCAGCGAGGTTGATCCCAACGCGACCATCAGGCAGCTCGATGAAGGGACGGGCCAGTTCATACTCATATCGCTCGGCGGCCGGATCGACCACTTGATCGAAGGTTTCCGGAAGCGGTGGAACGTACGGATAGGATTTCTCGGCGTCACCGAACGGAGTCGGCACGTTGCCGAAGATCGTGTCGGAACCTCCGTCGCCATCGATCTGGTCACTACCCGAATTGCCGACAATATAGTCATCCCCAGGACCGCCCGAGATCACGTCAATATATGGCGAACCAAAGATGGAATCGTTGCCCAAGCCGCCTTCGACGATGATGCGTTCGCTGGCACCCTGTTCTTGGTCCCCCAGGTCGATGCCCCACTCTTCGAACAGATCCCGATTGGGGTTGGCTGCCAAAACCGGAGCACTCCCATTGATGTTGATCGGTAAGAATTGGAAAGCGGGATCGAGATGCAAGACGTCGTCGCCGCGTTCGAGCACGAATTGCATTTCTTCGATGTCACGGGTTTGGAAAAGAAAATGCTCCTGCTCGAAGACGGTATCACCATTCGGATCGGGTTCTTCGGTACGGTAGGACTGCGTTCCGATATCCCAGATGAGGCTCGTGAACTCGTAACGATGCAGCCCCGTGTTGTAGCGAAGCGATGCGTAATCGGGCACGTCGAAGCCACGTCGGTCACGGTCGCCACCAAGGAACAGAACGCGGTCCTTGCCGCGCCCGCCGATCAATTGCTCGCTGTACGTCGGAATGAATGTCTGGGTCGCGGGATTGAATTGCGTGTCGCTCTGGCTGGCCAGACGCGGCATCGCATCGGGAATGATCTGGAAGGTGTCGTTGCCGTCCCCACCAAAGAGTAAGTCACTGGCTTGCCGGTCATAGCCGCCCGTCAGCACGTCGTTGCCAGCGTTGCCGAAGATCCAATCTTCGCCCGCTCCGCCTTGCAAAATGTCGTCGCCCGGGCCGCCGATAATCACGTCGCGACGGACATTATCTTCTCGCAGTGACATGTTGATGGATTCAAAATCATCCAACTCCGCAGGCAGCGTGGCACCGGAGAAGTTCAGTCGCAGGTCGTAGATGGTTGGGATTGCGTTGCTACGAACTTCGAGGACATACGTCTTGAGGGGATCCAAGCCTGCCAGCGAAATACTGCTTGCGTCGCCCGTCGTCGTGAACGTGGCGTCGTTGAGACGATTGCCCGATTGTGTGACATCGGCACCTTGTTCAAAGATCGCCAAACCGAGGTCGTCGATCGGCGACCCGCTGGCCAGTTCGATCTTCGCCCCGGCATCGAGCGTGTCGGGAACACGGAAGGCGAAGTAGTCGATGTCGTCAGGATTATCAATCGTCAGCCCGTTGAACTCGACACCACCTGCGATCAAATTGGCCTTGGCATCGACAAGCACGTTCAAGTTGTTTCGCGATGACAGTGTGTAGGCTTGCTCGGGAACGTCGTTTCGCGACGCGCGACCGGAAGTACCGGTCGATGATTCCGCTCGATCGACCAGGATCGCGTTGCCCGATTGAATCGTGACCACGTCATCGCCCGCACCGGCATCGACCCACACCGTCTTTTGTACCGTTGGGCCGACGGTGATCGTGTCGTTACCTGCCAAGGCGTCGATCAAGATGACCAGGAAGTCGCCTTCGGGCGGAATGAAACTGGCCAACAACTCCGAGGGCGTCGGTTCAGCGTTCTGAGTCGCCGCGATTCCACTGAGGGCTTCGCCGCGAGATTCGGCGTTGTCGGCGGCTTGCAATTCGTTGATCGCGAACTGCAAGTCTTCGGGATTCCAGATCAGGTTGCCGTCCTCGTCGGTGGCTTGGAAGTCCAAACGCACCTGAGCGGCGAAGCTGAAATTGCCGTTGTTTTCCGTCAGTCGTGTGATCAGGTGATGGTCGGTCAGTAGTCCCGGTTCGGTAACAAAGTCAACATTGATCTGATCCCTGGCGTTGGTGCCGCCAACGTACCAGACCTGATCGGATTCCCTGGCGTATTCTTTCCATTCGTCTCCGGCCAACGTTCCATCCAGCGATTCGAACGTCGTGCCATCGCTGCGGAACAATTCATCGTCGCCTCCATTTCCGTACATGAAGTCCAGCGTCGTGCCGCCGTACAGTTCGTCGGCTTGCTCACTGCCCAGCATTCGATTCAGACCGGTTGTCTCTTGAACCAACGATCCATCGGGATTGTCCGCAACCAAATTACCATCGGCATCAACAAAGACGCCGAACGCGCTGCCATCCATCACCGGATCAAAGCTCCAGGCATACAGCTCATTGGTTCCCTGGCCACCGATCAGATCGTCATTACCCTGCCCAGCGAACAACACATCATGATCACCGGTCGAACCACCGCCACCGTCACCCCACAGTCGGTCATCGCCACCGAAGCCGAATGCGGTGTCGCTGCCGATGCCGCCATCCAGTCGGTCTCGACCGTCAGAACCGATCAGTGTGTCGTTGCCACTGTTGCCGTCAAAGACGCCCACGAAATCGTTTGATCGTTCGGCCAATGCAGTCAGGTCGATCGGCAGAAGGCCCTGCAAGTTCACTCCAGTCAGCGCGCCTGAAGTCACGGCAAGATCGGTCACGAATCCGATGGTGTCGTTGCCAGCCAGACCGGCGATGCGGAACTGTTCGATCAGCAGATGTCCGCTGCTATCAAACATTTCCACCGGTATCAGTCTGCCATTGAACAGCACCGTTGCCTGACCGTTCAACTGACCGACAAGAATTGTGTCACCAGCAGTGGTACCGTCAATTGTCAGGATATCAGTTGCGTTGTCGTCGGGAACATCGCCTTCAGTCGAGTTACCGAAGTGGCCATCAATCGTGTCGATGCCGGGATCAAGATGTCCATCGCGGCCCAGTGACGTCGGCAGCACAAACAGATCAATTCCTCCGCCGCCAAATTGCTTGTCGCTGCCCTGCTGTCCAACGATGTAGTCTGTTCCCGCTCCGCCCCAGATTTCATCATCGCCACCGCCACCGAACAGTTGATCTTCACCCGGTCCGCCCAGAATCAAGTCGTTGGCTCCATCAACGTCCGCTTCGGTGCCAATGTTTGCAAGGGCGTGTGTCCGATAGTTCGATCCCACGAACTCGTCGCCCACGATAAAATCGTTACCGCTGCCACCATCGAACACTTCTTTGCGAGCGTTACCATGCAGGAAGTCTCCGCCGTCTCCGCCGAACAACTGATCACCGACCAGCCCGGTTTGCGTGATGTACGCGGCGCGGTTGGCAACGTCGGGAGCAAAGGCAAACAACCTGTCTCGTCCCGGTCCGCCGAACAATCGCTGACCGGCCTGGACGCCCGCCTCAGTTCCGGCATCGCCGAACAGTATGTCATCGCCGTCGTCGCCATACACGTTGTCGATGCCACCGCCACCCGAAAGTACGTCATTACCTGCACCGCCACGAATCACATCGTCGCCGTCGTCGCCATGAACCGTTAGGTCATCGCCAGCACCGGCGTCGAGATAGTCGATTCCCGCGCCACCCAGCAACTCATCCGAATCGGCTCCGCCAAACATAACGTCGTTGCCGTCCTGGCCATGAAGCACGTCACGGCCGTCGCCTGCAGTTCCGTCAATCGACATTCCGCCCGTAATCGCGGGCGTGATCTGTAGCGAAGGATCGAGACCGGGATTGAAACCGGTTGGGTGCGCGGCTTCGGTTTCCGTAAACTGCGGCGGCACCGTAAAGTCGCTCGTTCCGAACCGGTAGTCGCTGCGCAGGCCGAGGGGCAGACCGCCGAACATTACGTCATTGCCTGCGCCACCATCGATCATGTCATCGCCGAGCATACCGACCAGGAAGTCGTGGCCGCCTTGTCCGTTGATGTCGTCGATGCCGCTGCCGCCGGTCACGTCGTCATCGCCGTCGCCAGCGTGGATCGTGTTATCTCCGTTACCGGCGTAGATAATGTCTCGTCCGGCACCGGTTGTGATTTCGTCGTTGCCGTCGAACACGGACAGGTTGGTGACGGAAGAAACGGGCAGAGTTGCGGCGAAGCCAATCGCACCATCGTCGCTCAGCACATAGTTGTTACCTTCGCCCGCATCAATGATGTCTCCCTTTCCACCGGCAATGATCGCGTCGTGGCCGTTGCCAGATGTGATCGTGTCGATCCCACTGTTGACGGACCACATGCTTTCCGCGAGCAGCGGGAAATTGTTGGCCAGATGAATGCTGCCTCGATCTCCGATGATCACGTTTTGACCAACGGAAGCAGTGACGCTGTCGTCGCCATCACCCGCAATGATAAAGCTTCTGCCAAACGCCAGAATTGTGTCGTTGCCACCGTGCGCCTGTTTGTCGCTCTGCATGGAAACGACCTTGCCGCCCGAAAGCGTCAGCAGCACGTGGTCACCGGCGATGTAATTGATTCCCTGGGCGGTCACGCGATCATTGCCGCCGCCCGGCAGCAGGATGTTGGTTCCCGAACCGGCAAAGAGCACATCGTCGGCGTCAAATCTCGGAACCGTGCGGATCGACGCGATGGCTCCGTCCACGGACGTAATCACGGCAAAGTCGCCGATGATAATATCATTGCCTTCCAGACCACGCAGCAGGTCCGCGCCGCCGAGTCCCATCAGGCGGTTGTCTGATGCATTGCCGATGATCGTGTCTGCAGCCGACGATCCCGTGACATCCTCAATCCCCGCGACGCTGCCCACCTGGTTCGCACCTGTCGTGAGGTTGACGTTGATACCGGTCGACCAATGGTGAAAGTTCAAGTGATCGCGCAGACCTTCGCCGCCATCGGTCAGCCCCGTTAACCCCGCTCCCGGCACGATGATGAACTCATCATTGCCGGAACCCGTCGTCACACTTTCAATGTCAACAAACGTGACTAAACGTGAGTCCGCGTTGATCGCACCTCGGTTCCGGCCGGTGACATTCACCTGGAGGTCGACGTTCAGCGGTGACAAGTCGACTTGGTCGTGGTCCAGCAGACTCGCTCTGGAAAGCGAGGAGGCCGATCCGTATTGGTGATTCAAGTTGGACGGTGACCGGATCATTTCCGGTTGAACCGTACCCAGCAATTGCCCGCTGAGCGCGCCGGCTGCCGCGACGACAAATCGGTCGTCGCGAATTCCGCCGACCAGATTCGGAAAGTTCTGGAAGCGAAAAACAGAGTCACTGAACGGATCGAGAACTACACCGCTATCGGGGCCCGTGATTGTCCATTCGGCGTTCGTGTCGCGACCGATGATGTAGTTGCCACTGGATTGGCCCGCGATGATCTCATCGATCCCGAAAAAGCCGGCAATGTTGTTCGCCAGCCGAAGCTGACGATTGACCGTCACACTCGTGGACGCACCGAATGTTGAATAGTCCAGCGTGTCCTGGCCACCCGCACCGCTGATGGACCCAGCAACGCCGTCCTGTTCATCAATGCGAAAGACATCGTTCTGCTCGCCGCCGACAAGGTTTTCGAATCCGGCAAAGGCGAATTCCGCGTTGATGTTCCCTGATCCGCGACCGGTCAGATCCCAAACGTTTTGCGAATGCGAACCGACGATCTTCGCAACGGTCAGCGTATCGAAGCCGCTGCCGGCGATGAAGCGGTCGATGCCTTCCGTCTGCACTGTTTCGCCGGCTTCATTCTTTCCACCGTTGACAGTGTTGCTGCCGCTGGACACCGACACACTGCCGTAGGCGACGTCGAGTGAAGTTGTCACGCTGGAGAAATCAAACGTGTCGTTGTTGTTTGCCGTTCCCGTGGCGTTTTCCGGTTCAACAACCGTATCAACGCCCCAGTTGTCGGCAAAAATATAGCGGTCGTTACCCAGGCCGCCACTCAGCCGGTCATTGCCCAGACCACCCGCCACAATGTCGTCGCCGCTTCCGCCGACAAAGATGTCATTGCCTAGACCGCCGGTAAAGCGAATGGGAATATCAAACGGCATTTCACTGTCGTCAACAATCAGGCTGTCGTTTCCCGAACCGCCATTAAAGACAATCCTCTGAACGTCGACGGCAGGGTACGTGCGTACGACGGTATCCGCTTCGTTGTCACGATTCGTAAAGTGGAAGGTCACTTCAACAAACGACTGGCCTTGAGTCTGACTGTCGGGATCGTTGTCGACGATTTTTCGCAGGCCGAATTCTTCGTTGATATCATCACCGTAAAGCGGTCCGCGATCATCCGCGTGTTGTCCGGCAAACAACTGCAGCGTACCATCGGCAACTTCAGAATCCGGCGTGCCCAGTTCCGCAACTCCGGGCGCTGCGCAGTGATGGTTGAAGCTAAACAGTTCAACGTCGGCGATGTCGATATTGAATGTCTTAAACGGAATCTTCAGGTACGCTCGCAGAAAGGCCGTAAATTCGCCGTGTGCGTCAAAGACACAAACTCCCGGAAACCCACCGCCGCCTTCGGGACGCAGTTCGAACAGATCTGCAATCTCATCCAGATACAGCTTGCCATCACCGTCCAGGTCGTTCCAGTTCAGTCCAATGTCGGCGCGCAGTCCACCTTCAAGTCCCGCTGAGAACGGTCCCTTCTTAATGGCGGCTCCAACCGTTGCTTCCAGGTTGAGGACGAATTCGTCGATGTCTTCGCCTTCAGTCACATCTTCGAGGTCGCCGAAGTACAGACCATCGATAAAGCTATCCGTTTTGACGATGCCGCGTGTATCAAAGCCAACCGACAGATCGACATACGCTTCCAAAGCGGCTCCGAACGTGACGTATAGCGGACTGGGTTCGAACGGAATCGGCCCCAACTCCATCTTGAACGGAACTTTCAAGTCCAGCGTCGGGATATCCCATTGAATGATGTCCGCCTTCTCGCCGGTAAACAGCTTGAAGATGTTCGACGGATCGGAAAGCAGGGGAATCTTAATTCCAAAACCACCCTTGCCATTGCTGTCGGACGAACCCGTTAAACGGCTGAGTGCTGATTTCGTTTTGCTCGATCCGGCTGTATCGGAACTCGCCGTCTGATCGAGTACTCCCGAAGAAAGCTGTCCATCCGCACCCATCGGGATCGTATCAAGCGAATTCATGTCCACCGCGACATCGGCGTTGGGATCTCGTAAGTCGACGCCACCTTCCTGCACTTTATAGGATGCCGTGATTGTTTCGATTCGAGCCGCCTGAAACACGATCTTCGCGCGCCGTTGATCGCCGACCAAAAACCAACGGATATCGAATTCTACGGGATCGACCGCGACACCATTTGCAAAGACTTCGACCGTCGCTTCCGGCCGCGGATTCACTGACAGCGCGTATTCCGTTGGGCTTGATTTCGTCGTTGCCGCGCGGGAGACTGAGGAGCCCGTCAGATAGAACGAACCAAAGTTGATTTTGATTCCGCCCGCATCTTCGCTCAGGTCATTGATCGAATCGGTCAGGGCAAACGTTTCGTTCAGCAGCCCGACGACCTTGTTGGCAATTTTCGCTGCCTTGATCGAATTTTCGTTCACGCCGGTGCCAAGAATTCCGAGCGTCAAAAATGTGATTTCGGGACCGGAGACAAGTTTTGACAGGTCATTCAGTCCTGGAACAGGCTTCGCCAGGAACTGAATCAGTGGCTTGATAGGCCCCACGTGATCGTTGAACTTTTCGATCACGGGAACCAGCGTGGTTTCGAACATGCTGCCCACGTCGAGCGTCACATCATGGACCGCCACGTCCGGCAGACCGCCACCAACAACTGCGCTGCGAGTTGTCAGCCCGATGGCCCAGTCCAGCGTCAGGTTCGCACTGATTTCCGGTAACCCGGCAAAGTCCGTGTCGGCATTCAGGTTCAGATCGACATAGGCTTCGGTGCTGATGCCTGCGTTAAACAAGTCTTTGAACGGCGTCCTTCGCAGTTCGCCAAACGACAACCGATTCTTTGCATCCACGTTGCCTTCATCATCCGCCGGATTGTTGATATCGACGAAGATTTTTCCCTCAAGCCCCGTCCCCTTGCTGAAACGCCCATCACCATTCGCGTCAGACTCGGTCAACAGATCGTTTTTATCACCGTCCAGATTGTAGTCACGATTATCTGCAGCTTCGTTCAGTTGAGGCCCCTGCATCAATCCCGTGGTCTGATCAAGGCCAGTCCCGCCGTTGTTAAGAATGCCGTCACGATTGAAGTCTTCGGCGGCATTACTTTCCGCCATCACATTCAGGAAGAATAGTTCGCCTTTCAGCGACGTCCCCGGCTTCAGATTGACTTCGGCGTTCAGACTGATTTCTGCATCACCCGCTTCAATGAAGCCGTCGTCGCCATACGTGACGTTTTCTTTCAACTGGAAGAAGAACCCGTCCATCAGATTCACGCCGAAGCCGAAGTTGAAGTCGTAGTCCCAGTCGACCTGCACACCGCCCTCGGTCTCCAGTTCAAACACGACCGCATCAACGCCCAGATCGAAGTCGACGTCCAGTGAATCATGCCCGGCAAGGTGCAGGTTAATGAACACCTCCAACTCGCTGACCGGAATGGCGCTGATCGGTCGTGGGTCGGCAGTGATCGTGCCGTCATCGTTGTAAACCGCCGCACCGACGATAATCTCGACATCGCGGAAGTCAGCTGTCTCAACGCCGTTGTCGACCAGCGGGTCATCCTGAAACAGGGGATTGAGGGACAGGATATTTACTCCGGCAGGACCAAGGGCCGCGTAGATTTCCTGTTGTATCGTTGCCACAACCGAAGTGATCGCACCTTCGGCGGTTGAGATACTGTCTTCCAGCGTGTCGAGCAATCCCTTCAGATCGCCGATAAAGCTCTGTCCCAGATCTACGCCGTCGCCAATCAGTGGCAACTGTTCCAGCAGGTCCGACTTCAGTCCTGATTCGACGGTCTCCAATACGGTCCGCGTTCCGTCGACGAGCTGATCGAGACTCAATTGTCCCAGCCCGAATCCGGTCGGTGGATTATTGAAGAAGTTTGTGATGCCACTGAAGTCGATGGTCGGGTTGCGTGGATCGTTTAGATTCAGCGATAGCGAAATTGCATCGTCAATCGTGGGAACCAGCGGTAAGTCGGCATCGAGTGTCGCTGAGGCTACGCCACTGATGTCAAAATCAAACTTGTCTGCCAACGGAACACTGGTACTGAACAGCTGCGAAAACGGAATTCCGCCGATGGTGTTGTCGTCGCTGGGAACCAGATTCTGGTCGACTCCGATGGTAATCGTCGCGGGAGAACCTGGTGCCGTGGGATTTTCCAGTTTCAGAGTGCCGGTCAAACCGCCCGTGATGCCGGCGATTCCCGCTTCCACATTCACACCTGCGTTAATGCCCGCCGCCAGGTTGATCGAGGTGCTGTTCAGCAGATAGGGTGTGAATGTTCCCAGCCGAAAACCGAAATCCAGATTGATCCCAGCAACGTATTCTTGCGGGCCGTCTCCGTCAGGGTCACTGCCGATCGCGCCGACCGTGAAGTCAACATTGCCACCCGTCGATACCGTAATCGGTCCAAAGTCCGGCAGGTCAAAATCGAAACCAACGGATTCCGTAATCGACTTGTCGATATCCAGCTTGACAGTCACAGCGGCCTGAAATCCTTCCTCGCCGCTATCTGCATCAACGAAGGCGATTTTTAGATCGAATGCATCATCCGGCAACCCCAGTTCCTGTTTAATCGCATCGCCAATGACTTTGCCCAGATTGCTGCCGGAGGTGACTGAGTTGCTGAGTTCCTCGGCCTTCGCAAGTAATCCGTCTTTCCCGACAACACTGTCCGGCACGTCCTCAAGCGTGTTTCGCAGCCGCTGCAACGACGCGCTTAACCGGCTGGTTTTCAGGAATCGCACTTCCTGCACTTCGGCGTTACCATCTTTGCCTTCTGTTGTCGTTTTGGATTGAATCGTCAGGCCCGTGTCGCTGCGTCCCGAAATTGGATTCACATCTCTCTGCGCAACCGCAAATGTGATCGTGAACGGACCGCCTCGACTGCCAGTCACGCTGCTGACCACATCGACGCCCAACGCCGCTTCAAGCGCGTCGCGGACCTCTTTTGCCGATGCGTTTTCGTCCAGCGTCGCTGTGGTTTTCGGATCGGCAGTCGGTGTGTCGACCGTCAGCGAGAACATATGGTCGGCGTTAAGTGCAGAGCGGAGCTTATCGATTTGCTGGTTGATGCTTTGAGTTTTCGATGACGAACCTCTGAAGTCATCAAGTAGCTCTTTGAGTTCATCGATCTGCGACGACATCTTCGACTGGTCCGGCCCGGACAACAGTTTTTCCGCAGCCGCCGCCAACGAATCTACAATGTTCAGCACGTCGTTAGGCGTCTTGTTAACAACGGGGATCAGAGTATTCAGTCCGTCGATATCTTTGCTCTGCAACAGGTCAACCACCTGTTGCACAACACGTGCCAGATCTTCCAGTGAAAAATTCGTGAACGCTCCGAGTGCGGCATCAAAACCGTTTGCCGTAAACGCAAACTCAGGCTTCAGCGAGCCAGCCTGCCTGCCCAGAGAGGCCGCAATCGACAGCGGCGTCAATGGTGGAAGCAGGTTGCCGTCCACATCGACGCCCGGGCCGGGCTGGAATTCCGCCGGCAAAAACGTCAGCAACGATCCATCGATCGGAAGGTTTAGGTCGCCGCGATAATCAAACGTCCCCGCAAAAGCATCTCCAAAGCCAGCGGCTGACAACTCGTCCAGACGCAGTTTACGATCACCATCCGTATCCGCTGCAGCGTTCAGTGCGACATCTGCCCCGACGGTGAAATTCGCGGCTCCGTTAGCGATCCCCAGATCCAGAATGCCGAGCGATGCAACTAGGTCGATGCCGGTGGCTTCAATGGAAACGTCGGCAAAGATGCTGCTGCCAGGTTCAATGAAAAACTGATCCAGAAAACCACCTTCAAACAGCGGGTCACCCAACAGCACGTCACCCGCGTTGAATTCATCTTCTGCGGTCTCCTGAACGTCATCGGTCTGGGCGACGTTTTTCAGAATCCTGAGCGTCGACGCGGCAGAACTAATGCCCGTATCGTCAGAGATCGCAGCAATGGAGAAACGGTTGCCAGCAGTCGGCGACGAAGTATCGACGATCCTAATTCTGTCGCCAACGAATTCGATCGTTGGTACGGCAGCACCAGCCGCTGTCGCCGCATCAATAATGCGTTGCCTGACATCGCCGAGGTCCTCCGCGAAATCCAGATTCACGTCGAACTGCGAACCATCGCGAAGTGTAATCCGCACGTCTGCACGATCACTTTTCTGCTCTGTCGTGAACCCTAAAAACGATGATGTGGTCCCTTTGATCGTCAGGCCGTTGACGTTGCGATCATTGACAACAAGTTTCAATTTTCCATCATCAACATGCACTTCCAAAGGGGCAATTCCATCAACCAATTCAGAACCGAAAAACGTCTGTAATTTGCGATTCAGATCCGCTGCAAGATCCTGAACGTTCTGGTTGTCGGCAACATCCGCTGCCAGCACCGTAATTGAAACTGGCCGAACCACGTTGCCGAAGCCGTGCATATCGACAGATAGCGTGAGGTCCGTTGCCGGAGCATTCCGACCACTTGACGGCAATGTCGATCCCGCAATCGCAACCTTGACCGCAACGCCTCGTCCGTCATCAAGTGTACTCAGATTCGTAGCACCACTGATCGTCTGATCGGCTCCCGGAGGCGACAGGTCGATGCCGACGCTCAGATCAACACCGGCGGTGGCAGTCAACGTTGCTGTTCCACCGCCGGCAATGCCCAGTTCAGCGAAGCCGACATCCAGGCCCTTGTCAAAATTCAGATCAATGTCACGCGTAAAGACGGCAGACAGGTCGAGGTCGAACGTCAGTGATTTCGCAGCGACGTCGTAGTTCAAAGAACCCGGAAGGATTTCACTAAAGGCTGCTACAAGGTCGTGAATCGTATTGACGCGAAACTGCGCCTCAGCAATTTGCCCCGCCGACAAACCCAGTTCTTCACGCGCGGCGTTGTCATCTTCCGCCTGCTCGGCACTGAAGCCCAGCAGAGTGGCACCGTTGATCCGGAAGGTCTCGATCGTAGAATCAATCACAACGAACTGAATTTTCGAATCGCTGGTAACAGCGATCACTTTACTGTTCTCTGCTTCACTGAGTGCCGCGTTGATTGACGCGACCATATCTTCGACCGTTAGGTTTTCGGAAGTCGAAACGGCCGGAATGGTGAGTTGCTCCGGCTCATCATCGAAAACCAGATTGATCGTCAAGTCTCTTGTCAGTTGTGCGGGAGCATCAGCAGGTGCCGTCACCGCCAAGGTGCTGATCGCGATCGAAACACCCTCGGTGGGATCCGTCGTCTGAATTGTCAGTCGGTTACTTTTCGAGCCGTCCTCGGCCACCTGACGTTTGGCGATCAGCGAATCATTAAGACCTGCGACTTCGATCGCTGCGTTGATATCAACGTACAGATCGTCAATCGACGTATTGTCGGTGGTTTCGGAAGCCGGAACGGTGATCAGAAACGGATCACTGCCTTCGACACGTACCGTGATCAGCGCGTCACGGCTGAGGACTCCGTCAGTCACAGCGATGTCGTTGTCGCCTGTCAGTGACGCATTGAAATACAGATTTCTGGCGAAGTCTCCGGTGATGTCGCCGAAGCGGACCACTTCGCTGATCGCGTCGTCAACAAACGGAATCCCGCCGGGCACATCAAGCGAGCCGACCATCGATTGCAGCGAATTGCCCAGTTCCAAAAACATCGTCACCACAGCACCGGGGGTCAGCGATGCGAAGTCCTCGAAAGCGTCGGGCGTGGTAATTTCGAAACTGTTGTACAGATCACGCATTCCGTCAAAGCTGCTGAACGTGGCTGCGGAGACGGAAAAGTTTGTCCCCGTAACAGTGAATTCACCAGCATTCGCGATCCCGGCGTAGGTGTCGTCCAGGAATTGCAGATCGCCGGAAATATACCCCTGATTGATTCCGTTGATCTGCCCGGACGCGCCCTGCAGGCTGGTGATTGTGTTGTCAAATCCGAGTTGAACTTCAGCGATCAATCGGTCTGTGGCAGTCGGACTAAACGCGTGCCACCCGTTGTTATTGCTGTATTGCCAGGCATCGTTAATGAATCGCACAGCAATCAAGTGATTGCTGTTGCCGTTCAGTGGAATTGGGGTGAGACGCGTAAAGAGGCTCTCCTGGCTGTGCAGGATATAGCCGGGACCGGGTTGCTCATTCGCGGCAATACCGTTACGTACCGGGCCGAGATCGATCGTGTTCTGTGTCGAAAGTTTGATTTCGCCAGGAATCTGCGCACCCGACACTTCCGGCGTCAGCACAAGTCCGTCGATACTGAACGAACCGCCGATGCTCGCAGTAAAGGATTCGGAAAGCGAATCGGTGATTTCCGAAATTGTGGCCTGTCCATTGGCCGCAGCGCCGGTACCGGGATCGTCGATGTTCAGCGTCAGCTCGGTCGTAAAGGTGATACCATCGTTTGATGTGACGGATGCATCTTCCTGCAGAATCACGCTCAGGAAACCTAACGACGCCCGCGCGTGGGGGTCGTCGACATTCGCCGTCAGAGTCACCGTGATTTCCGGGTCCGTGTCATCGAGTAGAACGACGCGATCCTGTTGAGCAATGCTGGCGTCCGGATCGAGGTTGATCGACAGCGGCAGGCGGATTGTTGGAGTGGCCTGAACCGTGATCATGCCGGACGCTTCGAATTCCAGCCCGGCAATTTCGTCGCCGAAGTCGAGTTTTGTTTTTCGAGACAGCGGTGTGGTCGTAAACGACGGAGTTATCGTAAGCGTCTTCATCGCCGGGTCAAACCCGATGCTGCCAAAATCAATTCCCAGCGGATCGCCGAGTTGATCAAGGAGTGTTCCAAGTGCCGGAGCGACTGCACCTGGCTTGCTGAAATTGCCAAGTGCCGCGCGTAACTGGTCACCGATCGTGCCACCCACCAGGAATTGCAGTGACGGCGTTGTCAGGTCAGGAACGTCGTTGCGCGACGCTGCGTATTTCAGCGTCACCTGTTGACCGTCGACCTGATCAACAACGGCAGAAAAACGGTCTCCGCTGGTGGCCAGAAACTTCACGATGTCACCCGGCTTGATTCCAAGTGACGCCACGGTCGCCGCCGGCGTATTTAGCGTTGCCGTGAACTGCCGGAATTCGCCGTCCAGAATCGGCGCGGTGATCTGTTGAATTTGGGCACCGGCAAAAGTCCGCGGTTCGGCAGCAGTCGCCAGCAGTTCACCAACCGATTTGTTGATCAGTGGGATTGGTGTATCAAGCTCAGCGGAAGCCGTCGCATCATCGATCCATGTCGCCAACGCCAGCAGACCGTCAACCACGTGCTGAGCCGAAAAGTCCAGCACCAACGGCGCAACGTCCGCGGTAAATGTCGGGGCGGAATCATCGAATACGTCGGCATTAACCTGAATGCTCGGCAAATTGGGACCGGCTGCCCCCAGTGTGTTTCCGTACAGGCTGGCACGGAAATCGAAGTCAAGATTCAGTGGCGAAGCCCCGGCTAATACGCGAATACGATCTTTCAGCGATGCCGCACCGCCTGGCAAGCTGACTGATACATTTGCTGCGACATTCAACTGCCTTGCCGAAATCGTGCCCTCAATCGGTCCGATTCCGAATTCTAATTCTGAGTCGTCGGCGATCAGAGACGCCTGAATGTTGAAACGATCAATTTCGAAAAACGGATCGACACCCGTTTCCTGAGTCAGTCCAACACCAAACGACAACTTCATATCGATCGTCGTGTTCACCTGCGCCATTGCGTTGGCTGTCAGGTCGATGCCCAGATCCGTCCACTGAGGGCCCAGACTGTCGAACGAAAGGGGCACGTCGTTCGAAAGCGTGGCGTCGACAAAAATGTCGAATCGAAGCTGGTTCGTCGTCGCATCAATGCCGCCGTGAACAACGATGGGCGGATTGCCATCCTTGCCCTGCAGTCCGACGATTTGAATGCTGCTGTTAAGGGCATCTCGCAACCCAAAGGCCGTCGGTTGCTGCCCCACCGTTCCTGCATCAAACAATGCGCTGGACGGATCAAACTTCTGAAAATACTCAGAAGCCACCTGCTCCAGTTTCAACAGGTCGCTCCAGTGTTGCGGCGCGGACGCGTCGATACCGGTCTCCAGCAACCCGTTCAGGCTTCTTCCGATCCCGGGAATTTCTCGATTCAGAATATCGCCGTCGCCGATGTCACCTGCAGCCTCGTCGAGCGTTGCCAGCAGCGTGGACACCTGATCTTGAATGGGTGCGGCAATCTGAACATCCACCAGATCGTTGGAAGTGCCCGCCAGCAGTGTTCGCGGCTCAAGCAATTCCGATCCGACCAAAACACTCACATGCGGAGGCGTCTGTCTGCGCTCACGACGTTTTTCAGATCGAGCCCGTTTCAGCAGTGATTTAATGAATTTCATTAGTGTTCCGATTGAGTGATTTCGGCCAGTTGTTTCAGTTTCAATCGCCGCCTGACGAAAATATCGCCAAACGTCGATGGATAGGAACAGCTCACATTCGCGCAGGACTTTGCGCAAAGACGATAAATAGACTTACTGGACGGGTGCTGTGAACCTACGACTCAATTCTGAGGAATTCTTTGCCCAGCTCGCCCAATCGCGTACAGGCCGTATGCCTCGAAGTGTGGCGAAACGCGGCAATCGGCCCTTGATTCCTTGTATGACCGCAGCAAAATGTAAAGTTGGTCGTAGGTTTTGCGTTCCACAGCGGTAACTGAATTAGAACCGAGAGAAATTCCATGTCGTCTACAGATGTCAGTCTGTTAATTCGGCTGCAGAAAAGTTCCCAAGATGAGCAGGCGTGGCACGATTTCGTTGAACGCTACGGGCGTCGAATTTTTCTGTGGTGTGAAAAACGCGGTCTGCAGGTGCATGACGCAGAAGATGTGACTCAACAGGTGCTGATTCGCATGAGCAAATACCTGCGCAATTTTGAATACGACGCCAGTCTCAGCTTCCGCTCGTATTTGCGACGCGCCACGGAGAATTCGATTGCGGATTTCCTGAACGATACCAACCGTCGCGAGCAGCCTGAAGGCGGTTCCGCGGTCGTCAGCTGGATGGCAACGGTACAGGCGAAGGACGAACTTATTGACCAATTGAAAGACGTGTTTGACATTGAATTATTTGAGCAGGCCATGTCACGTGTGCAAGGTCGCGTGAACAGCCAGCGCTGGCAAGCCTGGTATCTGACGACGGTCAGCAAAATGGAAAGCCGTGACGTGGCCGACGAGCTGGGGATCGGAATCGCAACGCTGTACACTGCCAAAAATCAAATAGGCAACATGGTCCGCGACGAAATTCAGTTACTCGAAAACCCACGAGTGACATCCTTGAACCGTGATTAAGTGTCGGCCTGTCGGACAACTTGATGAATCGGTGACCCGTAGCCAGCGATACGAATTCCGACATGGAAATTCCTCCTCTTAACGCGTTTGACTCATGAGTGAATGTCCGACAACTGAAGAACTTGATGCACTGATCTCCGGGCTTGTCTCTAGTGTCGATTCTGTTGAGCTGGAGGCTCACATTGAAACGTGTCGCGAGTGTCAGAAAAGGCTCGATAGCCGCAGCGAATCACCGTCGAGCTTTCTGCAGCTTTATCTCAAGTCTCATGCACCTGCGGTCGCAACTGGCAATTGGGACAGCCAGCGTGGTGCACGACTTGTGGATGCCGTTCGCAATGCCATCGTTCCGGATGACGCCGCCACCAGCAAAGTTGTTCCCGGCCCCGCGCCACAGATTCCAGGCTACCGGGTGGGCGAACTGATCGGTCGCGGCGGAATGGGAACTGTGTACTCAGGAACACAGCTGGATCTGGATCGAGATGTCGCGATCAAGGTCCTTGACGTGAGCAGCACCCACAGCATGGATGAGCTCACTCAGCGGTTTTCACATGAAGCTCGGATCACAGCAAACCTCGATCATCCGTCGATTATCCCTGTCCATGCCGTGGGCCAAGACAGCCACGGGCGACTGTTCTACACGATGCGGCGGATTCGGGGCAATGATCTGAGAGTGATTCTTCGGAACGGACGCAACGAGGACAAAGGCTGGAATCGGACGCGTGTCATTGCGGTCCTGGTCCGCATCTGTCAAACGATTGAATTCGCGCACGAACGAAACGTGATTCATCGTGACCTGAAACCATCCAACGTGATGGTTGGAGAACTTGGTGAAGTCTATGTTCTCGATTGGGGACTCGCGAAAGTTGTGGGCCAGGTGAATGCGCCCGATATCCGACCCACGTTTGCGTCGACGAAGATCGATGACGCACGGCGCGCGGAAACGAAAGCCTCAACGGGCGATAGCACGTCTCCACGTCAAGGAGACATGTCCGGGACGGCAATGCCCCGGAAGAGTGACCAACCAAGCCGTTCACCGGCACAATCGTCCGTCGCTGGTGACGGAGATCGGGAGTCAACAAATGATGAAATACCGACTACGATCGTAGGAGGATATGCCTTGTCTGACCGCCCTTTGTTGACGGTTGACGGTACCGTCATTGGAACGCCTGCGTTCATGCCTCGTGAACAGGCGTTGGGGGAATTGGATAAGGTCGATCAGCTTTCCGATGTCTATGCACTGGGAGCCATTCTTTACGAATTGCTGGTCGGTGCTCCGCCCTACCGTTTTGAAAATCCCGGATCCGGGCCAGCGACCATTCTGAAATCAATTATTGCGGGGCCTCCTGCTGCGGTGTCCACGCTGGCTCCAAATACACCGCGCGAACTGGCTGCCGTGTGCGAAAAAGCGATGGCTCGGGACCGCGACCAACGATACTCAACCGCCGCACTGATGGCGGAAGAGCTACAGGCGTTTCTGGACAATCGTGTCGTGCAGGCCTATCAGTCGGGAGCCATCGCTGAAGCCGGAAAATGGATCAGGCGTAATCGTGGCGTCGCAGCGTTGAGTCTGCTGACCGTGCTGTCGGTCATTGTGGGCTTGTCGGTAAGCGCCCTTCTGCAGGTCAAAGCGAATCGAGATCTGAGTTCGGCCAATCAGCAGGTGAACGACGCTTTTTCCCAACAGCAGCGCGCTTCAGGTGACCTCAGGAAAGCCAACGTCAAACTCCAGGACACGTCTGACCAGCTAAGATCCGCCAGCCGCGATCTCGAAAACACCAACGCCCAGTTGACGAAAGCCAATACGAAAGTTACGAAAGCGCTACAGGCAGAAACGACAGCGAAGCAGGCAGAACGTGAAGCCAAAATTCACGCCTACTCACTGCTGGCTGAATCGTACGCAAACTTTGGCGTGCAGGAAGCCGATCAAGACCGTCTTGCTCGCGGTGCATTGTGGTTTACCAAGGCCGCAGAACTCAGCGACCAAAACCCGGAACTCCAGCACTCTTACCACATGACTGCAATGCAGTTCCGACAAGCCGCACGTTTGCCCATCGCTGCGTGGTGGGACCGACAGAACTTGAAGAAGCGTGGATGGCTGGATTGGCCCATGACGGAACAGTTCTTTTTCGATCCGACCAAACGCTATCTGTTGGCACGCGGTCACTCCGGCACCGCGATTTTTGAACTGTTAAACGATGCCGAACCGCTGTGGGGCAACACTCGGTTCGCATTCGCGGCCTTTTCACCAAAACGCGATGTGGTTGCCGTGGTGACAAAGAAGCAGGAAATCAGTATCCGACGCTTAGCGGATCAAGAGATCGTTCAGAAGATTCCGACCGAGGGAAACGGAACCGTTAAGGCACTGGACTATAGCCATGATGGTCGGCTGCTGTTTATTGGAACGTCACCAGCAAAAGTTTGGGATGTCGAACGATCCCGGTACTTTGATGGCCACTACCCAATCGGCGAGTGGGTGCATGACATGGGATTTTCTTCTAATGACGAGGAGTTGCTTGTCGAGACTCAGAAGACGTTAAAAGTCTTTAAGGTTGTCGATGCAGATGGTGTGCAGCAACCCACGTCGACACTGATGAAAGACGATGGCCAAAAGGAAGCAGAGCGTGAAGTACGTTCTCGATTTACACTCCGCATGCGGCGCAGCACTAAACCAAAGTGGCCGGACGGGACGGACTTTGACCGAGAAGCTCTGGACCATTTCGGTCAGCACGGCGATGTCTCCGTGCAGGGAACAGCCTTCGATGCGGAAAATAGCCAGATAGCGATGGCGCGCGGTCACGGAATCTTTCGCTTGTGGCAGGAACCGAAACGTCCGTATTGGTTCATTCGTACCGATGGCCTGGCACGACCAGCATTCAGCCCTGATTCGAAGTACGTTGCCGCAGTTGGTCACTTGAGCCTCACGGACGACGATGTTCCCGCAGAACGACGCAAGCCGGAACTGTTGAGTACACAAGTTTTTGATTCCGCCACCGGCCAACCCGCGGGTCCGGAAATCCGCGTTGGCGTCCCTATCCTTGACGGCTGTTTCTCGCCTGAGCGGCCCCTGCTGGCGTTTGCTTGTGCCGTACGAGAGCGAAGAAAGAAGACGACGTTTCTTCCCGACGGACAAGCAGGAACAGTGCAGTTGTGGGATTGGCAAACGGGTCAGATGCAGGGCGAGCCGTTTCTCATGCCATCGGAACCGCAGGCCATCGCATGGCATCCGACAAGAGACCAAATTGCGGTTGGCTGTGCCGGAGGTCAGGTCCTCAAGATCGACATCGTCACTCGGGAGGTGACGGAGATCTACAACCGCGAGATGAAAAGCACGCCGTGGCTGCTGGCACCCGGCGAATGGGATTCAATCGGTTTGGCATTCGATCCCACGGGAGAAATTCTCTCCTGGTGGGGTGGCCTCAAGGCCCAGTTGCTGGATTTCTCCAAGGGCGGAATTCGTTTCGAGCCGAGCTTCGGGACCCTTTGGACCAACATCCAGATTCACAACGATGTCTGCCTGTTCTCCTTTCGGGGGCAAAGGCCGCTGGCGCTCAGAATCACTAAAGGTGTGGAATTTAAGTGGATCAAGCAGAAGGATGGAGAAGAATGGCAGCATGTCGGGTTCGGTTCCTTAGCAAGGCTCAGCCAGGACGGGAAGTACGTTGTGTCATCAGCCACGACAGCACGCCAAACATCTGTCTGGGATATCGACCAAGGGCAAATCGCTGCCTCGTTCGGAGAAAGAGCGGTCGACGTCAACTTTATTCACAACACGACCGTTATCATCACGGTCGGTGATACCACGCCCGATTCAGTGCGTTTCTGGGATCGACAATCCGGGCATCTGGCCGCTCCGACTCAGCATATTCCCGGGAGCCGATTCACAGGCTGGATTCGCGTCTCCGAGAACGGGCGGTTTGCTGCGATGACGTGTACTCCGTATGGCCTGCTGGTGTTCGACCTGCGATCTCTGCACGAAGACCCACTGCAGGATCTCTCACCAGCGGACGCGATGTTGCTCGCTGAAATCAACGCTGGTGCGAGCATCAATGACGGAAAACTAACGAAGCTTGAGGGGCCTGAGTGGACTTCGCGATGGGACGATTTTAAGAGCCGTCATCCAAACTTCCGCAGTCGAGCAGTTCCGTTGAGCCTGACCATTCGCGATCACCAGACCCGTGCCCACAAGTTTGACATTCTCAAGAACACAACGGCTGCCGAGTTTCATCGCCGCATCGCTGACAAGTTGCTTTCCGAACCAAGCGATTCGGACCGGGCCGCAGCGGCTTCGCCCAAACCAATCGTTCCAGCAACTCCGGAACTTTAACTGGCTCAGCTCACTCGCGCCGTCGAAGAATCTCCAGGCGATCCCGCTGCCCTGCGAAACCGCGCCGAGTGGTATGTCAGCCAGCATCAATGGCGGCAGGTTGCGGCTGATCTGAGCGAAGTCGTCAGGTTACGCCCGGATGATTCGGCCGCGTGCCTCCACGTCCCGCCTTCTCGCCTTCTCGCCTTCTCGCAGGGGGCGACACCGGAGATAACAGAGGGGGCGCGAAGTTTGGTCAATGAAAACGCAGTACTTGAGCGAGGAAGTAATAACGAACTTCTTCCGTCACCTCATCGCCCTGACGAAGAACGTTGACCACCATCCCGATTGCCTGAACACTGGGCCAGTCGGCAAGCACGGCTTCCCGTTTGGGAATCGGTGCGACATAGTAATAGCGTTCCACCTGACACCTGCCCTGTTGTTCGATGGTGTGGAATCGGTGGCAGCGACCTCCCGACCAGTCACCCTCTTTCCAGTGATCATCAAAGAACGATTCGATCGTGTCGTGCAGCGTGGGCTGATTGCCTTTCACACCAATCACGAAGTTGCCGTCGCCAGTGATAATGTTTGCCGCGATCGCCTTCTGGCATCCCATCGCGTCGATGGTGACGGTGGCTCCCGTGATATCGATTTGATCAAGTAATTCCGGGATCGCCGTGATTTCGTTCGACTTCTGTTCGGTCGCAATCTGGCCCAGAGAAATGTGATATGCAGCCACCTAGGCACTGACGATGTGCAGCGGTCGCTGGGCTTTGACGGTGTCGAAGGAATGTCGCAGAGTCTTGCCATCAATCGGGATGACCAATAACTCATCACGACGCGCATCGTCCGGAAGAAACCCGTCCAGCCACTTAAAGAAGCATCCCTGAAATGCGGCCGGAGCCACTATGCCAAAGAATGTGCGAATACAGTCTCGACTGGGTGTTCGTCCGTCCGGCAGAACGAGCCATGTGTTCAGCCAGTCTTTCTTTTCGCTTGCCCATCGAGCAATCGATTTGGGGCCTTCGGCTCCCGAGATGATGGCCGCGATCGAGATCACAATGATGTTTTCGACGGGATGAACAATGTTAATCGGAGCGCGAGGATCGACGAGCTGCGCGGCAATGGTTTTCAAACCTTCAAACCTTCAAACCTTCAAACCTTCAAACTCTTCAACAGCGACTTCCATGAGAATGCGTTCCAAAATCCAGGGGAACAAGTCAACAACCTCCCTATCATGACATCCCCAACACCTTCGCGTAAGCCATCCTATATGTCCACGGCTACCCAAAGTGCACGCCCGGCCTGAACCAACGCCGATGCCCTCTACCGCCTGATGCGGGCACTGGCGAGTGTTGACATCTTCGCTGAGGTGAACATCGACAGTTCTCTTTGACGCCGCTTGCCGAACCGTTGAGGAGTGACGTTCCTGAATCAAAAAGAGCCTTGGCCCTGATGTCAGGCGACGAGCAGTTCAAGGCGTGGGCTGAGATCGAGTACAGCATTCGCACCGGGGAAATCGCTTTTGACAAAGTGTTCGGGAAACCGATCTTTGACTACCTTGGTGAGCATCCAGACAAAGCACGGATTTTTGATGCGGCGATGGTCGGCATCCATGGTCGCGAATCTGACGTTATCGCCAAAGCTTACGACTTTTCCGGTGTCAACGTCGTCGCTGACATCGGAGGTGGCAACGGTTCCCAGATGATCGGGCTACTGCAAGAGCATCCATTGCGAAAAGGGATTGTATTTAACCTGCCGCATGTGATTGAACGAGCAAAAGAAAAGATTGAGGCGGCTTGCCTGTCAGATCGCTGTGAGCTTGTGTCTGGAAACTTCTTTGAGTCGATTCCAAGTGGTGCTGACGTCTACATGATGCGACACATCATTCACGACTGGCACGAAGATAAGGCTCTGGCAATCTTGAAGAACTGTCACACCGCCACGTCGAACAAAAGCAAGTAGCTGGTTGTGGAAAGTGTGATCCCACTCGGAAATGAGCCGTTTGGCGGGAAGTTCCTCGACTTGGCGATGCTCCTGATCCCCGGCGGCTGTCGCGCTAGGCCCTTTTCTCAGTTCGGTTTAAGTGCTGGATCTCGTGGCAAACGTGGAATTGTTTTGAGTCCAGCGTCATGGGCGAGCTCACATCGCACACCACCGACAACGTCACGCCGCGCAGTACTCCTATGCTCCGCAGCTCACGGCCATTTTTGTGTTTTCAGTCTGTTCGGCGCGCATCGCGGCCTGCAGGCGAATGAGTTTTTTCAGATTGAACGCCGTGCAACACCATTGCCATTCGGTCTGAACGCCTTCAAGGCCGCGAAGCAGAAAACGACGCATGTCGAAACACGCTTTCATCACCGCAAACGGCCTTTTCGTCGTACACAAACGCGGCTTTGTCGAAGCGTTTTGTTTGCGGACTGCTGGGCAGCCGAGCCACGTCTTCATCCGGCACGGGAACCGTGGGATCGTCGCGCACCGCCGGGTTGTCTGCGAACGTTTTCGTGGGCAGGGGCGACAAAAACTCCGTGTTCCAAGCTTCCATGCCGACGATGTTTTCGTCCGTGGGATACGCCGAATCTGCCATCAGCGTGTCCACGTGAATTCCAAAGTCCGCTTCGATCGTATCCAGCTTATGAACACGTTCAGGTGTTCCACGTTGCCGATCAGCACGTCCGCGTCGACCATGAATTCGTTGGTCATTTCGTTCTCAACCATCGGCGTATAATTGCGTTCTGGGTGAGATCGTCAGCAACATTTCACGCCAGAGCTCAGTTCCGAGCGGCAGCTCAAATCTGCCCGCGGGCCTTCCGCGTTCGGAGCATAGCCGCCTTCTTTGTTCGGAAGAATGCGGGCGTCGAGATCGGTTTTCGAAAGCTGAGCGGCTCCCATGCCGACAGCCACGCGAATCATCTGCCGATGAATGTCTTTGATCTGAGCTTTTTCGGGTGAATGGGTGGCTGGCCGATCCGACGGTTGTACGTGTTTTCCCATTGAG
>JBDNHJ010000140.1:0-24158 GCA_041688835.1 Fuerstiella sp.
CTCACCTTCCGCTAGGGCTTTCACGACTTGCTCAGGACTGCGACGTTTTCGCTTCGAATTACTCATCAAAATCTCCTCGCCCGGAATTGGGCTCTGAAGACTCTCATTCTAACTGGTACCGAATTCGGGGAGCACGCCAACTCCGCGAGCGGCATTTCGCTGGGTCCACCCGACCGAACTGGCCGAACTGGATTTTCCGGAAGCGAATCGCGAAATCATAGCCCTGCTGATTCAGACCACGAACTGATCGGATGCCGCTGAAAGTTCTCGCTGGCTGCCTATCATCCCGTGAGATTTTTCGTAAACGCATCCAACTTCGTTCTTCACCCTGGACTTTACGCCATGTCCGATCAGACTCGTTCCACAACCGCTGTGATAATCGTCGATCACGGTTCCCGTCGTGCAGCCAGTAACGACATGTTGCTGGAAGCGACCAAGGTCTTCACCGCTCAGTCCGCATATTCCATCGTTGAACCGGCTCATATGGAACTTGCCGCGCCGGACATCGCGACAGCCTTCGCGAACTGTGTTGAACGCGGAGCGACACGTGTCATCGTGTTCCCCTATTTTCTGTCTCCCGGCCGACACTGGAGCGAAGATATCCCGGCCCTTGTTGCCGCCGCTGCGAAATCGTTCCCTGACGTCCAGTGGCTGGTCACCGCCCCCTTCGGCTTGCATGCTGGCATGTCGGCCATCATCAACGATCGAATCGACCACTGCCTGAATGTCGCCCGCGGCAATGGAACGGGCTGCGACGTCTGCGGTGACGCAAGCCAGTGTCAGCTGCAAACCAGCGATTGAAGCTCCATCCACGACTGCGATTCTTTCCGTGTATTCAGTGTCGTCCGTGGACAACCAATCCACTCAAAGTGAAAACCACGGAATACACAAAAGACACGCAAAACGGCGACAAAAAAACGCCCCCTCAACCCAACCTCACCCGCCCCCTCGGCGGTTCGACTCCCCGCGAAGCCAACCCAACGTCTCACGCCACAGGCCGCCGGGCTTCCCGGCCTAGTTGAACCAGAGGGCGAAGTAGAAGAATTGGCCTTGGAAGTTTCGCGTGATTTGGGTCCAGTCATCGGCGGTGGTGATGTCGCCTTCTTCGAGATACGGTGTGAGGCCCGTGCCTTGTAGCCAGAGTGCGAGGTCGAAGCGTGTGGGTTCGGTGAAAATTTTGCGGGCGTTGATCCCGATGTCTGGGTTGCGTGGCCAGTCGCCGAACGGCGTGACGCCGCCTTTGATGCCACGCCAAAAGGGGACAAGTTTTTTGCCCTGCAGAATCAGTTCGAATTCGTCGAGGAAATCCAGCCAGCCAGCCATGATGCCGGCCGTGACGTTGAAGCCACGCATGACGGAGGTTTGTTCTGAATTCGGTACCCATTCGTGATTGTCGTCGGTTTCCGCTTCGATGAACTTCCAAGACTTGCGACTGAGTGCAATGACGGTTTCGAGGTGCTGCAACGATGTTTGCATGCGTTCGGGTTCGACAAGTTCGTAGTTGATGGTGTGGATGGCGGCAATGACATCCAGAAGATTTTGAGCCCCGAAAGACATGAACGCCCCCGTGCCTTCGGCTTCCAGAAATTCGTAGGGCGAATCCACCTTTGGGTAGGCCAGATGAGCCGTACGTTCGAACTGATCCTGCCAGTCGTAGGCTAGAATGACTTCAGCAAATGATGACAGAAAATGGCAGTATCCCTGTAACCAAGCCACGTCGCCGGCATCAAAGGTGATCGGAAATTCTTGAGGCGGTGCTGGTTCTGGGGGCCGTCTGGGACGCTGCAGAGTTTGCGTGATGTGCCACATCGATTCGGCGTTGTTGACTTCGCCGTCACCGTTCAGGTCCAGATGGATCATGCCCAGCCTCAACGGCAGTTTGACGTTGTCAGGTTGAACGGCCGCCAGAGTTTTTTCGGCGGTGCGTAGCCGATCGAGCATATCCTGCAGAATTGTTCGGGCCTTCACGTACGAGATTTCTGCGGGCGATTTGTTCTCAGGCAGCGGCAATCGCATGAACGTGATGGAACGAGCGCGCCCGGCTAGCAGACCATAGCGGTAGTGATCTTGGCCGAGTCCCTCGATCGCCTGCAGGAACTGCACGACGCCCAAGCTGAAGCGAGCGTTTTGATCATTGGCATCTGCTTCGATGAGAGCCTGCATCGCCGTCGCGCCGTCGGCAAGTTTCCCTTCCAGCAGATAGCTTTCGACCGGGGCAGCTTCATCGGCTCTGGTTTCGTGCGCGGCATAAACGGACCACGCCAGCAAAGTCAGGATGATGGCCAGATGAGAGTTGATCATATCAATCGTTTCATGTTTGAGTTGGCGTTGGAGTTGACGTCAGATTCTGTGGTGGACGGTTACCGCTACTTCGCGGTAAACCCGTTGATCTTCAGCCAATCTTCCAAGCGAGCGGGCCAGGTGGAAAGAACTTCGTCGGTGCCTCCCAGACCTACACCGTGGCGGCCTTTTTGGTAGATGTGGAGTTCGCTGCTGACGCCGTTCTTGCGCAACGCCGAATAAAAGGCGATCGCGTTTTCGACCGGCACCGCCTGATCGTCTGTGGTATGAAAGATGAACGTGGGCGGTGTGTCTTTGGTCACCCGTTTTTCGTTGGACATCAATTCCACGAGTTCCGGATTGTCCTTTTCCGGCCCCAACAGATTCTTGCGAGATCCCATGTGGGTGAACACTTCGTCCATGGTGATGACGGGATAACACAACACAGCGAAGTCGGGAC
The DNA here is from genome assembly GCA_041688835.1 of Fuerstiella sp. Lineage (GTDB taxonomy): Bacteria > Planctomycetota > Planctomycetia > Planctomycetales > Planctomycetaceae > Fuerstiella. Next base: position 2,741 of record JBDNHJ010000140.1, read on the forward strand.
GGCTGCTGACTTTGTCGATCGGATCGGCTGCGGTGGCATCGCCCAGATCAAAGTGAGTCGCCGCAGTGGAAGCCAAATGGCCTCCCGCAGAAAATCCCCAAACGCCGATCCGATCCGGATCAACTCCGTTGTCGGCTGCCGCGCTGCGAACCGTGCGGATGGCTCGCAATACGTCTCCCTGTTGAATCGGATGATGGTATCCCTTCGAACCCAGACGATAGCGCAAAATCCACGCACTAATGCCGCGTTCGTTTAGCCACGCTACAATCTGATGCCCTTCGTGATCCATCGCCAACCCGCCGTAACCGCCGCCCGGACAGACAACCACACCGCAACCATTGGCGTTGTCTTTCGCCGCCAGAAATGCCAGCAACGCGGGCACATCCTGCTCAGCCGTGCCGTTGGCACCCGGAGCACCTTCCGGCCACAAGGGTTTCCAGTCTTCGGCCTGGGCCAACGTACACATCAACAACAAGAGCACAGGAGTTCGAAACATAAAATGGTCTTTCGCGGCAGCTGGAGGATTATTGCAGTGAACTTTTCACAGATCACACATGTACGGCGGGAGCATTGTTGGAACTCGCGACAACACCGGAATCCGTTTGCTTACACAGCGTACCATAGCAGGCGGCACACAGAACGGCACGACTGAGTCCGAAAGATTTCCGAGCTGACTCTTCGTCGATGCTCGCTTTCCTACTGTCTTGGCGGCGGCTTGTGCCATGCCGCTCCAGACCATGCTGCTGTCACGGACGGACTAGCAAAAGCGATGCGTCGATCGTGATTCTTGTCCTTGTTGGTCAGCGTCATCGGCTGGCCTTGGCGAAGGGTCAGGACGTGCGGCGAGAAACGCCCGTTTGTAATCTGCCAGTCAACGTTCGCGATTCCACCACTTTTTTCGTCAACAACCAGCGACTCAGCCGGGACTAAGAATTTGGGCGCTGGCGCGTCTTCGCTCAACAAGAAGTTTCCACGAACATTCCCCCAACGACGAGACGTCTTTCCACTTTCCGGTCGATTGTCGATGAATGAAAGTCGAACGCGAGCCAAGACGCCGAGCTCGGGCGAGCCACCGGCATCGATTGTGAGGCCAAACGTATTCCCTTGGTCAAGCGAAATTGGCTCAGCAAGCTTCAGTACCAGTTGGTGAGATTTCGATTCCGGCGGCCCTTGAGCAATTGAAATTCCACCAGTCAGGCACAGGAGAATCTCTGCTGCCAACGGCGACAGACTGCGTTTAATCCTCGATACATTTTGTGGGCTCCGTGAGCGGAGCGAAAGCCGGACCGAGATTGATTCGCTTTGGAATGCGGGAACAATAACTGACGCGTTTTGAATGTGGGATAGGCTTCCAGCCTGTCGTTTTGGATTGACAGGCTGGAAGCCTATCCCACTTATTGTTCTCGCGTTCGTTAGCGGGTGCTCCAGGTACGTTGATTCGGCCTACGGCATCGGAACATTCTTAAAGACTAATTCGCGGCGGTCGCCTTCGTCGCCAAACCAAAAACGGAGTGTGACAGTATCCGATTCTTGGATCTTGCCGGATAATGTGAAGAGGTAGACCTTGGTCTTCGGCGATGAGCCTTTCGGTGTTTCCGCCGGAAAGATGGCAGCGGGAAGTGGCGGATATTGAAGATCCATTTCCTCAAGTCCGTTGATACGACTGCCCATTACGCGGCCGTTCCTTTCATTATTGATCGTGCCAACGAGTTCGGAGCCGTCTTCTGTTTCGGCTTTGAAACCCCATGGCTCGTCCTTGTTCGTTAGTTTCTCGATAACAGTTGTCACTCGCATCCACGGCACGACGTTCTTGCCGTGGGGACGCGCACCGTCGTGAACGAGCTCTTGAGAGTCGAGAAAATCAACACCTTTTTTGACGCCAAGAAGCGTAATCCGATAGTCTTCGTTTTGCCGCACCGATTCAAAGGTGGCGATTTCTGAACTGCGAGCTTCGTCGCCCTGCATGGCAGGCTGATCTAAGGTGTCAAACGCTTTTGCAGCTTTCTCATCCGCTCGTGGTTGCGGCAAGATCTTACGAATCTGCGCTACGATATTTTTCGCCTGCTCTTGCGTTAGTCCCGACGCGATCACGATTGGGTTGTCGGGATTCGGATTCTTTAGTTGCATCGACGACACCAATTCACCGTCGGCGAAGACGGCGTATGGCAACTGTCGTGCTGGTTCGCCGAGTATGGAACCGACCGTGACCTGAAGTTGTTTCACGCCGCTTTGACGAAGTGTCAACAGGACTGAGTACTTGGACGGGGACTGTGCGTCGGCCATCGTGGTGACTGACAGAACATCGTCTTCGTCAATCACACTTTCGCGGCCCAGATCGGCGGTCAACGTTTCACTCACTCCGTCAGCGCTGGGTATTTCGACTCGCCGCTCACTTTCTTCAAGGTCCGTCGTCTTCTCGACGAGACGATGGACCTGAAGCTGAGCCGCTGGAAGAACTTCGATCTGGCTGGTTGCTGAACGAAGGTGAATTCCTTTGCCCTTGGAGTCACCTGACCCGGAAGTGAAGTGCACATCAGATTCTGCGAAAATGGGGTGATTTCCTAGTGGGAACTTGAGCAGCTGAAACGGTGGTCGCTTCGCGGCAACGCTAAAGACTCCTGCTTGGACATTTTGCCAAATACCGCTGCCACCAGGCGCAATCACGAGTTTCGCTTTTTCAACTTCTTCCTCCGGGACGCTCCAAGTCGACCATGACGAACTGCCAACAAGATTGACCGCACCGGCATTCATCTTTGCCGAATAACGAGTCGCAGGATGTCGAGGAATGACAATCTTGGCCAATTCCGCCGCGTCGAGTTCCGCAACATCAAACAGGCTCAGCATCACGGCTTCGGCAGATCCGTCGAACACACGCTCGACAAAATCGCCCAGCATTCCTTTAGACACAGCGTCGCGATTGATCAGCGGCGCAAATCGAAACGCTTTTCCCTGTAGCGGATCGAGCTTTTCAAGCTGGCCCTTTTCGACCATGGTGTCAGCATCGTGATCACGGTCGTGTGCGCTAGATCTCGCCCGCCAGCGTCCAGCGCATCGCGCACTTCGCGAACCGTCAGCGGCGACTGTTCCCACAGCACTTTCAAAATCTGCAGTTCTAGCTCGGTCGGATACTCCGACGCCGATTTCGGCATTGTTCGCCCCCCCCAGTATTTCTAGTTGACTAGAATTGCAAGGTGAGCGCAGCGTCGAGTCAACGGCCGTTTCGTTTAAACAACTCACACAGCAGAAATGTTCTAAGTCAAGACATCGCCGATCACGTGACCATGCACATCCGTCAGACGCCGATCAATGCCGTTGTGATAATACGTCAGTCGTTCATGATCGAGTCCCAAAATCCGAAGAATCGTGGCGTGGAAATCGTAGACCGTGGCCACGTTCTCAACCGCCTTGTAGCCGAATTCGTCGGTGGCTCCGTATGTAAACGGAGCCTTCACACCGGCACCCGCCATCCATGCCGTAAAGCCTTCCGGATTGTGGTCTCGACCACTGGCTCCCGCCTGAAACGTGGGCATGCGGCCGAATTCCGTACACCACACCACCAGCGTGTCTTTCAACAAGCCGCGTTGCTTGAGATCTTTCAGCAATGCCGCCGTCGGTTGATCCAGCACCGGCCCGTGTTTTGCATATTGATCCTGAAGCGCTTTGTGACCGTCCCAGTTGCTGACGCCTTCACCGCCCGTTTGATAGGCACCGTTGAATACCTGCACAAAACGCACGCCCTGTTCAACCAGTCGTCGCGCCAGAATGCAATTCTTGGCATACGCCGCTTTCAACGTGTTCTGCGTATCGTCCGCTCCATACATCTTGATCGTCGCGGCCGATTCGGTCGACAAGTCGCCGACCTTCGGAACGCTCAACTGCATTTTGGCCGCCAATTCATAACTGGAAATCCGCGCCGCCAGTTCGCTGTCCCCCGGAAATTGTTCAAGATGCTTGCGGTTCAACTGCTGCAGAAATTCGCGAGTCGCGTCATCGGTCGCGGCGTCGATTCCTGTCGGTCGCTCAAGATTCCGCAGTGGCTTCGACGCGTTAAAATCGGTTCCCTGAAACGCGGCCGGAAGAAATCCGGGCCCCCAGTTGTTGACGCTCGATTGCGGAGTCCCGCGCGGATCAGGGATCGCGACGTAAGCTGGCAGGTTCTGGTTTTCCGTTCCTAACGCCCACGTGGTCCACGCTCCCATGCTGGGAAAACCGTCCAGTGTGAAGCCCGTTGACATAAAGTTTTCGCCGGGTCCGTGAGTGTTCGTCTTACCGGTCAGCGAATGAATGAAACACATGTCGTCCGCCAGATCGCCAAGCATCGGCACCAGATCCGACACCATCTTGCCACACTCACCGCGCGGTTTGAATTTCCAGGGACTCTTTGTCAGATTGCCCTGCCCTCCCTGAAACGTGATCAGCTTGTCCGCGCCAGGCATCGGTTCGCCATGGCGTTTGATGAGTTCAGGCTTATAGTCGAACGTATCGATCTGACTGCAGGCCCCCGAACAAAAGATCATCAACACGTTCTTCGCCTTTGCCGGCAAGTGGGCATCCCGCGCGGCAAACGGCTCAGACGGATCAATCTGCGGACGCAGTGGCGATTTGGCATCGGCCAACAGTCCCTGTTCGTGCAGCAGACTGGCCAGCGCAATTCCGCCCAGTCCACGTGCTGTGTCAACCAGTAATCGACGTCGAGACGCAAGCTGATGTTTGTGCATGGTGTTGAAATTCATTTTTCTGCTCCTATTTCCACTGTTATCGGTGGGGCTTCGACAAATTCCGCCAGAGCGATCACGGCCCAGCAGGCTCCCCAATACGTTGCCGTGTCCGTCACATCATCCGCGCCGTTCTTTTTTGTGCCATGAACCGGCCAAGCACCGTCCTTGTCCTGAGTTTGCTGCAGAAACAAAATTGCCCGCGATACTTCAGCGTCCGCAGCAACAGCGCCATCCCGCGCGAGCGCATAGAGTGCGATGCCAGTGCCAAGGGCATCGCTTTTCTCTGAGACCAGCCAGCCCCAACCGCCGTCTTCGTGTTGATGTTCGAGTATCGTGTTGCGGCTCAGATCGGCCGCGTCGGAATTCCCGGACAGGCGTTGCACTAACAATCGCGTGGCCCACCATTCAGTCGACTCGCCTGAAGTCTTCGTTCCCAGCCATTTTGTCGCCGAAGCCAGTGCGGGCTGAAAAACTTCCTCCGTCGCTCCAGAATCCTGCAGCGACACCAAAGCCCACATAGTGCTGACCTCCTGCGTTTCGCGCTGTGGACGCTTTTGCAGCGGCAGCTGACCGCCCGCTTTCCAAGACCCATCTTCGTTCTGCGACTTTGTCAGAAAGCCGCGATATTCGGCCACCCAATCCGGCGGTGACTTTGGGGATTGCTGCCGACCAAGCAGCAACTGACCAACAGAATCGTTTTCTGCCAGCAGCGTGTCGTCTCGCTGCGCTTCATCGCGACGTTTGACCGCCACGTGGTTGCCCCAGTCACGCGACCAGTCGTTCCAATCCTGCACCGCTTTGTCGTCAACATCAAAACCGTTTTCTGACACGCTATTCAGTGCCCAAGTTGTGAATGTCGTGACGTGGCATGACACGCATTTCTTGTCCGTTCTCCATTCCATGCCCCATTCCTGAATAAACGGCAGACTGCGTTCAATCATCGCGCGAACTTGCGGTACACGAACTTCCTGAGCCATACATTGACTCGCGAAAGCGGTGTGCAGCAGCACTGTCGATACGATAAGTCTCTTGATCATGCTGTTCATCTTGTTTGTGCGTCTGACACTGTCGTGCGTGCAACATTAGGAACTTCCGAGCGATAGCTCGCATCGGCTGCGGGCCTCCCGCGTTAGGGGACAAACAGAAACTCGTTCGCGTTCAACATTGCTCGAGCAAACTGAATCCAGTCTGTACGGTCAATAAACTCTAACGCTGCGGAAATTTCATCCGGTGTCGGCGAGCGGCCAAAACACAATTCGTACGCTCGCACAACTTTCGCCGTCGGTTCCTCACGTTCACGATGCAGGCGTTCCGCTAGAAACTCGGCCTGCTGCATGACGAAGCGGCTGTTCAACAAATTCAATGCCTGAAGTGGCGTTGTGGAGCGACTGCGTTTAGGAGTCACCGAACTTCCGTCGGGGCAATCGAAGACACCAAACACGGCGTCGCGTTCTTGGCGCACTTTGGTTTGATACACCATCCGCCGCCAGTCTGCCGGGCCGAAGTCCTGCTTCGGAAAATAGTGCCTCACGTTTTCCAATGCCACTTCAAAGGCACTGAAACCCGGTCCGCCCATCGTCGAATCTAGCTTGCCTGTCACGGCCACGATACAGTCACGAATGCCTTCCGCTTCCAAGCGGCGCGGCGGAAAACGCCACAACAATCGTGAGGCGGCATCGACCTGCATCGCCGCGACCTGCGGTCGACTGTCCTGTTGCCAAGTGGCGGACATCAGAATCAAACGGTGGATATGTTTCAACGACCATCCGCTGTCGATCAATTCCGCGGCCAGCCAATCCAGTAGCTGCGGATGAGTGGGCGTGGTTCCGTTGCCTCCGAAGTCGCTCGGCGTATCAACGATGCCGGTGCCAAAATGAAACTGCCACAAGCGGTTTACGATCACGCGAGCCGTCAGCGGATTCGCGTCGCTGGCAATCCACTTCGCCGTTTCCACGCGCCGCTGTTGTTCCGCCGAATCAGCCGCCAGTTGAACGCCCTGCAGCGACGCAATTCCCGCAGGCGACACCTGTTCGCGCGGCAAGGCGGGTTCACCCCGGTACAAGCGGTGAGTCGGCCCGGGCTGACGAAACGTGCCCGCATGTACCAGACGCGGTTTCGTCAGTTCTTCGCGTTGCTTTGCGTTCGCCTGCAGTGAGTTCCACAATGCCCGACCGGCTTCCGCTTCTTCCGGCTCAAACACAGTGAAATCGTAGTCCGGCGCATTCGATTCCTTGTTCGGCAATTGACGATCTGCGGAACTTGCCACCGACGTCCATTCGCGATCGTCAGTGGAAACCTCGATGCGATAGTCAACCGCCAAGCGATCGCCGAATTTGCCCTGACGATCCCGCGCCCACACGATACGGTGGATCGGTTGCAGTTTGGCGAATTCGATTTTCACCCAGCCGCCCTGGACCTGAGCCGAAATCCAGCTGTTGGGATTTCCATAGATGCCGTCGTTGATCTGCGGAAGTTTGTGCAGCGGATGCACGAAGTCGCCAGATGACGACGGCTTCGATCCGGCACTTGCCAGAGCCACATTTTCGTCACCGGAAAACACTTCCAATTCGTCGATGCAGGGCTGTCCAGAATTTGTGCTGTTGATGGTGAATCGCACAAACTTCGCCGACACCGCTGCGAATTCTTCGACATTCAGCTTTGGATCGACGGCCGGTCGCTTCGTGTCTTTCGAAATGAATTTCGCCAACTGCTGCTGCAGCGTGGCGATCTCGACATCAAACTTCGCGACTTGCTGTTGAACGTCGTCCGGCAACGGCATAGCCGTGTCGCCGTGTTGAACTCCTGCAAACACGGCCTGCATGGCGTAGTAATCCGTCTGCGAAATCGGATCGAACTTGTGGTTGTGGCAACGCGCACAGCCGACGGTCAGTCCCAGAAAAGCGGTGCTGGTGGTGTTGATCATGTCGGCCAGTTCGTCCTGCCGCTGCATCATCGTGAGATTCGGATCTTGACTTTTCACAATGTCGACGGGGCCTGCGACCAGAAACGACGTGCCGATTGGATCACCCACCGCGTCGCCCGCGATTTGTTCAACGATGAACTGATCATACGGCTTGTCGCTGTTGAAGGCGTCAATCACCCAGTCGCGATAGGGCCACGCGTTCGGTCGTTCGCGATTGGTTTCGTAGCCGTTGGTTTCTCCGAAACGAACAAGGTCCAGCCAATGCTGAGCCCACCGTTCGCCATACTGAGGACTCGCCAGAACCTGCTCCACAAGTCGCTGCCACGCATCTGGCTGATTGTCGTTGACGAATGCCGCCACCTGTTCCGGAGTCGGTGGCAACCCGTGCATCACCAGAAACAGCCGCCGAATCAATCGACGACGTTCGGCTGTCGGCGACATCTGCAAATTCGACTCCGTCAACTTTGCCTTCACAAACGCATCGATCGCAGCCACGCCATCGCCAGCGATGTCCGGACGGACGAGCGGTTGGAACGACCAGTGATTCAGCGTTTGTTGGCCGATAGTCTGCTGAGCCTGCTTCCATTGCGCGGCATCGTCGATCCACGCCTTCAGCGTTGCGATTTGTTGGAGGGACAGAGCTTCTTGGTCGGGCGGCATCCGCTGCGATGCGTCGGCATGAGTCACTCGTTCAATCAGATAACTCTGGTCGCTGCGCCCAGGCACGATGCTTTTTTCGCCCGAGTCTCCTCCCTGCAAGGCTGCGATCAGCGAATCCAAACGCAGATCCGATTCCGCTTCGTCGATCCCGTGACAATCCAGACAGTGCTGTTGAAAAATCGGCAACACGTCCCGTTGAAACTGCACTTCCGCCTGAGCCTGCGATTCAGAATCGGCGGTCAGACAAAGCAAGGCGACGATGACGGACAACAAGTGACGCATAACGGTGACCGGGCCGGGATGGGGTGGGGACGTAAGGTTTCGGAGTGACCGACAGTATAGCAACGTTGATAGGCGTTTGCGAAATCGGAATTATCCAGCATCCTGCCTCAGGGCTGTATCCGACGCCCCGAATGTCAAGATCGTCAATGACTTATCTAGGTTGCTGCGATATACTGTCGGCAGTTACGATTCATCGCGAAAGGTAGTCCCGGCATGAGTACAGTCACAGCAGGCAACCAAATCGACTATCCCGAATCCGACGGTAAACCCATGGGCGAAACAGATCTGCACCGCGACTGGATGTTTCGTGTGCTGGAGATTTTTCGCCAGCGTTACGCCGGTCAGCAGGTCTATCTGGCCAGTGACCTGTTGGTCTATTACCTAGATGGATCGCCGTCGAAATTCATCGTCCCCGATTGCTTTGTGGTACTTGATCATCCTCCCGGACGCCGCCGCACGTTTCAGACATGGAAAGAGCGGCGAGTGCCGGATGTGGTGTTTGAAGTCACTTCGCGAGGCACCAGCTCTGTCGACATCGTTGACAAGCCGGTGATCTACGAGAACATGGGCGTCAAGGAATACTTCCTGTACGACCCGACGGCTGACGACTTGGAACCACCGCTGCAGGGCTATCGCATGATCGACGGATGCCTGCGTCAGATTCCACAATCGGACGGTCGGCTGCGATGTGAGACGCTGGGCGTTGACCTGTATTTACGAGATCACGATCTGGTGATCGTCGATTCAGAAACCGGCGAAGAGCAGCTGACCAAAGCTGATCTGATGGATGAGGAGCACGCCGCGCGCCTTGCAGCGGAGGCTCGGCTTCGGGAAGTGGAAGCAGAACTCCGGCGAATCAAAGACAACAATGGTGGCGGGTGATTGACAAGACCCTGAAGCGGAAGCCCCGCAGCCGATGCGCGCTTCCGCTCGGAATTTCCAAAATGGTGCGATCTGTGGGCGCATCATCTTGAGTAAGACCCTAAAGCAATTCGCGAATCACATGCCCGTGAACATCCGTTAAACGACGTTCGATGCCGTTGTGATAAAACGTCAATTCGGTGTGATCGATGCCCAGCAAATGCAACGCGGTGGCGTGCAGATCGTAACTGTACGTTGGAGATTCCACCGCCTTGAAGCCCAGTTCGTCCGTGGCTCCAAAACCGACTCCCCCCTTGATCCCTCCACCCGCCATCCAAGCGGTAAAGGCTCCGGCGTTGTGATCGCGACCTTTTGCGGCGGCCCCCTGAGCGGCCGGTTGGCGACCGAATTCCGTCGTACCCATCACCAGAGTTTCCTCCAACAATCCCCGCGTCTTCAAGTCCTTCAGCAACGCGGAAGCTCCCACATCCAGCACGCGGCCCCAATGCCCATGATCGCGCGACAGGTCTTCGTGCGAATCCCAGTTGGGACGAATCTTCTTGGCCGTTGTGTTCTCCGCGCCGCAATAAATCTGCACAAACCGCACGCCGCGTTCGATCAACCGTCGAGCCAACAAGCACTGTCGCCCGAACACCGAAGTCTGTTCGTCTTCCAGACCATACGACTGCATTGTGTCGCTTGTTTCACTGCTGATATCCGCCACTTCTGGCGCACTTAGCTGCAACCTCGCTGCCAGTTCATACGCGGCGATGCGCGCTTCCAGATCTGTGTTGCCCGATCGTTCTCGCAAGTGTGCTCGATTCAATTGCTGCAGCAGATCCAAGTCCGCCTTGTCGGCGGCGCGATTCATGCTGGTCGCGTTCGAGGGTGGAAACAAATCGGCAATCGGTTGGCGACCGGCGGCGGTTTCCAGCGTCGTGGCTTGGTACACGGCGGGCAGAAATCCGGAACCCCAGTTGATGATGCCTCCGGGCGGAAGTCCCGCTGGATCCGGCAACACCACAAACGCGGGCAGGTTTTCGCTGTCACTGCCCAGACCGTAGGTCACCCACGATCCCATGCTGGGAAAACCGGGCGACGTGAACCCGGTGTTCATCATAAAACAGCCCGGCCCATGCAACGCCGATTTGCTGTGCATGGAATAAATGAACGCCATGTCATCAACGCAAGTCGCCAGTTGCGGAAACAAGTCCGACATCCACAGACCCGATTCGCCATGCTGCCGAAACCGCCAGAAGCTCGGACGACAATTCCCCGGCTTCGATGCAAAAAACTGCAGCGTGCCGTCCGCGTCAAACGGTTTGCCCGCCCGTTTGATGAGTTCCGGTTTATGGTCGAACGTATCCACCTGACTCATGCCACCGGGACAGAAAATCTGAATCACGGCCTTCGCTGTGGCGGGATAATGAGTCTCTCTGCCCTGAATCGCCGCCGCTTCCTGCTGCATCATCGACTGAGCCGCCAGCCAACCGAAACCTCCCGCAGCGGCCTGCAGAATCTCACGACGCGACGTGCCCCCGCGCGCTGGCAGCGTTATGGCATCAGAGCTGTGATTTTCTTTAGTCAACATACACAAACTCATTCGCATTCAATAGAACTCGGCACAGGTGCAGCAATCCCTGATCATTCACCAAACGTTTGGCGGCGGTACGTTCATCATCTGTCGCAGCTCGAGAAAACGCTAACTGAAACGCTCGATCAATCTGCTGATCGACCGTCTCCGCATCACGCTGCAACCGTTCCGCAAAGTACGCGGACTGCTGTAACATGAAATCGTTGTTGAACATCGCCAGCGACTGCAGTGCGGTGGTGGTGACGTTTCGCTTTGGCGTAAAGTTGGCGGGGTCCGCACAGTCCAGCGTCGCCAAAAACTGCTGAGGCGTCGTGCGAACCACAAAGCGGTACACGCTGCGACGCCACAAGTCCGGTGAATTTGCCGTCTTGTACGTGTAGATCGGAGCGTACGCTTCCTGATAATTAAAGTCTCGATAACCGGGACCAAACATCTGTGTGTTCAGCTTGCCCGTCACCGTCAGCACACTGTCGCGCACGGCTTCCGCTTCCAGACGGCGAACATTCATGCGCCACAGAAGACGATTGTCACTGTCCACCGCGGCGGCATCTTCAGCAAGACGACTGCTTTGACGATAGGCACCGGACGTCACGATCAGTCGATGAATGTGCTTCAAGCTCCAATTCGACCTGATCAGTTCCGCTGCCAGCCAATCCAGAAGTTCCGGATGAGTCGGTCGGCCACCGCCATAGCCGAAGTCGCTCGGCGTGTCGACGATTCCCTGCCCGAAATGCCAATGCCACAGTCGGTTGACGATCACGCGCGCCGTCAGTGGATTGCGTTCGTCCGTAATCCAGTTCGCCAGTGCCACACGCCGCTGGCCTTCGTCCATTTCTTGATCACCGAACGTGACGTCCGCTGTCTTCCACCCCAGCGTGCCCGGTTGCACGACTTCTGCTTCAGGAGTTTCTGGGTTGCCGCGCACCAGCACGTTGACTTCGGGCGGTGCTTGGGCGACGACTCCGAAAAATACGGGCGGTTCCCCGAGCTGTTGCAATTGTTGAGCAAGCTGTGTTTGCTGCTGTCGAAGTTCGGTCAGTTGTTGTTGACGTTCGACAGCATGATGGCTTGCCACGACGCGCGACAACCGTGGATCTCCGAAACTGATTTGGTCATGGCCGTAACCGTTGCCGCCGTCAGTTGCGATCAACGTCAGAAACTTCGCCGTACTGGGGATGTCGAAAGCGATCGCGGCCGCATCGTTGCGACCGATCTTTCGCGACGCTTTCAAAGCCCCATCCAGCAGCACGTAATATTCAGCGCTGGGTTCTGCTGTTCGACCGCCATAGCCCGCCGTCGCTGAAAAACGAAACACCCCTGCTTCGTCTGTGTTATCGTCTTTCCAACCGCCGCGAATGGCAGCCAGATCAAACGTGATTCCCGCGTTGGCGTGCAGACCAATCAGCGAATGGTCGGCAGTATGGAAATCTGTCGCTCCGAATTGTGTCGAAAACTGACTGGCAACCGGGCCATTGCGAATCATGTCCCATGCTTTGCCGCTGTTGGCCGGAAGATCGTTCGCAAACACGTTCGACGATGTGATTTGTGTCCGCTTGTTCGCCGGAACAAACACACCATCAATGAATGAGTGTTCGCACTTTCGAAAATCACCCGGCTTGACGTCGCCAAGATCTCCGAACGATCGTTCCTGCGTCTTTCCGGTTCGAACATCAATGCCGAGTCCTTTCTTTCCGGAACCGAATCCGTTGCCACCGCCTACGATATCCGCCAGATCGATTGACTTGCCTTCCAGTTGACCGAGCTTCGCCTGGATTTCACCGATTGCGGTTTCCAGTGTCTGCTTCTGCGTTGCATGGTCATCGCGAGCCTGCTGACTGACGTCTCGGTCGGCTCGTTTCAGTCCCGCGAACACGGCGGTCAATTGGTAGTACTCACGCTGTAAAATCGGATCCAGTTTGTGGTCGTGACAGCGAGCGCAGTTGACCGTCATCCCGACGCTCGCGGTCATCACTTGAGTCACCATGTCATCCAGATCCAGCGCCCGAGCGGCTCGACGAAGTTCGGGGCTCTGAGTTTCCACTTGACCGACAAAATCCCACGGGCCAGCTGACAGAAAGCCAGTGGCGACCATCGCATCCGCATCGTCTGGGGCCATCACATCACCGGCGATCTGTTCTTTCAGAAACTGATCGAAGGGTTTGTCGTCGTTGAACGCTCGAATCACATAATCGCGATAGTGCCACGCATTGTCGCGCCGCTTATCGCGTTCGAAGCCGTGAGTGTCCGCGTAGTGAGCGATATCCAGCCAGTGTCGAGCCCACCGTTCGCCGAAGTGTTGCGAACTGAGCAATTGATCCACCAGCTTGTCGTAAGCCCGCGGATCGGCATCTGCCACAAACATCGCCACTGCTTCCGGCGAAGGCGGCATTCCAATCAGATCGAAATACAAGCGACGGATTAGCGTTCTGCGATCTGCTTGGTCGGCCGACTGTAATCCGTGTTCTAAAAGTTTGGCTTGCACAAACTGATCAATCGTATCCGCACTCGATGGCTTAGAGATCGCCGCATTCAGCGGTTGCAGCGACCACCACGACGCATCAGCTTTCGACCGTTCGCGAACAACGACGTCATCCGGCCACACAGCGCCGGAATCAATCCATCGTCGAATCGTGTCAACCTGCTTCGCGGCCAGCGGCCTGCTGTCCTTCGGCATCTGCGGTTGATCGCCCGCTACGACCTGCAGCAGCAGACTGCTTTCCGCATCGCCAGCCACCACATATCCGTTCGACTCCAGATCAGCAAACGTCTCCAGCGACACGTCGCCCTTGCTGCTGAGCGATGAATGACAGCGCACGCAATGTTGCTCAAAGATCGGCACCACATCGCGCGCAAAATCAACCGGCGCGTCAGCACAAACGACTGACGTTGAAAAGCAGAAAAATAGGGCGAGCCTTGAGCTGACAGCATTGTCCATATTTGCGGACGCTTTACCAGACTAGGAATGGGACGGGATTTATCGGGACTCTGTATCGTACCCTGATCACTGACGGTTTGTGAATCATGTTCCTAGAAAGTAGGCTGCCGAAATGCAAAACACCATCCAAAAGAAAACCGCCTGCCCGCGTGACTGTCCGGACGCCTGTGGATTGATCGCCACCATCGAAAACGGGCGAGTGGTCAAACTGCAGGGAGACCCGGATCACTCGATCACGCAGGGGTTTATCTGTGGCCGAACCAGTCGCTATCCGGCGCAACAGAACTCCACCGAACGACTGACGACGCCGCTGTTGCGGCGCACCAAGGGCGGCGACTTCCAAGACATCAGCTGGGTAGAAGCACTGGATCTGCTGGCGGAAAAGATGCTGCAGTTCCGCCACGAATCCGGAGCCGCTTCGATCCTGCAATATCGCTGCGGTGGTTCGCTGGGCATGATGAAGCACATCGGCGATTACTTCTTCGAACGCTTTGGACCTGCGACGATGAAAAGTGGCGACGTCTGCTCTGGGGCTGGCGAGGCCGCTCAACTGCAGGACTTCGGCGCATGCGACAGCAGCGACTATTTCGATCTTCACAATTCGAAGACGATCTTCCTGTGGGGCAAAAATGTCTTCGTCAGCAGCATCCACCTCATCCCGGAACTCAAACAGGCGCGTGCCAACGGAACGAAAATCGTTTTGATCGATCCCGTCCATCATCAAACCACTTCAATCGCAGACGTGTACGTTCAGCCTCGGCCAGGATCCGATTCAGCCATCGCCATGGGAATGGCGCGGTGGCTGTTCGAAAACAATCGCACCGATTCGGCGGCACCCGACTACTGTGATCACGTGGCCGAATTCCGCGCCGTGGCCATGTCCAGATCCTGTTCAGAATGGGCGGCGATTGCCGACATTACGACTGCGCAACTGAGCGAACTTGCTCACGCTTATGCCGACGGCCCCACATGCAGCATGATCGGTTGGGGACTGCAGCGTCGTCGTCACGGAGCGGCCACCATTCGCACAATCGACGCTCTGGCCGCCGTGTCCGGAAACCTCGGTATCCCCGGTGGCGGAGCATCGTTCTACTTCGTGCGCCGCGATGCCTTCGACTTCAACTTCGCCAACCAAACTGTGCCGCCGAGAACCATTCCGGAACCACTGCTGGGTCCAAGAATCATCGCCGCCAGTGATCCGCCGATTCGCATGGCTTACGTTTGGGCGGCCAATCCGGTGGCCATGTTACCGGATTCAGAAACCGTTGCGGAAGCTCTGCGAACTCGCGAATTCACGGTCGTTGTCGATCTGTTTCTGACGGACACCGCACAGTGCGCCGACCTTGTGCTGCCCACAACCACGTTCCTTGAAGAAGACGACTACATCGGCTCGTATGGTCATCATTATCTGGCCGCAGTGAATCCCGTGGTCGAACCTCCCGCAGGTGTGTTGAGCGATCATGAAATCTTCCGTCAGCTATCTCGCCGAGTCGACCTAGCCGACGAATTTGATGTCGACGTCAGTGTATGGAAGCAGCGTTTGCTTCGAAAACTCAATGCCGCCGGTGTCACATCAGAAGATTTTCACAACGGCCCTGTCAAGAATCCGTTTGTCAGCAACGTATTGTTCGCTGATCGAACATTCGCCACGCCATCCGGCAAAGTGAATCTGATTCACGAACTGCATCCGGACCTGCTGCGTGTTCCTGCCGAAACGTCACTGCGCGTGACGGCGTTATCCACGAACAAATCGCAGGCTTCGCAATGGCCATCGGACAGTCAAGTCGGCCCGGCGGATGCAATCGTGCATCCATCTTCGGTTCCCGGCCACAACGACGCTGATGTTGTCACTGTGTCCACGGAACAGGGTTCCATTCAGGTGCGGCTAAAATTCGATGAACGCCAACGACCAGACGTGCTGTTGATGGAAAAAGGCGGCTGGCATTCCGTCGGTCGCAGCGCCAATTCACTGGTCAAAGCCGAAGTCACGGACGACGGCGAATGTGCGGTTTACTTCGACACCGCAGCCCAGATTTCACCGAACATAACGTAGCCCGTTGTCACGGCTGACATGCCTGCAAATTGTCTGATCCGACCTGCTGCACAGCCAATTTTCGGGCGCGACTGCGAAATTCCTCAGACGATGATGTCACCGCAGTCAAAATCGCTATTCTTCGTGCAAAATCTCACCCTTGCGTGAACCCAAACGTCCTCACGGGCGTGGGATTCGTGAATTTGCAGTCGCATCCAATAGATTGATTCCATGTCTCTTGCAGGCCAGCTTCATCATCAGTTTTCTTCCGGCGTTCGTGCGCGGGGCGCTCAATACTTTCGTCGACGTCTTGTGAGTAGACTTGAGCATCAATCCGGGACCGCATTTGCGGACGTCAGCAACGGAGCTGGCGGTATCTACCAAGTGATGGTCGATCAAGGGCTCGATGGTCGAGTCGAAGAAATGGACTGCACCTGTCCGTACTTCGACGGCAACGGGGCGTGCAAGCACATCTGGGCGACCATCTTGAAGATGGATCAGATGGCCGGCGGCAGCGCAGTTCGAGCGTCGGTACCGGCAGCACCGAAACCGCCGACGTGGTCACAACATCTGGATACCGCTCTGAGACTGGAAAACAGCGGCCAAAGTGTTAGCCGAATGACACCGGGCAGCATCCACCGACAAAAAGAACTGTGGTACGTCATCGATGTCGAACGTTCACAACAAAAGAAATCGCTGGTCATCGAATTGCTGTTCTGCGAAGAAGGCAAGACTGGCGCGATGGGAGCCGTCAAAGAATGCAAGCTGAACGCTGAGCGTATCAACAGCTTCCCGAGCACAGAACACCGTCAGATACTCCACGAACTGCTGGACTGCCTGAAGGTCAACCAGCCAGATGATCCGTATGCCGCCCATCGGAGTCACTACAGCTATTATCAGCCCCCGAGCTATTCGCGAGTGACAATCCCTGCCGCTGCGGGAACTCGGCTATTGCCCATGATGGCGGCGACCGGGCAACTGCGGTGGTCGCTGAGTGCTTCGACTTTTGGCCGGCAATCAGACGCTATCGACCGGCCCGTCGCGTGGGCGGCGCACGCACCGTGGACGTTCTCCGTTGAGTTTCAGGAAAAACGGAAAGACCAGCTGTGGCTGATTCGAGGCGTACTGAAATCTGAATTCGACGATACTTCGCAGCAACGCACGGTACACGATGCCGTTCTGCTCACGCAATCGGGATTCGCTCTGTTCGAAGATTCCATCGGTCTTCTGGACGCAGCAATGTGTGAGAGTCCGTGGTTCCAATTGCTCCGGCAAGTCGGCGAACTGAAGGTCCCCTTCGCCGAACGGGAATCGTTCGTCAAGAAAGTTTTAGGCAGCAAGTCACTGTCCGGCATTGATTTTCCGACTCGGCTGATCGGCAAGTCTGCGTCAGTCGACTGTCGCCCGCGTTTACGGTTCCTGAAACCGGATGCATTGCCTAGCCACCTGCAGAGTTCTACGTATCTGCTCGGAGCCGTTGATTTCGTGTACGGCGATGTTGAGATACGTCGGCTGAACGACCAAGCTGGCATATGGGATGAAACGTCGTCTCGCGTCGTCTGGCGGAACTTAGAACAGGAATCGCATTACGAAAAGCAACTGCTGGATAGCGGCGTCGAATTCGCTTACGTGGACGAGCGACATCGAGGCGAGGTAGACGTGCAGGTTGTCCGCCGCGTCATGCCGGAAACCGTCCGAAAGCTGATCGACCTGAACTGGGAAGTTCGCGCAGCAGGACTTCAGATTCGCAATCCCGGCGATTTCAAAATCGGCGTCACTTCAGGGCTGGACTGGTTTAACCTCAACGCAGAATTCGACTTCGATGGCCACAGCGTGGCTCTGCCGACTTTGCTGCAAGCCGTTCGCAATGGCGATCAATTTGTCAAACTGGGTGATGGCTCGCAGGGCCTACTTCCCGAAGAATGGATTCAGCGTTACGCCAAAATCGCCGGACTTGGCGAAATCGTCGACGACAGCATCCGCTTCCGACCGTCTCAAGCCATGATTCTCGACGCCCTGTTGGACGCTCAACAGGGAGCCACCCGCGACCGCGACTTCGCGTCCTTCTGCCGCAAACTGAAGAACTTCTCTGGCATCAAATCCAAGGCCGCACCGCGCACGTTTCGCGGTGATCTTCGTGACTACCAAAAGGATGGACTCGGCTGGCTGGGTTTTCTCCGCGAATTTCGGCTCGGCGGCTGCCTTGCCGATGACATGGGGCTGGGCAAAACGGTGCAAGTGCTGGCGATGCTCGAATCTCGGCGCACGCGCAAGTTGAAACCCAAGGAAGTCCGAAAACCGACGTTAATCGTGGTTCCCAAAAGCCTGATCTTCAACTGGCTGGCCGAAGCCGCACGCTTCGCCCCGAACCTGAACATCATCAACTCTACCGGCTTCGCTCGAACAGAAGTCTTTGGCGAAATCACCTCCGAAAACGCCGCCGCTGATGCGATGATCACCACGTATGGAACGCTGCGAAAGGACATCACCAAGCTAGCGGAACTGGAATTCGACTACGCCGTGTTGGACGAATCTCAGGCGATCAAAAACTCGAACGCGCTGTCATCGAAAGCTTGCCGCTTGATTCAAGCCGATCATCGACTGGCGATGACTGGTACGCCTGTTGAAAATCATCTGTGAGAACTCTGGTCGCTGTTTGAGTTTTTGAATCCCGGTATGTTAGGTTCCAGCAATGCGTTTAAGAATCTGACTCGAGCCCGCAACACGGATGACGAAGACGATAGTCAACAGCATCTGCAAACGGTGGCTCAAGCACTGCGCCCATTCATGCTGCGGCGCACCAAAGAACAAGTGCTGACCGAACTACCGGGCAAGACGGAACAAACGCTGTACTGCGACATGCCCACCAAACAGAAAAAACTGTACAACGAACTCCGCGATTACTATCGCATTCAACTCGATTCCAAAATCAAAACCGACGGCTTAAAGAAGTCCAAGATCCATGTGCTGGAAGCACTGCTGCGACTGCGACAGGCCGCCTGTCATCCGGGCCTGATTGACAAAAAACGAGTCGCAGAACCCAGTGGCAAAATTGACGCGGCCGTCGAACAGTTGGTTCAGCTGGCTGCGGAAGGTCACAAGGCATTGGTGTTTTCACAATTCACCAGCTTGTTGAGCATCGTGAAGACGCGACTCGACAAAGAAAACATCCCGTACGAATATCTCGACGGCAAGACCAACAAACGTCAGGAACGCGTCGAAGCATTTCAGAACAACAAAGACTGTCCGCTGTTTCTGATCAGCTTAAAAGCGGGCGGACACGGCCTGAACTTAACAGCCGCCGACTACGTCTTCATACTCGATCCATGGTGGAATCCGGCTGTGGAAGCACAAGCCGTCGATCAAGCTCACCGCATGGGGCAGGAAAAACACGTGTTTGCGTATCGGCTGATCTGTCGCGACACCGTGGAAGAACGCATTCTGGAAATGCAGAAAGGAAAGCGCCAACTGGCAGACGCCATTATTTCAGCCGACGGCAGCCTGATCAAAAGCCTGACCGCAGAAGATTTGCAGCTGCTACTAAGCTAACTGCGATCTATTCGAACACCCGTCCCACCTGCACGGCCAGCGAACATTCGCCGCAAATATCGACGTTCAGCGTGTCGTCGTGAGTCACCGCCTGATATTCGCCATCAGCGTCAAGTCGAAGTGCCAGCAGCGTGTTGTTGTCGGGATCGAGGATCAGATACCACGGCACTTTCTGTTGTTCGTAAATCTGACGCTTGAAAGTCAGATCTCGTTCGCGCGTGCTGGCCGAAAGCACTTCGACAACCACTGCTGGCGGTGCTTCCACGTGACGTTCTGGAGCATCGCCGCACACGACCGTAACATCGGGACGCAGCACAGTGTTATTGGAAATCACCCAATCGATTTCAGCCAGCACGGTCGCATCGCATTTGGCTTCCCGAATCGCTAGGTTGAACTCCGTCACGATGTCCACGAGCAACTTTGAATGCCGACCGAACGGGCTCGGCGTCATCGCCACCGCACTTCCGGCCCATAGTTCCCAATCGCCTTCCCACAGTTGATAGTCGACAACCGTGTATTGAGGGGTGTATTTTTCCGCGGAACTCATGGCACACTCGCTCTTCAAAAAGTTGTCCGTACATTCATCCAACCGAATGCAATGCTAGCAGAAGTAGGATTCTACCTGCGCAACGCCACTTCTAGCCAGCCGTTTGGGCGCTAGCCCCGGTTGATGCACAGAACTTCGCACGAACCGAGGCTAGCGCTGGGGTGTTAAACGCTCAGTATTGACGAGGCGTGTCGATTGCGCAAGTTTTGTTCCGTCGCGGCGAGATGCAATTTCTCCGCCGAATTTATTTCGGTGGGAAAAAGTCTTTGCACTATCGTTCCGAGCAGCGTCGAGCGTAGTGCAAAAACATTTCTCCACCGATGTAAAATCGGTGGGGGGACGGTCGCAGGGACAAAAACGCGATCGTTTCACGACCCTAAATCCCATGTCACTATCAACTTTTTAACGGCCCAAGCTGCGCCCAAATGGCTGTTCGACATCGCAAATTCGCGGCGACGTGGTTGTGACCAGATACTTGTGCCAAGGCGGCTTACTTCACTGGCGGCTGCTCTGGAACTTCCAGCACAAACGGATCTTCGGAAATCACTTTCGGAATCACGTGGCGATCGGTGAAGCCGTGTTCCGTCATCCATTTTCGGTTCGACACGTTGTACAACCGCGGCGGATAACCCACCGGATAGTTCCACGTAAAGCTGCCGTCTTTCTGCGTGCGAACACCGCCGACTCCCACATCGTTCCACGAAATCGGATGACCGTAGGCCGTCCAGTTGGCTGCTGGCGAACCGTCTTCGAACTGCAAACACCCCTGCAGAGATTTCGATGGCACGTATGCTTCCGGCGGCAACGTGACAATCTGATCGGTGACGGGGACGTTGGCTTCGACTCCTAGATATCCGTTCCGACCGTCGAACCACGCCGTGCCTCGGTAGCCCTGCACGCGGCTGCTGATGCGAACGTTGATCGTTCCGGGCAGCACGCGAGCCGTCCACCAACCGTCGGCGTCCGTCGTTGTGGGCTTGCTGTCTCGCCAACTGCCATCGCCCTGCACCGCCGCGCCCCACAGAACTCGCAGTTCCATGTCCGGAATGCCTTCGCCCGTGTCGCTCTTGATGATCTGCTGACGCACAACGACGGCCGGAACAAGCTGAGGATTAACTTCCAACACACGATCGTCTCCGGCTTCAAAACCATGCACGTACGGAAAGCGGATCTTGGTCATTGAATCCGGCAGCAACGACGACGAGAAGGTAACGCGTCCCGCCGCGATTGCATCCACTTGGAAACTTCCATCATCGTCGATGTCCACGATCGCTCGACCGGTCAGAGGTGGCCTATCGTCGTGCTGTTCAGTTTCCA